>CAMADY010000019.1 GCA_945831805.1 uncultured Prevotellaceae bacterium
ATCATGACTTCTGAGACAAAAGCAATCGTCGCTGACACCATAAACGCCATTTTACCCCTCTCTTTCTCCTGAATTATCACTATAAATCAAGAAATTACACCAAAAAGCGCAAAAAAAACAAAAAAGATTTCATAATGACATTTTTTTTTTGTAACTTTGCAAGCAATTTTGAAATAATAAGTCAATAAACCCCCAAAAAAGAAATGACAAAAGCAGATATCATCAACGAAATTAGCGCTTCAACAGGCGTGGCAAAGAAAGATGTTACTATCACTGTAGAGGCAATGATGAAGGTTATCCGTGATGCCATGTGCAACGAAGAGAACGTTTATCTCCGTGGCTTCGGTACTTTCGTAGTTAAGAAGCGTGCTGAGAAGACAGCCCGCAACATCTCAAAGAACACCACCATCACCATCCCTGCCCACAACTTCCCTGGCTTCAAGCCTGCAAAGAGCTTCCAGCAGCGTATGGTAGGCGAGGACGTTACGGCTGAGGACTAATACCTCTCGTCGTCGAAACAACCCGAGCGGACAACTTTTTTTTTAATTCGATACAACAGATTTTTAACAACATAAAATTTTTTACAACTATGCCTAACGGAAAGAAGAAGAAGGGCCACAAGATGGCTACCCACAAGCGTAAAAAGAGACTGAGAAAGAATCGTCATAAGAGCAAGTAAACCTTGCACGACGACTTTCGTTAAGACTCAAAAAAAAGAGATAGGGCGAGAAGATTCCATATGGATTCCTCTTGCCCTTTTCTGTTTTCTCTTTTTCCATTTTCCACTTTCCACTTTCCCATTTCCCCACCACCTAACACCCAATATGACAAGCGAAGTAATTATAGACGTTAGAGAGAAAGAAATATCTATAGCACTCCTTGAAGACAAGGAACTCGTCGAATACCAGACCGAACCCAAGACCGCCTCTTTCTCCGTCGGCAACGTCTATGTAGCAAAGGTGAAGAAGATAATGCCGGGACTCAATGCCTCCTTCGTTGACGTTGGTTACGAGAGAGACGCCTTCCTCCATTACCTCGACCTCGGCATGCAGTTCTCCTCATACGAGAAATATATCAAGCAGGTGGAGAGCGACCGCAAGACCCTCTATCCCTTCAGCAAGGCAATGCGTCTCCCCGACCTGCCGAAGGAGGGCTCCGTCGCTTCGTCACTCACCGTAGGCCACGACGTCCTCGTACAGGTCGTCAAGGAACCTATCTCCACTAAGGGCCCACGCCTTACCGGCGAGCTCTCCTTTGCCGGACGCTATCTCGTCCTCATGCCTTTCGGCAACAAGGTCAACGTCTCCTCAAAGATAAAGCACGGGGCAGAGCGCGCACGTCTCAAGCAGATGGTGCAGAAAATCACGCCGCCTAACTTCGGAGTCATCGTAAGAACCGTCGCCGAGGGACTGCGACAGGAGGAGCTGGAGTCCGAGATGCAGGTGCTCCTCAAGCGATGGGAAGACACCCTCCGCAAGGTGCAGCAGACCACCACGCGCCCACAGCTCGTCTTCGAGGAGACAAGCCGCGCCGTGGCACTCCTACGCGACCTCTTCAACCCTACCTACGAGAATATCTACGTCAACGACGAAACCGTCTTCAACGAGGTGCGCGACTACGTGCAGCTCATAGCCCCTGAACGCGTCGGCATCGTCAAGCTATACACCGGCAAGGTACCTATCTTCGACAACTTCAACGTCACCAAGCAACTCAAGTCCGGGTTCGGTAGAACCGTCAACTACTCCCACGGCGCATACCTCATCATAGAACACACCGAGGCCATGCATGTCGTCGATGTCAACAGCGGAAACCGTGCTCGTGGCGTTAACGGACAGGAAGCCAACGCCCTCGATGTCAACCTCGGAGCTGCCGACGAACTCGCTCGTCAGCTCAGGCTGCGTGATATGGGCGGCATCATCATCGTCGATTTCATTGATATGAACGTCGCCGAGGATCGCCAGCTTCTCTACGAGCGCATGTGCAAGAACATGCAGAAGGACCGTGCGCGCCATAACATCCTGCCGCTCTCGAAGTTCGGACTCATGCAGATCACACGTCAGCGCGTTCGTCCTGCTATGAACGTCAAGGTCGAGGAGACGTGCCCTACATGCTTCGGCAAGGGAACCATCAAGTCCAGCATCCTCTTCACCGACATCCTTGAGCACAAGGTGGAGCACCTCTCGCGCAATGTCGGCATTAAGCGCTTCACACTATATGTCCACCCATTCGTAGCTGCATATATCAACAAGGGCATCTGGTCACTCAAGCGCCGCTGGCAGATGAAGTACGGCTTCGGCATCAGCATCGTGGCATCCCAGGAACTTGCCTTCCTCGAATACCGCTTCAAAGACCACCAAGGCAGCGAAATCGATATGACCGAGGAGCAGGATAAGGATTAAGGTTAATTTTGTGACAATTCGTGTAAAAACTAAAAAGTGATGTTCAGCAAGGAAATTTACGTCTCTCGCCGCAACGAGCTCAAGACAAAAGTCGGCAGCGGACTCATCGTCCTCTTCGGCAACAACGACAGCCCCTGCAACTATCCGGCAAACACATACCGCTTCCGTCAGGACTCCACCTTCCTCTACTACTTCGGTCAGACAAGGGAGGCACTCGTCGGTGTCATCGATGTTGACAACGATACCGAAACGCTCTTCGGCGACGACATCGACATCGACGATATCATCTGGTATGGCTTCGTACCATCCGTCAGTGACCTCGCAGCAGAAGTCGGCATAGCCCACTCGAAGCCTATGGGCGCACTCGCAGACTGCCTCCGCAGTGCGCAGAAGTCCGGACAGCCCATACACTTCCTGCCGCAGTACCGTCACGACCTTATGATACAGCTCTCCGACATCCTCGGCTTCCATCCCCTGCAGACTCGCGAGAGAGCATCGCTCACCCTTATCAAGGCCGTCGTCGATATGAGGGCTGTCAAGCGGCCTGAGGAGATAGAACGCCTCCGTGAGGCGGCGGAGATAGGCTATCTCATGCACACCACCGCCATGCGTGAGTGCCGTCCCGGAGTCACGGAGAAATACATCGCCGGACTCATCGAGGGCATCGCCCATTCCTACGGCGACCGCTACTCCTTCCAGGCTATCCTCTCCATGCACGGAGAGATACAGCACGGCTATCCCAGCTACCGTCAGCTGGAGGCAGGGCGACTCATGCTCTGCGATGCCGGTGCCGAGACCAGCGACAACTACTGCTCCGACAATACGCGCACCACACCTGTCAGTGGCACCTTCACATCCCGTCAGCTCGACATCTACAATGCCGTCGTAGCCGCCCATGACTGGGTTCTCCAGAACGCCAAGCCCGGCACGAAGTGGCTTGACATGCACCTCGGAGCTTGTCGCATCCTCACCGACCATCTCAAGCAGGTCGGTCTCATGAAGGGCAATACCGACGATGCCGTTGCCGCCGGAGCCCATGCTATGTTCATGCCCCACGGTCTCGGGCACATGATGGGGATGGACGTCCACGACATGAAAGGACTAGGACAGCAGTATGTCGGTTTCGACGAAGAGGTACGCCCCTCTTCGCAGTTCGGTCTCAACTGCCTGCGCTGTGGCAGGCGCCTGCAGCAGGGCTTTGTCATGACCGTAGAACCCGGCATCTATTTCATCCCCCATCTCATAGACCTATGGAGAGGTCAGGCGCTCCACAAAGACTATATCAACTACGAACTCCTGGAGACCTACAAGGACTTTGGAGGCATCCGCATCGAGGACGACATCCTCATCACCCCCGAAGGCAACAAGATCATAGGAGACAACGTCATACCATACCACCCAAAAGACCTGGAAGAATTTCTTGAAAAGAGGGGGGGAGTAAAATCTTTGTCAAAACTATAACCTTATAATACTTATAGTCTGTTTTAATGTCAGGATTGCGTAATTTATTTTTTTATCGCAAAAGCGATAAGGATGCTATAGTGCTGTTGGTAATAGTTGTTATGGCATGCGTGGTGCTCATTCCTTTGCTGGCAACGAAGGGTGAAGAGGAATCTCGAAAAACAGATACTGCATATAGTAAAAGGAACACTGATAATCGTTATTATGCACAACCAGGATCCAACGATGGATCAATACCCGCAGATGATAATTGCGAATTGTTTCCCTTTGACCCAAATACAGCAGATAGTACGCAATTACTGCGTCTTGGTTTGAAACCATGGCAGGTAAGAAGTATCTACCGCTATCGCAGCAAAGGCGGACGATACTATAAAAAATCCGATTTTGCAAGACTCTACGGATTAACGTTGAAGAAATACAAGCAGTTGGAGCCTTATATTACAATAAAGCAGGAAGTTATGGCTGCTGATGTTATAAAAGAAGATAAACAGCAGGATAATTATCAGCAAGCGGAGAAACACCCAGCAACAGAAAGTAATTCTGGCGTTTCAAGATATGTCTCAAACAAACTTAAGTCTGGCGAAACGGTAGATATAAACACTGCAGATACGACGGAACTGAAGAGAATACCAGGAATAGGATCTTATTTTGCAAGACACATTGTAGAGTTGCGCCAAAGACGGCAGGCTTTTGTGGATGTTAACGAACTGCTCGCAATTCGCAACTTCCCTGAAACAGCATTGACATATATGACGGCATCCCAAACATTTCCTACCATATACATAAATAAAGCCACTCAAAAAGAACTGGAGCGACATCCACTCATAAACTATGTTCAGGCGCGCGATATCATAAGGCTGCGTAATACCAGAGGACATTTGGTCAGTGTAAAAGAACTATCATTCCTTTCTTCTTTCACACCAGAGATGCTAAAACGCATCACACCTTTTGTCGTGTTTGAAGAGTAACTTATAATATACTGAATATCAAGTTTTTTTACGGTTTAAAAAAACACTTAAAACTAAATTTACACAAAGGTGTCAGACACTTTTGTGTACGAGGGCAACACGAAGAAGGATACGCAGGGTTGCATCCTCGTGGGATGGAACAGGAAGCGTGGTCAGGTGCTCGAATCGAAGAAGGCTCTGGGCGAGCTCAACGAGCAGGTGCTGAAGGCGTACGAGCGTGGGGAGCAGTTGTATGTGCAGATAACTAAGTAAAAAGAAAACTGGATTACATGTCTCGTATAGAGTTTTGTAATCCAGTTTTATTATTCTCTTTCTTTTACTTGTTTATTATCTCGTTAGCGTCGGCAACGGATATTTTGTTGTCGTTATTGACATCTGCGTTTTCGGTGTTGATTTCTACGTCCTTACCGAGGTAGTGGTCAACGATGAGGTCTGCGTCTGTCTTGTTAACAGTGCCATCATTGTTGACGTCACCGATGAGAGATGCTGGTGCATCTGGGTAGATCATCTCCATGTCATCGATATAGAGTACGTCGTTATTGTTGCCCTTGCCAGGTGTGGCACTGGTGGAGAATGTCACGAGGGCATAGTATGGTTCATCGTTGACAGCGGCATCATACTCGAAATTCACTTCATACTGTGTCCATTCGTTTGTGACAGCGATAGCCTCGACAGCTTTGCCGACAGCGATAGCGGTGATCTTATCTTCGTTCGCCATAGGGTCTTGATAGTATCCCTTGGTGACGAGGTGTACTGCGATGCTGGCATCGTATTGGCATGAGCCTTTCATCCATACCTTCAGTGACTTCGGACGACCGGAGAAGCGCATCGCCTGGTCTTCGCGGTCTTCGTTGATGTAGTTGTAATTGTTTGCAGCGTCAGTGGCTGTGATGCTACCCATGTTCACGCAACCGTTGGTAAGGTTGCCCTGTGCAACGACACCATAGACGCTGTTTGCCTTGATGCGTGCGCTATAGGTTCCGGCAGAGCCAGGTCGTACGTCGGTGTCCTTGTAGATCTGTACTGCGGCACCGATGCTCTTGAGATTGCCGGTGGCATCGAGGAAGGAGCTCCAACGGAGTGGTTCGTCGGACTTCAGGGTCTTCTCGAAAAGGGTTTTGGAGGTATAGGACACTTCCTCCCACTGTTCGAAGTCACTGTTGTAGAGTTGTGTCTGTGCGTTTGTTGTCAGTGCAGCGAATGCTGCTGCGAGTGTAAAGAATATCTTCTTCATCGTTTTTTTATTATTATTTTTAACTATTCAAAAATGATTTTAACAATGTTGAGGGAATTGTTTATTTTGTATTGAAATTTACGTTTATGATTTGTCCGAGTGTCGCTTCCATATTGATGTCGATGTCAATGTTGATGACTCCGTCCTTGAGTGTGCCTACGAGTTTAATAGGAATGAGTGGCAGCATCGGTCCGAGCCATGCATCCTCTGGTACATCAATCTCTTCTCCATCGATGATGATGGTTGGGTCGCCATGGATGATCTGTGTGTCTTTGTCGTAGCGTAGTGTGATGGTGCCGTCAGCTTCTTCTTTGAGTTCTACGTCCTGTAGTCTTACTGTTCCTACTGGCACCTGTGTGTCTTCCTCGTTGAGGATGAAGTTCTTGAGTGCGAAATTGATGTGTGTGCCGTCTGTCGCCATGATGGTGACGGACTCTCTTGATGGAAGGAGTGCGTTGCCGTCGATTTCTACTGATACGGTGCCTACGTAGTTTTTATTGAAGTGTGAGACGGGTGTGCCGGCGAAGTATGGGTCTTTCGGGTCAGACTCTCCTTCGGGGGGTGTTGGTGTGGGTTCGTCTTTTCCTCCTTCGTCGTGCTTGATGTCTTTTGTCCAGTTGTTGTCACCGATTGCTTCGGGTGTGTATCCGAGGTTGGTGATTTCTGGTTGGTCGCCACAGGAGGAGAGTGTTAAGGTTCCTGTTATGGCGAGTATGGTGAGTATGTTCTTGTTTATCTTGATCATGCTGTAAAAGGTAGTTTTAACTTTTCTTCATTTTATTTATGACTCTTACTTACCTTCCTATTTTATATACTATGCCGAATGTGCCGTAGAGTGGGTATAGTGCCATGTTGACGGGGTTTCCGGGTTTGTCGTTGAAGGCGCTGTTGAGTCCTAGTGATATGTCAGCGAAGATGCCCCAGTGTCTTGAGAAGAACCAGTCTGCTCCGATGTCTGCTCCGAGTTGGAATCGTCGCATGTATTCCTTGTAGGTGTCTCCCTCGAATGTTCCCCGGCTGTTGTCGTCGTTACCGATATATACGAGTGCTCCCTGCGAGTTGCCTTGTCTGAGATATGCTGTGTAGTTTCCGTTGCCGTCGGGTTCTCCGTATGCATAACCATAGAAGTCACGGTCAGTGATAAGGCTGAAATATAGTCCGTAGCGTATCTTCAGTTTTCGGTTGATATACCATGATGCCTGGATGGGTAGTGTTAGTCCTGTCTGTATGATATTGGCTACGACGTTTCCGGTGAATGGTCCTGAGATTTCTTCGCCTCCCTGGCGTATGGTGATGTCATACTGCTTTGCTGTCATGTCTCCCTTGAAGCCTTTTCGCTCGAAGTACAGTCCGCTGAGGAGTCCCCAGTTCTCATTGAATCGGTATTCGATATCCAGTCCAAAACGGTAGTTGAATTTTGGTGAGAAGGAGTTGATGTGTCGTATCTCTGCGGGCATGTCGAAGGGTACGGTGCCTCCGATGCTATAGCCTGCTCGTATGTCGAAGTTCCAGTGGCTCATATCGACTCCTGCGATGATGTCCTCTTTCTCTTTCTCTGATGGCTTGACACCATCGACCTGTGCGATGGCTGTGGTGCCGCAGAGCGTGAGGATGAGTGCTGTGACGGCGGTCTTGATGGTATGATGTATTGTCTTCATCGTTTTTCTTTTCTGCTATTTCTCCATTATTATCTTGAGGTTGTCGACGAGGAGTGTGCTGCCGACGGCTCCGGAGTATGTTGCGCCGTCCTTGCTTGATGAGCATACGATGGCGAAGTTGTAGCCGTGGGCTGCGAGGAGGTCGGGTTTGATCTGCTGATACCACTCGAAGCCGAGTTCGAAAGGTACCCACTGCGTGGTGTTGATCTGCCACTGTGTTATCTCGGCGCGTCCTACGATGTAAGGGTTGTTAGGCTGGTCGATGGTCTCTCCGTTGAGGACGTATGGCTTGCCATCGGTGTCCTTGTTGATATATACGACGCAGTAGATGGCAGGGCGGTCTTCCTTTGCTAAGGGGTTGCCGTGGACGTCGGTGAAGAGTGTTCCCGGGGTGTATCTGTAGTATCCGGAGAAGGTCTTTGGCTTGCGTCCGAGGATGCTGTTCTCTCCGAAGCGTGTTGCTTCGAGTGTTACGGTGAGTGCCTTTGAGAAGTCGAAGGTTCCGAGGAAGAGGTTGCCTGCAGCGAGTGGCTTGCCGGTCATCTCACCGAGGGAACCGGTGTTGCATGTGGTGAGGCGTACGTACGATCCGCCGTCGATGCCTCCGTTGGAGACAGGTACGGTAGGGTATTCCTCCGGCAGTGCTGAGCTGCGTGCGGTACAGAAGCCTTCGTTGGCTGTGGCCCAGTTAGGTATGGCGCGCTGCTTGCCTTCGAAGAGGTCGCTCCACTGATAGAAGCGGTGCTTAGGCTCTTCGAGGTAGTAGGTGTTGAAGTTATACTCCACAACGTCTGCCATCTCTACGCATGAGGAGATGAACTGTACCTCATAGCGGCGTATGTGCTCGCCACGGAGGATTGCCTGGTCGAGGGTCTGCTGAAAGGCAGCCATGGCCTGCTTGTCGTTGTAGTCGGGGAGGGGATAGCGGCCCTTCGTGTCCTCTGCGATGACGTAGTACGGCTGCTTCTGCGCATTGGAGAAGTCGCGGCGTGTTCCCTGCTGAGGGAAGAGCACTGCGCCGGTGGAGATGGTGAAGGTAGGTGTCACGCCGTTGAGGTTGGCGTTGACGTTGATGCCCTTAAAGACGATCTCACAGGAGCTGAAAGACTGGTGGACGAGGGCAGTGGTGTCGGCGAGGTTCACGAAATAGTCCTGTGGACGTGGCAGATGGATGACTGCTTTTCTTATGTCGCACTCCGTATTCTGCAGTTCGTCTTTCGTGCATGACGTAGCGAGGAGGGCTGCGGTGAGGATTGCTGGCAGAATAATTTTCTTCATTGTAATGTTTATCTTTTTACCGTAATGTTTCTTGCACTTCTTGATTTTTGTCGCCTATTTATAAAATAGGTGTAGTTATTTTTGCATTGCAAAATTACTGTTTTTTTTTGAAAAAGTGGTGTTTTTCGAGAAAAATGTTATAGAAAAGGTGCAAAAAATTGCGCAATCGCAAGAATAAAGGACTTTTTTCTGGAAGAAAAGTTGTTTGGTGGTTTAGTGGTTTAGTTGTTTGGTTGTTAGTGGTTTAGTTGTTTGGTTAGGTGGTGGCGAGGATGGCTGCTGCCTTACGCGAGATCTTGCCTGTCTCGGTGAGGGGTATGTCTTCTACATAGATGATAGCCTTTGGACGGGCATAGCGGTCAAGATGCTCGTTGATGGCGGAGGTGATGTCTTCGGTTGGTTGTTGGTTGTTGGTTGTTGGTTGTTGGTTGTTGGTTGTTGGGGCTGCGATGAGCATGACGGGCACTTCCCCGAATTTCTCGTCGGGGCGCTTGGTGATGCAGAAAGTGTGGGGGATGTATGGTCGGAGGGCGTCTTCTATCTTCTCTATCTGTAGCTTGATGCCTCCGCAGCAGATGACGTTGTCTTTTCTGCCGATGATACGGAAACGGCGACCGTCGGGGTGCAGTTCCGCGATGTCGTTAGTGTGTAGTATGCCGTCGTGGACGAGTGGTGCATCGATGGTGAGGCAGCCGTCGGTGTCAAGGGTTACGGTGACGCTGTCGAAGGCTGTGTACCAGTCTGTTGCGGCTTCTCCGTTGAGTGGGCGGAGGGCGATGTGGGATAGCGTCTCCGTCATGCCGTAGGTGGAGAAGATAGCCCCACCCCCGCCCCCTTGAGGAGAGTGGGCTGGCTGCGCCGAAGACGTAGTACGATGGCGTGAAGAGGTATAACAGGTGAGTTCGTTGAGAGCTTGCTGGAGTTCCGGCGTTATGGCACCGCCGCCGATGATGAGGCACTTTATTCTAAGGAGGCGGTCGCGCTCTTCGGATACCTGAAGGGTGGAGAAGACCTGCGAGGGAATCATTGCGGCAAAGGTAACGCCACGTTCAAGGACATCGTCGGTCTCTTTGTTGCCGGTGAGGGCAAGGGGATGGTTGGAGGGTTTTACTTCTACGAGGTTGAGGCTTCGCTCTATGCTCCTGACTACGACCATCTTGCCTGCGATATAGTCGAGGGGTAGGCACAGCAATGCGGTGTCGCCAGGATTCAAGCCGAGGAAGTCGCATGTGATGCGTGCGGAGTTGAGCATGCGCCGCTTCTCTACGAGCATAGGCTTCGGTGCACCCGTGCTGCCACTGGTGTGTACTAGTATGGTGGGTGCTGTGTTATTCCACTCAGCGAGGAAGGCGGAAAGGGTCAAGAAAGTGAAGAGTGAAGGGTGATGAGTGAATAGTGAATAGTGAAGGGTGATGAGTGAATAGTGAAGAGTGAAGGGTGATGAGTGAATAGTGAAGAGTGAAGGGTGAAGAGTGAAGTATTTGAATTACGTTTTTAGTGTGGGGCTATTCATCCACTTCGCATCGCCACAGCTTGTTGCTGCGGATCTCCATGTCCATCTCGATGTTGTCGGTATAGAGGAGTCCGGTGCCGAGTCCTTGTGGGAAGCGTATGTCGGAACCATAGACGGCAGCAGCAAGGAGGGCTACGTTGCGGAGTCCGATGTTGCTCTCCAACGCACTGGTAATCCATGAGTTGATGCCGAGTTTGTGTGCCTCGTTGATCCACTCTATAGAGCCTGTCATGCCACCGTGCAGCGTTGGCTTCACTACGATATACTGCGGCTTTATGGTGTTGAGCATCAGCTGCTTCTCCTGAAGCTGGCAGAGACCGATGAGCTCTTCGTCAAGGGCTATCGGGAGGGGTGTCTCACGGCATAGGTCTGCCATCACCTTCCACGATGATGGACCGCCCTCCTGCCATACCGCCTTGATAGGTTGTTCGATGGAGTGGATGTCGTATTGCGCGAGCTGCTGGAG
Organism: uncultured Prevotellaceae bacterium; assembly: GCA_945831805.1. Lineage (GTDB taxonomy): Bacteria > Bacteroidota > Bacteroidia > Bacteroidales > Bacteroidaceae > Prevotella. Next base: position 10,978 of record CAMADY010000019.1, read on the forward strand.
CTTCGTCATCACCTCGTCTGGTGAGAAGGCGCCGTTGGCATCGACGCGCAGCTCTATGGCATCCTTGCCGTAGCGGGAGCGTATCTTCTCTATGAGGCGTATCTCTTCGTCCCACGAGATAGCCCCGATCTTCAGCTTTATGCAACGGAAGCCCTGCAGGATCTTCTGCTTGACCTGCTGGAGCATATCGTCGTAGTCGGACATCCAGACGAGGCCGTTCATAGGTATGCCCACCTTGCTCTGTGCGAATGGCGTCTGATAGAGCAGAGGGTTCTGCTGGTAGTCGTACATGGCGGATTCGAGGGCGAAGAGCAGTGCTGGATATGGACGCAGGAACTCCGCGTAGTCGTCGCTCTTGAGGGCTTTGTTGATGAGGTCTGCCACCTGCGACATCTGGATGTATGCATCACGGTCGGAGGAGAGGTCGGGGAGTGGTGCGCACTCGCCAAGTCCTATGCGCGTTCCTTTCTCGTCCATCATGGTGATGACGATCATATCGTGGACGTTGTATTCGCCACGGGAGGTGCGCGCCGGCTTCTTGAAGTGCAGCTGTTTATGTGAAAGGGAAATGCTGAGCCCCCTCCTAACCTCCCCGAGGGGAGGTGTTTTCTGATATGTATTATTCATAAAAACAAGAATACTAATGCAAAAAAGTAACTAAAGAAAGTCCCCCCTCGGGGGGATTTAGGCGGGGCTATGGAATCATTGGGAACTTGCCCCAGTCTGGTTTACGCTTTTCGAGGAATGCCCTGCCACCCTCCTGTGCCTCGTCGAGCATATAGTAGAGGGCTGTCATATCTCCGGCAAAGTCCTGAATGCCAGCCTGTCCGTCGAGTTCTGCGTTGAGGCCTTTCTTTATCATGCGGAGTGCGATAGGCGACAGCTCCATCATGTGCTCCGCCCATGCTATGCACTCGTCTTCGAGCTTGTCGAAAGGCACCACCTTGTTGACCATGCCCATCTGCTCTGCCTCTGCTGCTGTGTACTGACGGCACATGAACCATATCTCGCGAGCCTTCTTCTGACCTACGATGCGTGCCATATAGCTTGAACCGAAGCCGGCATCGAAGGAGCCCACCTTAGGACCCGTCTGTCCGAAGCGTGCGTTCTCGGAAGCTATGGTGAGGTCGCAGACGAGGTGAAGGACGTGACCACCACCGATGGCGAAGCCGTTGACCATAGCAATGACAGGCTTCGGCAGACGGCGTATCTGCATCTGTACGTCGAGGACGGAGAGGCGTGGTGTGCCTGTCTCGTCGATGTAGCCGCCACGACCCTTGACGTTCATGTCGCCACCGGAGCAGAATGCCTGTGTGCGGAGCCATTCCTCGTCTGTCTGCCCTGGCTTGCGAGGTGTCTCGGCACCTGTCAGCAGCACAACCCTAATCTGCTGAGCCTCACGTACTATGGAGAAGGCCTCAGAGAGTTCTGCCGTCGTTGTTGGGGTGAACGCATTGCGATAGCGAGGACGGTTGATGGAGATCTTTGCTATGCCGTTGTATTCTTCGAGAAGGATTTCCTTAAACTCCTTCATTGTCTTCCAGTTTGCCATGATTTTATTTTATTTGATTACCGTAGAATGTGGACGGTAAGATGTTTATTTTGAGGTTCTGAATTGTTGGTAGTATTTCTTGAACTGTTCTTCGTCGATATTCACGTCGGTGAGGACTTCGAGGAGTACAGGTCGTGCGGATGGCATGCTCGTCAGTTGTATGATGCCACTCCTCAGCGACTCCTCGTCGGTAGCCTTGAGGTATGTTACGTTGAACTGCCTGCAGATGCCCTCTGCCGAAGCCGTGTGACGTGCGGAGATGAATGCATCGCGGACGGGCGACTGCTCCAGGCCTTTGAGGTTACGGAAGATGCCACCCTGGCTGTTGTTGAGCAGTAGGATGCGGAAGTTGCCGCCGAGTTGCTGCTGCCAAAGGGCGTTCTCGTCATAGAAGAACGAGAGGTCGCCGATGACGCAATAGATAGCCCCCTCAGCCCCCTCCGGCTCCCCGAGGGGAGAGTATTTGGGCGTTATGTTATCGTCCGTAGTATTGAGGGGAGAGATGTTGGGCGTTAGTGCATTATTTAGGCAAGTGGCTTTTGCTAATGCTGCTCCGGCAGCAACGCTGAGTGAACCTTCTATGCCGTTGATGCCACGGTTGCAGTAGCAGTAGTGGTTGGCATAGAGGGCAGCAAGGCGCACCGACATGCTGTTGGCATAATAGAACGAATCAGCTACGTTGTTGCTGCTGTCAGCGTATGCCTCAAAGATTTTCGCTGCAAGCATCTGCGAATACTCTGGCTGGAATGCCTCGTGCTTCGTGCGAATCTCTTCTTCCAGCGCTTGCCACGTATGATAGAAGTCAGACTGATGCGGTAACTTCTTCTTGAACTGTCTGGACAGGTCTTCGAGGACGGTTGACGCTTCGCCAGCAATAAGGCATGTGGCATGCTGCGAGATATCGTGAAGCTGGCGGTCTTCGCTGACCATCAGCACCTCCGTCGTTTCAGGCAGGCCACGCAGGAAGAGCCTTAGCCGCTTGCTTACGGTGTGTCCTCCAAGGAACATCACAAGGTCAGGCTGGTATTCTTCCTTCTCGTTCCCTTCTGGCAAGGCGTAGATCATCTGGTCGGTAAACGTGTGTTCGATGAATGATAGTTGCTCGCAAAGCACCACCATGCTCTCCCTCAGCTTATGGATATTCCAGCTTGTGACGCCATCGTCAGGGAGTTGTCCGATGACAATCATCGGGCGTTCCGCCTTCTTTACTAGGTTGAGAATATACTCTTTCTCTGATTCGTCGCTCCATCTGCATGGTATTATGCCAGAGAGCTCCGGCAGCGTTTCCTTCGAGAAGTCGAAGAGTGGTTCGGTGATAGGCACGTTGATGTGTACCGAAGGGTATGGCGCCACCATGTTCTCCATCAGTGTCTCGCAGACTAGTCGTCGGCAATGCCATACGTCCGTCATGTCGTGTGGCTCCGGAAGGTTGACGCTCTTCTTTACGAAACGTCCGAGGGCATCGGGTTGTGGTATCGTCTGTCCGTCGAGCTGGTCTATCCACGCCTGCGGACGGTCAGCGGAGATGATGATGATACCCTGATGCTGGTACGATGCTTCGGCAGCAGCCGGAAGGAGGTTGAGGAGTGCCGAACCGCTTGTCACGCAGACAGCCACCTGTTCTTTTAATTGCAGTCGGAGTCCGAGGGCTATGAATCCTGCGGAACGCTCGTCGGTGACGGGATGGCAGACGATGCCGGGATGCTCGCTGAAGTTATGCACGAGTGGAGCATTGCGACTGCCAGGGCATACCACGACATGCGTTATGCCGTAGCTGACGAGCAATGAGGTGAGGATATTTATGTTGTCTTTGTTCGAGTACATGGGCGTGTCTATACCTTATTTTATATTATAGCAACCGCTTCTTGCTTTTTGCTATACCTTATTATATTATAAGGCGAGGCTATAGGACATTGGCGATGGTCTTCATCTTGTTCTCTGTCTCCTGCCATTCGCTGAGGCATTGGCTGTCGGGCATTATACCACCGCCGGCGAAGAGTTCTGCTTTTTCAGACAACTTCGCGCAACGGAGGGAGACGTAGAGGTGTGTCTCGTCGTTGATGTTGACAGGGCCTGCGAAGCCGCTGTAGTATTCGCGGCAGATGCCTTCGTGGTCGAGGATGAACTGCTTGGCGGCTTCCTTCGGGAGACCGCAGACGGCAGGGGTAGGGTGGAGGCTGGCAAGGATTTGCCCGAGTGTGTTTCCCTTGCTGATATGGAAACGGAAGTCGGTGCGGAGGTGCGCAAGGTCGCCTGCACGCATCGTCACGGGACCGTCCTTCACGATGTCGTTGCTGAAGGCAGAGAGAGTGTTGAGGATGTATTCCTCCACAACGTGCTGCTCCTTCTTATTCTTCTCAGACCATTCGAGGTAGCCTTCTGTGTATGGCATAGTGCCGGCGAGGGCTACGGTATGCATCGTGTCGCCCTGCCCTTCGAGGAGTATCTCGGGTGATGCGATGAGCCATGTACCTGTCTCTTCCGTTGAGAAAAGCTGTATCATGAGGCGTGGGTACATCTGGCATGCACGCTCGAAGAGAGTCATGGGGTCTTTTTCACATGGTACTTCAGCCGTTCGTGCAAGGACGAGCTTGCGGAACGTGCCGGATGTTACGGCATCGTGGAAGGCGGCGAAGGCTGCCTCGTAGTGTTCTTTCAGTCGCTCCGCTTGGTAAAAGCATCGGCTGAAGCCGCTGAGCGGGGGCAAGAGAGAGGTGGGTTGCCACACGAAAGCACCGTGTGGAACTAAGCCGGATATTGTGTGGGTGGTGATGGTGTCGGGGTGGATGAGGATGATGGGACCATTGTGGAATGGTGCTACGACATAGCCTTGCTGGCCGCCTATCTCCTTTATGCTGCTGAGGATAAGCGGTGAGCGTTCTGACTCTATCTTCGTGTAGTGGTCAGAGTATGGAAGTCGGTAGCATGCAATGGTCATTTTTGTTGTTTTGTTGTTTTGTTGTTGGTTGTTTTGTTGTTGGTTTCAACAGTAATTTGGGCACATGCTATAGTTGAACTATTAGGACTTGACGAAGTTTGTTACGGAGATGGAACTGACGAGCTGACTGGCCTCGTTCGTTACGGTGATGTTCCAAACGTGTGTCTGGCGCCCCTGGTGTATTATGGTGCCGATGGCGGTGATGGTGTCGCCCTCCTTTGCGGAGTGTACATGGTTCGCCTGTACGTTCATGCCCACGACAATGGCGCCGGGGCATAGTGATGATGATCCGACGCCTGCGAGGGTTTCGGCTAATGCGAGGATGGCTCCTCCGCTTAGATAACCGAAGGGTTGCATGTTACGCTTATCGACATGCATCTTCGCCATGCAGGTGTCGGGGTCGGGAGTGGAGAAAAACTCCATTCCTATGAGGTTCTCGAAAGCATCGCTCTCGTTGATTTTGGCTTTTATCTTTTCTATGTTCATGGGCGTGTTAGGAAGGGATGGCGGCGGAAACACCGCCGCTGACTTGGCTGGAGGGAACTTAGACGTTGAAGACGACGCCTTCGTTGGCTAACTGGGTGTTGGGGAAGACTGCCTGCGCCTCGTTCAGTAGGGGCGTTTCGTCCAGATAGCGCTGGCTGAAATGTCCGATGAGGAGCTTCTGCGCTTTGGCATCGCGGGCTGTTAGGGCAGCCTCATGGGCGGTGGAGTGCAGGTATTTCTCTGCCTTGTCCTTCATGTCCTCGCAGTATGTCGCCTCGTGATAGAGCATCGTGACACCCTGGATCTGTGATGCCAATGATGGGAGATAGCGTGTGTCAGAGCAATAGGCATATGAGCGGACGGGGTCGGCAGGTGTCGTGAGTACGCTGTTCGGTATGATCTCGCCCTCTGGTGACGTCCAGTCAAGTCCTGCACGCAGGTTGTCCATCTGCGATACGGGTACTCCATAGAACTGCACCTTCTCCGGATTGATGTGTCGCTTGCCCTCTTTCTCTGCGAAAAGGAATCCGGCGCACGGCGTGCGATGATGTAGCGGCAACGTCTCTACGGTGAGTGTGCGGTCCTCATAGATGACCTGTCGCTTCGTGGTATCAACGGGATGGAAAATGATGTCGTAGTCGAGTGTGGAGCAGAACATCTGCATCTCCATCTTGAAGAGCGTCTCGTAAGCCTCAGGTGCATAGACATGGAGTGGTGCAGTGCGCCCCTGAAGTCCGAAGGTGCTCAGCATTCCGACCAGTCCGAGTACGTGGTCTCCGTGTATGTGGCTGATGAAAATGGCATAGAGCTTGGTGAAGTTCATCTTCGAACGTCGCACCTGTGTCTGCGTTCCTTCGCCGCAATCGACCATGAAGAGCTTTCCCCTTATCTCAACAATCTGCGATGAGGGGTTATGATGCTTCGTTGGCAATGCGCTGCCACAGCCTAATATGTGAATCTTGAATGGTTGCATAGGAAAGTCCCCACCAAACCTCCCCTCGGGGAGGCTTTTTTTTATTACGATTGAGGGCGAAAGTATTTAGGTTGATTTTTCTGATTAAAAGAGGTATTAAAACACTCCTCCCCCCGGGGAGGCCGGGTAGGGGCTATTACCTCAGGTCAATAACCTCCGCCTTAGGGTAGTCCTTTCGGTTGAAGGTGAATGTTGCGTCAGAGAGTTTTGCGGCCTTGAAGTTCGAGATGTTGATGGTTATCCACTGTCCCTTCTGCTGCATCTTCACCTGCTTTATGGTGTATGACTTGTCGATGAGGATGTATAGCTCGCTGATGGATTTTCCCTTGCCAACGAGGTGCACCTGATAACCGCTGGCGGCGTTGGTGTACGAGAGGGTGTAACCCTGCTTGTAGAGGTTCAGGAAGGTGTAGGGGTTCATGCTCTGCTGTACTGCAGGCGATGGGTTCGATACGTTGACCTCGTCAGACTTGGTGTTAAGGAGCCACTGCGTCTTGCCGTCGTACCAGATGATTGCCTTGTCGGTGCGTGCGTTGAACTTTTTTCCCTTGATGGCAATGGAGCCGGAGTGCCCTCCGAGCCTGCCACCGGAGATGGTGAAGTTTGCTGATGCGCCGCTTTTGAGGTTTACCTTAGCGGCTGCCTTGTCGAGGATTTTCTTTGCCTGGGCAGAGGTGTTGCCTGCTGCGCTTATTGTTATTGCCGTCAGGAGGGCAATGAACAGGGTGATGATCTTTTTCATAATTTTCTTTTTTTTTTATTGGGGAGCCCTGCGGAAGCACCGCAGGGAACATGGCTCTTGGGTTAGCGGGGCCTGCGGAAGCACCGTGGGGGGGTATGGACGAATTTTAATTTGCGCCTAGGGTGTTGAGGAGTGACTGTAGGGTGTTCTCGTCCTGGATGAGTACCTCGCGAGGCTTTGAGCCGTGTGCAGCACCAACGACGCCAGCTTTTTCGAGCTGATCCATGAGTCGTCCGGCGCGGTTGTAGCCGATGGAGAACTTTCGCTGTATGAGGGAAGTAGAACCCTGCTGCGATGCTACGATAACCCTGGCAGCCTCACCGAAGAGCTGGTCGAGGTTTGCAAGGTCCTCGCTGTTCGTTGATCCGCCCTCGTCGGCAGTCATTGGCTCAGGGAGTTCGAACGGCCCGTCGTATCCGCGCTGCTTCGCAATGAACTCGTTGATGGCGATAACCTCAGGAGTATCGACGAAAGCACACTGTACGCGCACGGGCGTACCTTTATCAAGAATGAGCATGTCACCACGTCCGATGAGCTGGTTTGCGCCTGAGCTGTCGAGGATTGTCTTAGAGTCAATCTGCGACATCACCTTGAACGCCATACGACCAGGGAAGTTCGCCTTGATAGTACCCGTGATGATGTTCACCGTAGGTCGCTGTGTGGCGATAATCATGTGGATGCCTACGGCACGAGCCTTCTGTGCGATACGTGCTATAGGCAGCTCTATCTCCTTGCCTGCTGTCATGATAAGGTCGCCATACTCATCGATGATGACGACGATGTAAGGCAGGTAGCGGTGTCCGTTCTCCGGGTTCAGCTGGCGGTTGACGAACTTCTCGTTGTATTCCTCCAGCTTACGTACGTTGGCGAACTTCAGGAGGTTATAGCGATCGTCCATCTCCTGGCATACGGAGTTGAGAGTCTTGACCACCTTCGTCACGTCGGTGATGATAGGTTCGTCGGCATCGCTCTCCGGTGGAATCTGCGCAAGGAAGTGGTTGAGCAGTGGCTTATAGATAGAGAACTCAACCATCTTCGGGTCAACGAGTACGAACTTAAGCTCTGCCGGATGCTTCTTGTATAGGAGAGATGTTATGATGGCGTTAAGACCAACCGACTTACCCTGACCCGTAGCACCCGCCACGAGTAGGTGAGGAATCTTCGCCAGATCGACCATGAATATCTCATTGCTGATTGTCTTGCCGAGAGCAAGCGGCAGAGCCATCTTTGACTCCATGAACTTCCTTGAATTAAGGATAGACTCCATGCTGACAACCTGCGGGTTAGCGTTAGGCACCTCGATACCGATGGTACCCTTTCCAGGTATCGGTGCGATGATACGTATGCCGAGTGCAGCCAAAGAAAGCGCGATGTCATCCTCCAAAGAGCGCACCTTTGAAATCTTGATGCCCGGAGCAAGTGTTATCTCGTAGAGCGTAATCGTAGGACCCACGGTAGCCTTGATGCTGTCAACGACAACGCCGAAGTTAGCGAGCACCTGCACGATGCGGTCTCTGTTAGCCTTCTGTTCGTCCATATCAATAGACGAACGGCCGTCCGTATCGTACTTCTTCAGCAAGTCGAGGGTAGGGTACTGGTATCGTGAGAGCGAAGCCTTCGGGTCGTATGGCGACAGCATCTTGTCGCCCACCATCACCTGTCCGTCAGCCGTCTCCTCGTGAACCGCCTCCGCTATCTCGAACTCCGCCTCGCCGTTAGGCTCCTGCTGCGGAGCAGGCTGGACCTTATAGCCCTCATCCTTCACTACGGCCGTGTCGTTATTGACGTCGAACTCCACCGTCTGCGTCTCCGGATCGTTATGAACATGCTGATTATCAGGCTGCTCCACCTCCGGCTCAACCACCACGATCTCGCCCTTGTCATTGACGTTCGTGAAGTCGAACTTCACCTTGTCTGTGATGAATTTCACAGGGTTCAGCATCTTGCGGATTATCGTTATCGTCTCAGAAGAAATGAACGTGAGGAAGAATATCGCCGTCAGCGATAGAATTGCCGTAAGTCCCGGAGTACCAACAATATTCTCAAGGTACTGGCAGATGTACTCACCGTGCCCACCGCCCGCGTTGAACACGTTTTCGGAGAGCATAGGATTGACGAACTTCGCGCATGCCACGCTGCTCCATATCATCACTATCATGAGCGAGAAGAACCACTTCCAGAGGTTCAGCTTATACACACCCATCAGACAGAGCGAGCATACGAGCAGGAAGAACGGGATGATGAACGCCGGAATGCCGAAGCACACCGCAATGAAGAAGTACGAGATGTACGCTCCGAACGATCCGCAGGCATTGCCAAACTCTCGCCCGGTGTTCGCCAGATCGCCCGCCATCGGGTGCGTCACGAGGCTCTGGTCAGACGCCGCCGTGGTGAAGTACGAGACGAAGCATATTATAATGAAAATAGAAACGACCAGCGACGAAATGCCTACGGTGAAGTTCGTAGTGTCGTTGTGGAACATGTTGGAGAGGCCGATAGCCTCCTTGTACGATACGTCCTTTTTCGATTTATTCTGTTTCTTTTTTGCCATAAGGGGTAATTCTGATTTTTGAAAACGACTACAAAGGTAGTAAATTTTCTTCAATATTACAATAGTATGCGTACATTTTTAATAAAATTAGCACTGAAATGCGTTTTATTCAAACTTTTTTCGTATCTTTGCAGAAAATTAGAAAAGTTACTAACTCAAAATAACCAGAATCCATTATGAACAAAAGAACCATTTGTAATGCGCTGCTGACGATGCTCTTCGTGAGCCTTTTCACTGCAGTAAAGGCGGCAGACGCCATTCCTTTCAAGATGCCTAAGGTGGCAACGCCAACCATTCCGTCTTATTCCGTTAACATTAAGGACTTTAAGGCCGATGGTACAGGTAAGACATTAAATACCGAGGCGTTCTCCAAAGCCATGAAACAGCTTGCCTCCAAGGGTGGCGGAAAGCTCATCGTGCCAGCCGGAATATGGCTTACGGGCCCTATACAGTTCGAGAACAACACCGAGCTCCACGTAGAGCGTGGTGCCCTAATCCTCTTCACCACCGACTTCGACGCCTATCCTGACGTTAACACCATCTATGAAGGCAACAAGGCAACGAAGAAGATGGCCCCTCTGTGGGCATACGAGAAGCACGACGTAGCCATCACCGGCGAGGGTGCTTTCGACGGTCAGGGACAGGCATGGCGCCCTTCCAAGAAGGGTAAGTTCACCGACTCTCAGTGGAAGGAACTGACAAGCGGAGCCGGCATAGTAGAGAAGAACGTCTGGTACCCTGACGCAAAGAACGATGAGCTGAAAGGTGTTGAAGGCAAGCCAGATACACGTAGGGTGTTCAAACGTCCCGTATTGCTTGAGTTCACCAAGTGCAAGAAGGTGCTCTTGCAGGGCGTTACCCTCTCGAACTCACCTGCATGGAATACCCATCCGCTTATGTGTGAGGACGTTACCATCGATGGTGTAACGATAAGAAACCCTTGGTACGCACAGAATGGCGACGGTCTTGACCTCGAATCGTGCAACAGGGCAATCATCAAGAACTCCACCTTCGACGTTGGCGACGATGCCATCTGCATCAAGAGCGGCAAGGACAAGGAGGGCAGAGATTGGAAGATGCCATGCGAGAATGTCATCATCGAGGGCTGTACCGTACTCCACGGCCATGGCGGCTTCGTCATCGGCTCCGAGATGTCCAGCGGCGCACGTAACATCTACGTTAACAACTGCCTCTTCAACGGCACGGATACGGGTCTCCGCCTCAAGTCAACACGCGGTCGAGGCGGTGTTGTCGAGAACATCTGGGTCAACAATATAAATATGGTGGCAATCTCCGGCGACGCCTTCACCTTCGACCTCTACTACGCCAACAAGCCTGTTGCAGGCAAGGCAGACAAGGATACCTCTGCCTCTGATGCCGTACCGCCAGTAACCGAGGAGACACCATGCTTCAGAAACCTCTACATCTCGAATATCGTATGCCAGGGCGCAAAGCGTGCCATCTATTTCAACGGCCTGCCAGAGATGCCTCTGACGAACCTTCAGATGAAAAATTCGCTCTTCGTATGCGATAAGGGCGCAGAGCTGAACTACGCTAAGGACATCCTCTTCGAGAACGTAAAGATCGAAAACAGCAAGGGTGAGCGCTTCGTACAGAAGAATACCAGCAATGTAGTTGAAAAGTAACCGGTTTTATACTGCAAAGTGCCTCATTTGTTAAAATTTTAACATCTGAGGCACTTTTTGCGTTTTTACGTTAACACTTTCCTTGCGATGAAAACAATGAACCGAAAAACTGTACTCGTACAGCGAAATCTACGCAAAATTATATCTAATTGATAATTAACGGGATATAAATTTTGACCTCTCCGAAAGCCTGATTTTGTGCCTGAAAAACACTGAAAACAGCATGTGAAAGCTATCTAATTACCTTGTAAAAGCTATCTAATCACGATGTAAAAGCTATCTGATCACATTGTAATTGCATAGTGATTACACCCGAAGGAGCGAAAAACGCCGTTTTAAGGAGATATTGACCATGAAATAATGTCTTGCTCATCTCTATTTCATCAAGTGGAGCTGACCAAAAGAAGCATCTGAAATTAACAAATGAAAGATAAATTAACAATAGGTAAAAATGTAAAGTAAAGATTGCAATTTTTTGTTGTAGTTTTCTTTTTTGTGCCAAAAACCTAAAAAAATACCATCCAAATGGAAAAACTTTAAGAAAAAGTTTGCCGTTTAATAAAAAATTAGTACCTTTACACTCAAAATCAGAACTAACCAATTTATAAACATAAAAGTCAATGATTAATCTGAAATCTATCTTTGGATGTGTTGCAGTAGCTGCATGTGCGCTCACTGCATGTAATACGTCCGCACCGGAGGCAGAGGGCCTCAAGTCAGGTCTTAACCCAGCAGCATTTGACACTATCATTGCTGACAAGCAGGTGAAGCTCTACACTCTGAAAAATGCTAACGGCATGGAAGTATGTATCACTAACTATGGCGGTCGCGTTGTCTCGCTCGTTGTGCCAGACAAGGACGGCAAGCCAACAGACGTAGTACTCGGCTTCGACAACATCCACCAGTATGCTGACACGCTCAACTCTCCAAGTGACTACGGCTCAAGCGTAGGTCGCTATGCCAACCGTATCGCGATGGGTAAGTTCAAGCTCGGCGATCAGGAGTACCAGCTCAAGCAGAACGACGGCACCAACTGCCTCCACGGCGGCGGTACAACGGGCTGGATGAATAAGGTATATGATGCAGAGCAGATTGGCGACTCCATCCTCAAGCTCACTATCGTGGCTCAGGACGGCGAGAACGGATTCCCTGGAACCGTTACTGCTACTACAACATACAAGGTTACGGCAGACAACACTCTCGACATGACCTGGGAGGCTACTACCGACAAGGAGACCATCATCAACCAGACCAACCACAACTACTACAACCTCAACGGTGACTTCAACGCTGTTGGTACTGACATGATTCTCTACCTCAACGCCGACAACTTCACTCCTTCAGACAGGATCTACATCCCAACGGGTGAGATAAAGCCTGTTAAGGACACTCCATTCGACTTTACCACACCTCACGCTATCAGCGAGGCTATCGGTGCAGACTTCGATCAGATCAAGAACGCTAACGGCGGTATCGACCATAACTTCTGTCTGAATACCTATAAGGACGGCAAGGGCGACGACACACAGGTTTGCGCAAGTCTCTACTCTCCAAAGACAGGCATCTTCATGGAGATGTTCACCAACGAGCCTGGCGTACAGTGCTACACCGCTAACTTCCAGGGCATCGGCAAGGAGCCTTCTATCGCTCACAAGGGTGGCAAGTACCCACAGTATGTCAGCGTATGTCTGGAGAGCCAGAAGTACCCTAACTCACCAAACAACAAGGACTGGGTTCAGCCAACCCTCAAGCCAGGTGAGAAGTACTACAGCCACGCTGCTTACAAGTTCTCTGTAAAATAGACACACGACAGGGTAGGGGATGGTGCGTGACGTGCCATCGCCTACACCTTAATATATATGCACACGTGCGTACATTATATTAAAATTATTAACCAAATCATAACTTAAACAAACATGGATAAAATCCTTCAAGCGTTATCGAACAACGGTTTTGAAACTATTGATTATCTCGTTTTCGTGGCTTACATCGTCATTCTCGTAAGCCTTGGTATCTTCCTCAGCCGTGGAAAGAAGGGTGAGGAGAAGTCTTCTACCGACTACTTCCTCGCTGGTAACACCCTGACATGGTGGGCAGTAGGTGCTTCGCTCATTGCTGCGAACATCTCCGCAGAGCAGTTTATCGGTATGTCCGGTTCTGCATTCAACTCAGGTATCGCAATGGCAGCATACGAGCTGATGGCAGCTGCTACGCTCCTCGTAGTAGGTAAGTTCCTCCTTCCACTGATGATCGAGAAGAAGGTGTTCACCATTCCTCAGTTCCTCCGCGACCGTTATAACGACGGTGTAGGTCTGAGCTTCTCTATCTTCTGGCTCTTCCTCTATGTATTCATCAACCTTACATCTGTAGCATGGCTCGGTGCTCTTGCTATCCAGCAGATCCTCGGTCTCCCAACAGACATCTATATGAACCTCGGCGGCATGGAGGTTGACATGGTTCGTATGACCATCATCCTCATCCTCTTCCTCGTTGCTGGTATCTATTCTATCTATGGTGGTCTTGCTTCCGTTGCATGGACAGACGTAATGCAGGTTACATTCCTCGTTGGCGGTGGTCTCATCACTGCATACGCAGCCCTCAACGTTATAGGTTCAGAACTCAACATCGACGGTGGCGCATTCGGAGCATTCTCTGAAATCTACTCACACCTCGGCAGCATCGCCGGCGACAAGCACTTCAACCTCGTTGTAACACGTAACCCTGAGATTGCAAACATCACCGAAGACCCATACTTCGACATTCCAGGTATCGTTGTTATAGTAGGTGCTCTCTGGCTCACCAACCTCGGCTACTGGGGCTTCAACCAGTACATCATCCAGAAGGGTCTTGCTGCTAAGTCTCTCGCAGAGGCAAAGAAGGGTATGATCTTCGCTGCATTCCTTAAGATTCTCATCCCATTCATTGTTTGTATCCCAGGCGTTTGCGCATTCTACATCATGAATGGTCACTACAATGGTCAGGCAGTTATCGACCTGCTACCTAACCTCGCTGGTTCGATCGAGCGTTCTGACGATGCTTACCCATACCTCATCCGTAACTTCACACCAGTATTCGTGAAGGGTCTCTCATTCGCTGCACTCGCTGCTGCCGTTATCTCTTCTCTCGCTTCAATGTTCAACAGTACTTCTACTATCTTCACAATGGATATCTACAAGCACTACATTGACAAGGCAGCATCAGAGAGAAAGCTCGTTACCGTAGGTCGTCTGACATCTGTCTGCGCACTCATCATGGCCCTCATTGCTGTATATCCTATCATGGGTGGTGCTGACCAGGCATTCCAGGTTATCCAGGAGTACTCTGGCTTCGTATATCCAGGTATCGTAGTGATCTTCGGTCTCGGCCTCCTCTGGAAGCGTGCAAGCTCTACAGCTGCCGTTGTTGCTGCTATCGGTACATTCGCATTCTCTATCCTCTTCAAGTTCATGCTCCCTGAGGTACCATTCCTCCTCCGCATGGGCTACGTATTCATCTGCCTCGTTGTCCTCTTCTTCGGCATCTCACTGATGTCTAAGGACACCAAACCAGCAGACGAACTCCCAGAGAAGACAAAGCGAACACTCTTCAAGTGGGCACACATCACACTCGGCGTTGCTGTCGTTTGCATCATCCTCGGCTCACTCACATTCTTCATCCAGGAATGCAACTATCTTGGCTTCGAGGCATTCTTCTTCCTCGCTGCCATGATGTTCTCTATCTACCTGTACCTCTACAACAATGCTAAGGATACAGTTGAGGACGTTAAGTCTATCGGTGTTGACATCGCTATCTTCAAGACTGACAAGGCATTCAACCTCGGTGCTGCCGGCGTTATCCTCATCCTTGTTATTCTCTACACCATTCTTTGGTAATAAAAGCCTCCCCCTGCCCCCTCCTGTAGAGGGGGTGGGATGATATGGGAAATGTTATATTTTTGAATAACCTTAAACCCGCTTACCCCACAGCGGCTCCCTCAAGGCGAGGAATCCATTAAAAGATTCCTTCCCTTGGGGAGGTTAGATGGGGGCTTAATATGTTAGAAGAACTCAAACAGAAAGTTTTCAAGGCAAATCTTGACCTTGTAAGGCAGGGACTCGTTATCTTCACATGGGGTAACGTCTCTGGTATAGACCGTGAAAAAGGACTCGTTGTCATCAAGCCTTCTGGCGTAAGCTACGACGATATGAAGGCAGAGGACATGGTTGTTGTTGACCTGGAGACAGGAAAGGTTGTCGAGGGTGACCTCAACCCTTCTTCCGACACTCCTACACACCTTGTTCTCTACAAGGCATTCCCTAACATCCAGGGTGTCGTTCACACCCACTCTACATACGCTACTGCCTTCGCTCAGGCAGGTCAGGACATCCCTAACATCGGCACCACACACGCTGACTACTTCTATAAGGCTATCCCTTGCACACGCGATATGACTAAGGAAGAGGTTGAGGGCCAGTATGAGCTCGAGACAGGTAACGTCATCGTTGACGAAATCTTGAACATCCGCAAGATCAACCCTGACCACACTCCTGCTGTTCTCGTAAAGAACCACGGTCCATTCTCATGGGGTACGTCTCCAGACAATGCCGTTTACAACGCAAAGGTTATGGAGCAGTGCGCTAAGATGGCGTTCATCTCATATAGCGTAAACCCAATGACGACAATGAACCCACTCCTCGTCGAGAAGCACTACAACCGTAAGCACGGTCCTAACGCTTACTACGGACAGAAAGGACAGAAGCATTAAGCAGCCCCAAAAAGCCCCCCGAGGGGGGATGTAGAATGTGGGGATGGATTGCTTAATGTGTAATTAGAAATAAAGTAAAATCAATTTATAAAAACTATAAATCCGATAATAATGAAAGCATTTGAAAATCTAGAAATTTGGTGGATGTCTGGTACACAGCTTCTCTATGGAAAGCAGATACTCGGACAGGTTGATGTACACTCAAACGAGATGATTGCCGGCATTAACGCAAGCGGCAACGTTCCTGTTAAGATAGTTTATAAAGGTACCGTAAAGTCTTCTGAGGAAGCAGAGCAGCTCATGAAGGAGGCTAACAGCTGTGCTAACTGTGTCGGTGTAATCACTTGGATGCACACCTTCTCGCCTGCAAAGATGTGGATCAAGGGTCTTCAGGCTCTCCAGAAGCCTCTCCTTCACTTCCACACTCAGTTCAACGCTGAGATTCCTTGGAGCGAGATCGACATGGACTTCATGAACCTCAACCAGTCAGCTCATGGCGACATCGAGTTCGGACACATCTGCACTCGTATGCGTGTACCACGCAAGGTTGTTGTAGGCTATTGGAAGAGCGAGGCTGCACAGAAGCAGATCGGTGTATGGTCACGTGTCTGCGCTGGTGTTGCTGATGCACACAACACACGCTGTCTTATGTTCGGTATGAACATGAACAACGTTTCTGTTACCGATGGTGACCGCGTAGAGTTCGAGCAGCGTTTCGGATACCACGTTGACTACTATCCTGTTTCTTCTCTCATGAATTACTTCAAGAAGGTTACTGACGCAGAGGTTGACGCTCTCGTAGAGACCTACAAGAAGGAATACACCATCAAGATTGATGAGAGTGGTGAGGAGGTTTACTGGGAGAAGGTTCGCAATGCTGCAAAGGCAGAGCTCGCTATCCGCGCCGTCCTTAAGGACGAGGGTGCTACAGCATTCACTACAAACTTCGATGACCTCGGCGATGCTGATATCAACGATCCTAACTTCTGTGGCTTCGACCAGATTCCTGGTCTCGCTTCACAGCGCCTCATGGCTGAGGGTATCGGCTTCGGTGCTGAGGGCGACTGGAAGACATCATGCCTCTATCGCACCATCTGGGTTATGAACCAGGGCAACGAGCATGGCGTTTCATTCCTTGAGGACTACACTCTCAACTTCGCTGAAGGACAGACTTCTATCCTCCAGAGCCACAT
Source organism: uncultured Prevotellaceae bacterium (assembly GCA_945831805.1). Classification (GTDB taxonomy): domain Bacteria; phylum Bacteroidota; class Bacteroidia; order Bacteroidales; family Bacteroidaceae; genus Prevotella. Next base: position 27,803 of record CAMADY010000019.1, read on the forward strand.
GCTTGAGGTTACTCCTCTCATTGCTACAAACAAACCAACACTTGAGGTGCACGTTCTCGGCATCGGTATCCGCAAGCAGTTTACCGCACGTCTCGTGTTCACATCAAAGACAGGCGAAGGTCTCAAGGCTACTATCGTTGACCTCGGCAACCGTTTCCGCATCATCACTCAGCAGGTAGAGTGCATCGAGCCACAGGCTATGCCTAAGCTTCCTGTCGCTTCTGCTCTCTGGGTTCCACAGCCTACATTCGAGATTGGCGCTGGTGCATGGATCCTTGCTGGTGGTACTCATCACAGCGCATTCGGCTATGACATCACAGAGGAATACTGGGAGGACTTCGCTGAGATCCTCGGCGTTGAGATTCTTGAGATCAACAAGCAGACAACAACTGCTAACTTCCTGCAGAACCTCCGCAATAATGAGGTTTACTACATGCTCAATAAAGCATTGAAGTAAAGCCCCCTTCTGACTCCCCCGAGGGGGAGAAGTAATAATACCTTTTTTTTGTTAAAAACCCCACAGACTGAAAAAGGTAATCACAAAAAGCCTCCCCTCGGGGAGGTTGGTGGGGGCTTCTTTTATGACAGCAAAACAGACAATAGAATCAGGTAAGGCCGTACTCGGTATCGAGTTCGGCTCTACCCGTATCAAGGCTGTTCTCATTGATGAGGAGAACAAGCCTATAGCACAGGGTTCACACGAATGGGAGAATCAGCTCGTTGACGGTCTCTGGACCTACAGCGTTGACCGTATCTGGTACGGTCTGCAGGACTGCTATGCTGACCTCCGCAAGAATGTTATCAAGGAGTACAACTGCGAGATAGAGACTCTCGCGGCAATCGGTATCTCGGCTATGATGCACGGTTACATGGCGTTCGGTCCTACTGGTACCGCAAGTCATGGCGCTCCTGCTTCTGAGTCAGAGAAGATTCTCGTTCCTTTCCGTACATGGCGTAACACCAACACGGGTGCTGCTGCTGCAAAGCTCTCTGAGCTCTTCAACTACAACATCCCTCTCCGTTGGTCTATCTCACACCTCTATCAGTGCATCCTCGACAATGAGGAGCACGTGAAGGACATCACCTATATCACTACTCTCGCTGGTTACATACACTGGCGCCTGACGGGTGAGAAGGTTCTCGGCGTGGGTGACGCATCAGGTATGATTCCTGTTGACCCAGAAACAAAGTCATATAACAAGGAGATGGTGCAGAAGTTCAATGAGCTCGTAGCACCTTACAACTTCCCTTGGAAGCTCGAGGAGATTCTTCCTAAGAGCATTTCTGCTGGTGAGCAGGCTGGTTTCCTCACAGAGCATGCCGCTGGTCGTCTTGATGTCTCAGGACACCTCAAGCCTGGTATTCCTCTCTGTCCACCAGAGGGTGACGCAGGTACTGGCATGGTGGCTACCAATGCTGTTAAGCAGCGCACTGGTAACGTTTCTGCCGGAACATCAAGTTTCTCTATGATTGTGCTTGAGAAAGACCTCTCGAAGCCAAATGAGATGATCGACATGGTTACAACACCTGACGGCTCTCTCGTGGCTATGGTACACTGCAACAACTGTACTTCTGACATCAACGCATGGGTGAAGCTCTTCAAGGAGTATCAGGAACTGCTCGGCGTTCCTGTTGACATGAACGAGATCTACGGCAAGCTCTATAACCACGCTCTTGAAGGTGATGCTGACTGCGGTGGTGTCGTTGCTTACAACTACATCTCCGGTGAGCCTGTAACAGGACTTCAGGAGGGTCGCCCAATGATTCTCCGTTCTGCTAACGACAAGTTCAACCTCGCTAACTTCATCCGCACGAACCTCTATGCTACCGTTGCTGTGCTGAAGCTCGGTAACGACGTGCTCTTCAAGGAGGAGAAGGTACAGGTTGACCGCATCACTGGTCACGGTGGTCTCTTCAAGACTCCTGGTGTAGGACAGAGTGTCCTTGCTGCTGCTCTCAACTCACCTATCTCTGTTATGGAGACAGCTGGTGAGGGTGGTGCTTGGGGTATTGCTCTCCTCGCTTCATACCTTATAAATAATAAGGGCATGAACCTCGCTGACTATCTTGAGAACATCGTCTTCGCTGGTAACACTGGCGTGGAGATTGCTCCAAAGCCAGAGGACGTTGAGGGCTTTAACAAGTACATCGAATACTACAAGGCTTGTCTGCCTGTTGAGCAGAAGGCTACAGAGTGCAAGAAGTAAACCAACAGGCTGCCTCCTCCATAATCGCTGGAGGAGATGCCTTTTCGTGTTACATTTCTTCAATTGATACAAAACGTAAAGTAATCGAAACGAAATGATAAGTTACTATGAATAATATTTTGTATCTTTGCACTCGAAATTTATTTTAGTTTTAACATATAAAATTTATACTACAAATGGCAAACGACATTAAAGTTCTTAATCACGCAGCCGACAATATCCGTATTCTCGCAGCAGCTGCAGTAGAGAAGGCAAAGTCTGGTCACCCTGGTGGTGCTATGGGCGGTGCTGACTTCATCAACGTACTTTACTCAGAATATCTCAAGTATGACCCAAAGAACCCTGAGTGGGTTGGTCGCGACCGTTTCTTCCTCGATCCAGGTCACATGGCTCCAATGCTCTATTCTCAGCTCTGCCTTGCTGGCAAGTTCACTCTCGATGAGCTCGCACAGCTCCGTCAGTGGGGTTCTCCTACAACAGGTCACCCGGAGTTCGAGGTAGCTCGTGGTATTGAAAATACTTCTGGTCCTCTCGGTCAGGGTCACGCTTACGCTATCGGTGCTGCCATCGCTGCGAAGTTCCTTGCTGCTCACACCGGCAACCCTACATTCGCTAAGGAGACTATCTACGCATACATCTCTGATGGTGGTATCCAGGAGGAGGTTTCACAGGGCGGTGCACGTATCGCTTCTGTACTCGGTCTTGACAACCTCATCATGTTCTACGACTCTAACGACATCCAGCTCTCTACTGAGACTAAGGAGGTTATGAACGAGGACACTGCTGCTAAGTATCGTGCTTTCGGCTGGGAGGTAATCGAGATCGTTGGTAACGACGCACAGCAGATCCGAGACGCTATCGAGAAGGCTCAGGCTGTAAAGGGCAAGCCAACACTCATCATCGGTAAGTGTATCATGGGTAAGGGTGCCCTCAAGGCTGACGGTACTTCTTACGAGGCTAACTGCAAGACTCACGGCGCTCCTCTCGGTGGTGACGCATTCATCAACACCGTTAAGAACCTCGGTGGTGATCCTGAGAACCCATTCCAGATCTTCGACGACGTTAAGGAACTCTATGCTAATCGTGCTAAGGAACTCGAGGCTATCGCTGCTGAGCGCTATGCTGAGGAGAAGGCATGGGCAGAGGCTAACCCAGAGATGGCTGCACAGCAGGCTGACTGGTTCGCTGGCAAGGCACCAAAGATTGACTGGTCTAAGGTACAGCAGAAGGCTAACGATGCTACACGTTCTGCATCTGCTGCTTGTCTCTCAGCACTCGCTGAGCAGGTTCCTAACATGATCTGTGCTTCTGCTGACCTTTCTAACTCTGATAAGACTGACGGCTTCCTCAAGAAGACTCACGCCCTCACTAAGGACGACTTCTCTGGTGCTTTCTTCCAGGCTGGTGTTGCTGAGTTCACAATGGCATGCTGCTGCGTAGGTATGGCTCTCCACGGTGGTGTCATCCCTGCTTGCGGTACATTCTTCGTATTCTCTCAGTACATGCTCCCTGTAGTACGTATGGCTGCTCTCATGAAGCTCCCTGTTAAGTTCATCTGGACCCACGACGCATTCCGTGTTGGTGAGGACGGTCCTACACATGAGCCAGTAGAGCACGAGGCACAGATCCGTCTCATGGAGAAACTCAAGAACCACTCTGGCAAGAACTCTGTTCTCGTTCTTCGTCCTGCTGAGGCACAGGAGACAACAGTGGCATGGGCTATGGCAATGGAGAACACAGATACTCCAACAGCACTCATCTTCTCTCGTCAGAATATCAACGACCTTCCAGAGGGCAACGACTACGAGCTGGCTCGCAAGGGTGCTTACATCGTTGCTGGTTCAGACGAGAACCCAGACGTAGTTTGCGTAGCTTCTGGTTCTGAGGTTTCTACTCTCGTTTCTGGTGCTGAGCTCCTCCGTAAGGATGGCGTGAAGGTACGTATCGTATCTGTACCATCAGAGGGACTTTTCCGCAGCCAGCCTCTTGAGTATCAGCAGAGCGTTATCCCTGCAGGTGCAAAGGTATTCGGTATGACCGCTGGTCTTCCAGTAAACCTCCAGGGCTTCCTCATCGGTGCTGATCCTGCATCAAAGGTATGGGGTCTTGAGAGCTTCGGCTTCTCTGCTCCTTACAAGGTGCTCGACGAGAAGCTCGGCTACACTGCTGAGAACGTTTACAATCAGGTAAAGGCAATGCTTTAATAGAACCACCCCTCCTCCTCTATTGTGGGGAGGAGGGAATATTTAATACTATAAAAACTATGGAAAAGAAAATCATCGGCGTAGCCACCGATCACGCTGGCTTCCCACTAAAGCAATTCGTTCTCCAGTATCTTGAGGAGAAAGGTTATGAGGTAAAGGACTTCGGAACATGGAGCGAGACTTCTGTTGACTATCCTGACTTTGCACACCCACTCGCTGAAGCTATTGAGTCTGGCGTTGTTTCTTGCGGTATCGCTATGTGCGGTTCCGGCGAGGGTATGGCAATGACACTCAACAAGCATCACGGAGTGCGCGCTGGTCTCTGCTGGAACGTTGAGGTGGCTCACCTCATCCGTCAGCACAACAACGCTAACTGCCTTGTTATGCCAGGACGCTTCATCACAAACCGTGAGGCACAGGTTATCATGGACGAGTACCTCAAGACTCCATTCGAGGGTGGTCGCCATAAGAACCGTATCGATAAGATGTAATACATTATATATAATAGGTATAAGTCCAAGAGTTAGGAAGCTCCTATGTTTTGGGAACTTCTTAACTTTTGGTTTTCTGACAGCATTAGTTACCAAACAGCCAAACAACGAGGTAGCTACGCCCCAAACCACCAACAACTAAGTCCCAAACCACCAAGCAACCAAACGACTAAACCACCAAACGACTAAACCACCAAACAACTTCTATGTCTAAATATGTCATCGGATTGGATTACAGCACGGATTCCGTATATGCACTACTTGTAAATGCGGAGACGGGTGAGACTGTTGCAGTATCACAGAAGGAATATCCTCGTTTCAAGAAAGGACTCTATTGTGATGCTGCAAAAAATAAGTGGAGACATCATCCACAAGACTATCTCGACGTTCTTGAATCAAGCGTTCAGGAACTTGTGAAGGTGTGTTCTGAGGATGTCGTGAAGAACATTGTCGGCATAGCGTTCGACACTACCGGTTCTACACCTGCCTTCACCGATGCGAAGGGAAGGCCGCTCGCACTGCTGCCTGAGCTGCGCGACAATCCCGATGCCATGTTCCTCCTGTGGAAAGACCATACGGCTATAAAGGAAGCGGAGGAAATCAATGCGCTATGCCGCAAGTGGCATACCGACTACACCAAGTACGTTGGAGGCATATACTCTGCCGAGTGGTATTGGGCAAAGGCGATACACATCCTTCGTGAAGACGATCTCATTGCCACCATGGCATACTCCATCATAGAGGCCTGCGAATGGTTGCCGGCGGTCGTTACGGGCATATCACACGCTAGTGACGTGATGCACAGCCGTTGTGCATGTGGACACAAGGCAATGTGGAATGCTGAATGGGGCGGACTTCCACCAGAGGACTTCTTCCTTGCTCTCGAACCGAAGCTTGCGAACATCAGGTCACAGGCATACATAGATACCTATACCGCCGACAAACCTGTGGGACATCTCTCGCCGGAATGGGCTGAGAAGCTGGGACTATCCACCAGCGTTGTTGTTGCTGGAGGCGCATACGACTGCCACATGGGAGCCGTAGGTGCGGGCGTTCGTGAGAACACGCTCGTCAGAGTCATCGGACCATCTACCTGCGACGTGATGGTTGCTCCTATGGATGAAATAGGAAAGCGCTGTATCAGTGGCATCTGCGGACAGGTTGAGGGCAGCGTAATACCGGGCATGATAGGCCTCGAAGCAGGACAGTCTGCCTTCGGTGACATCTTCGAACTCCTCTTCAGTATCCTCGACTATCCACTGCAGAACATCCTGCCGTCCGTACTCGCTGCTACAAAGCATACCGACGAGGATGTTGAAAGAATAAAGATGATGATTCGTAAAATCATGATGGAGAAACTGTCCATCGAGGCAGAGGCGATACGTCCGTACGAAACATCAACCCTCGCCACCGACTGGCTCAATGGCAGAAGAAGTCCGGATGCCAACCAGAGCCTTACGGGAACCATCTGCGGACTGAGCCTTGGCACCACGGCACCTCATCTCTTCAGGGCTATCGTAGAGGCAACGGCATACGGTTCGCGTGCCATCATCGACAGGTTCGAGTCGGAGGGTCTGCGCATAGAGAATGTCATAGGCATTGGCAAGATAGCCCTCTCCATGCCGTTCGTCATGCAGACCATGTGCGACGTCATCAACAAGCCTATCCGTATCGCCAACACCGATAATGCGTGTGCCCTCGGTGCTGCAATGTTCGCTGCCACCGCTGCAGGAGTACATAGCGACATACGCCATGCCATCAGTGCCATGAACAGTGGTTTCATACGCGAATACCATCCGATAATGGCAAATGTAGAGATCTACAGTAAGAAATTCCAGGAATATCTCGAACTCGGCAGATTCTCTGAACATGTAGCCAAGTCAAAATAAATCTAAAGCAGCAGATACTCTGAGGTGAGTCAAAATAAACAGAATGCTGAAGAAACTATGATGTGAAAGTTAAAATAATAATGGAAAAACAGGTTCATTATGACGGGAAAATCACTTGTTTTGCCGTATTTTATGACTTATTTGCTGTTTCTTGCTAAAAAAGATACAAAAACATTTGGTCAATTCAGAAAAAAGTAGTACCTTTGCACTCGCAAATCAGAAATGAGACGTTAAAATGGTTCGTTAGCTCAACTGAATAGAGCATCTGACTACGGATCAGAAGGTTGCAGGTTTGAATCCTGCACGAATCACTTAAAGCTCGCTCGTAGAGCAAGGTTTATAAGTGCAATATGCACAAATCATCTAAGACGTTCGGTTCTAATAATTGCAAATGGTTCGTTAGCTCAACTGAATAGAGCATCTGACTACGGATCAGAAGGTTG
>CAMADY010000020.1 GCA_945831805.1 uncultured Prevotellaceae bacterium
TTGGTCTATTTGTTTGACCTTAATGACCTTTTTAATGCTCATAACATAGACGGACGTTTTCTTGCAAACGTTCTTTCCGTTGCTATTATTATAACATTGGTTCAGTTTGTTGTAAAGAATATAGGCATGGTGTATATTGCTATGCAAAAATATGCAGTAGAAAAATAAGATCTCGCTTTCTCGTAATCTCCAAGAGACAATGCCTCTGCAAGATAATTGCGCATACCGTTCCCCAACCCTACATCAAAAAAAGCGAACCAATATAGTATTGACGTCATTGCCATCCATATACCATAATTTTCCGCATTCAGATAGTCTATGGTTATTGGCACCATGACAAGAGAGCAGGCTAATGCCGCTACCTTCATACCTGCTGACATGATAGTATTACGTATCACATTAGCCGTACGTTGATCTGTAGCGGAAAGAGAACCTATTATCTGCTGTAACTTTTGAATGCTCATCCTGTTTTCTGTTTGAGTAGATCTTTAAGACAAATTAGAGACTTAATGCAATTTCTTGAACCTTACATAGATTTCATCTCTTTGCTTGTCTGACAACACAAGCATCCAAATGAAATCAATAACCAACCCTAGGAATAGGAACATAATCAAAGTTACAATTCTTGGTCTGCTACTAGCTTTTTGAGGAGTATAGGCATTCTGTATGACAGTAAAAGCAGGCGTTCGCTCCTGCACCTTTGCTTCTGCCGCCTTCATTTGTGCCATCATTTGATTATACAGATTAAAGTTTATCTGCATTTCGTTCTCCAATTGATCACGCTCATTGTTAACCCCCATTAGGATTACATCTACATTAGCATCACAGAATTCTGCATACAGTTCCTGAGATTTTACATATTTCTTTCTTGCATCTTCTACAAGTGCCTTATAATACTCATAGTCTGTACGCGCCTTTTTCGTACGATACTCTATTATATAGTTTTGCAACCTGTGCTGAAGAGTGTCTGCAATGATAGCTGCAACAACAGGATCCTGGTCTGTAACAGAGATTGTTATCTCACTTGTTTTTTTATCAACAAGGCAACCTATACTTTTGCTGATAGCAAATGCTAACTCTGTGTCATTACGGGAAAGGAAATAAGGATCGACCTCTCCGTTCTTGCCTTTTGATGCAGGATCTGGTTTCTTTAACATCTCAGAGAGCCAAAGTGAAGGATAATTCCAAAATGGCATCTTGAGATCTTTTGTCAGGTGCATCTTATAAGTGCGCACATTGCTGTCATCTTTTAATCTTACAGGAATGTCGAACATTGACAGTACGAAATCTGTAGAGGAGAATACGGCAGGATATATCTCTGGATAAATAGCATCAAGAGATGACTTACCATTTAAATCAACACCAAAGTTTGAAGCTAAATCTGCCAAATTTCCTGAAACAGAGGCTCCAGCTGATATTTCTGGCGCAAGGATAACTGTAGATGTAAACAGTTTCGGAGTATTAAAGGCGACCACCATTCCTATCGCCCCTGCAATTACAAAAGTGATGCAAAGCAATTTCCAATTCCTGAGGACCTTGAGCGTATGTGCTATAATATCAATCTCTAAATGCCGTTTGTTTTCTTCTGTCATATCTCTATTCGTATTTTGCTATTCTTGTATATAAGCAGACTTAAAGAATCCTGTTGACGATTACTTCAGCAGGTTACCGATGGTTGCTGCCATTGTAGCGAGGGATGCTACGGAGGTGCCGATACCGAGCCACTGGTTCACCTTTGCAGGGTCGGTCTTTGGTTTCGTTGGAACAATTATCTCGCATCCTGGGGTTGGCTTTGCACCCTTGCCCATCTGGTTTACCGTACCATTCATGTGTACTATGTAGGTGTGGCTCTTCTTTGCACGTGCTCCGAAGCCGCCGGCCATGTTGACGTAGTACTTCGCATTCTCGCCCTTCTTGTATGCTACGGTGTTAGGATAGAGCACATCGCCACTGATCTTTACCGTATTGTTATATTCCGGCACTACGAGGCGGTCGTACTCGCGGAGCACGAGGTCGAAGTCGCTACCAGGCTTTTCTATTGCCTTGTCGAGCTGTATGCCGACATAGTAGATATCACCGAGGTTCAACTTTTCGGTGTCAATACTGTCCTTACCGTCCTCATTCATCTTTGCCATCTGCAGAATCTGCTTCATGCGGAAGCGCTCGTCGTCCGTCATCTTGCGCTCAAGGCGTGCGCCTTTGATATAAGCAAGGGATGATGCGCCACCGGCTGCCTTCACGAGATCAGAGAGACGGTATTCGCGTTTGTTCATTGTATAGTCTCCAGGGAAGTTCACCTCTCCTGCAATAGACACATTCTGCTGAACGACATAGCCAGGGCTGCGACGAACATACACCTCATCGAAAGGCTGCAGCACGAATCCCGGCTCACCGTCAACGACGAAGCCCTCGCGCAGTGCAAAGCTGAATGTCTTTGCGATGAGAGAGTCGGAGGTCGTTGCCTTTGAGTCATAGATACGGCGTGAGACGTCAACCTTTACCGTAGATGCCGTCTCCTTCAGTCCACCGGCCTGCAGCACGAAGTCTTCGAGAGTTTCGTTGTCGGCATAGCGGTAAACGCCAGGATACTGCACCTCTCCATGGATAGTGATGGTGCGTTCCGTCTGCTGCTCGCTCTTTGTTGGTATGAAGAGTATATCCTCGTTCTGGAGTGGGATGTCGGCAGTAGTGCCAGCAAGTATTCCCTGCACGTCAACACTTATAACCTGCAGTGTGCGGTCAGGGTTCATGCGGTGCATCACGCCACGAGCCGTGAAGGCATCCTCCGTAACGCCGTCACACTGCTCAAGGAGTCCCTTGACAGTTGTGAGCTCGCCACCAAGCTGGTACATTCCTGGACGGAATACTGCACCCTTCACCTCTACCATATTCTCATAGCGGTCGAGGATGGAGTCGATGGTAACGACGTCACCGTCAGCAATCTTGAAGGAACTCATATCGAACTCATTGACGTTGAAGACGGAACGCTTATTGCCGTTGTTGCGGACAATGCGGACAGCCTTCTTGTAGGCATCGCTCTGGAAACCGCCGGCATACTGAAGCAGTGAGCCCACGCTCTCCGTCTTCTTCATCTCGTAGTACATCGGGCGCTTGATCTTTCCTGAGATGTCAACCATGCAGTCGTAAGGACCAACCACGATGACATCATTGTCAGCAAGGCGCACATTACCCTTCAGCTTACCGTTGAGGATGTAGTCATAGACGTCAACCACGCTGACGAGTCTTCCGTTGCGGAACACCTTGATGTTACGCAGGGTACCAATCTCATTGATGCCGCCAGCCATGTAGAGTGCATGGAAGACGGTAGCGAATGCAGAAAGCGTGAATGTTCCCGGAGTCTTCACCTCACCCATCACGTTAACCGATATGGTGCGTGTCTGTCCGAGAGACATCTTAATGCTACTGCTGCTGTAACGGCTGCCGAGGGTAGAGCGCAGGCGAGCCTGTGCCGCACCAACGCTGAGGCCTGCAATGTTTACAGGTCCATAGCCTTCGATTGTTATGTCGCCATCAGGGCTGACGGTATAAGTGTTCGACTTCTGCGAAGCTCCGTAGATATCAACCTTCACCACGTCGCCCGCCCCGACGGTGTAGTTCTGCGGTGTTGCGATGTTCATGGCAGGTTCGAAGGTCAGCTCCTGGTTGTTGAAGATATTTCTTCCGAACACAGGGCGACCGTTATAAAGTGCTTCAGCGAAAGGTTCCTTTGGAGTGCTGAGCATTGCTTTCTCCTCTTCAAGCTCTGGCTCTTCCTCCTCCTTTACGGAGCCTTTTACGCCGCTTGTTTTCTTTGTTACATAATCCTCTTTCTTCTTGCCGTTATTCTGGCGCATTATCTGGTCTGCCCTGCCAACCGCCTCATCGGCAATAGCACCAGCACCCTGTGCCTTCAGTTGCTTCTCGTATTTGTTGCGCACACGACGAATCTGCTGTATGTCAACGCCTTTCTCCATCAGCTTCGTCACAATCTTTGCCTGCGAAGTGCCGGCATTATGCTCCTTTACGACAAACTGCATTATCTGATCATCGGTCATTGACGACTGCGCCATAGCACTTACAGCAGCCATGACGGAAACAAACATTATAAAGAGGATTTTCTTCATCGTTATTTGAGTAGTTTTATTTCTATTTCTTTTCTAAACAAACGCACATCCGCGCAATTTATTATATAATGTATAAAAAAACTTAATCACCCTTAACCGTTAACCCTTAACCTTTAACCTTTAACCGTTAACCCTTAACCATTAACCATTAACGACCATTACGCCTCACGCAGAACCACAGGTGCATCATGGATGTCTGGACTATGCCGTAGTGCTTCGCCATAATCCGGAAGCGTTCAATGAGCGAAGCACGATGGTTCTTCACCGACATGCCGCCTTCGAGATAGTTGCAGAGCGTAAGGTGCGTGTTGTGCAACGGAAGATGCCGCTCCTCCGTCTCCTTCATAACCCTTATGCACCAATCCACATCGGCGGAGAATCTGTATTTCAGGTTGTACTTTATCTGTCTTGCGATGCTCGCCTTGGCATAGAACGCCTGATGGCACACCAGCATGCCGTTCATAAAACTGCGCCATGTAAGTTTCTCCGGCGCCTTCAGTCGTCGTGCATGAAGGAAGCGTCCCTCGTCATCCACGATGTCCGTCTTGCCATACACCACTCCCGGCATCTCGCCCTTGTCCTTATAACACGTCGTCAACTGGTCTGCTATCTTCGCTATCGTGTCCTCGCTATGCAGCGTATCGCCGGCATTGAGGAACACGAGGTAGTCGCCGTCCGTCAGTGCAAGTCCTTTGTTCATGGCATCATACAGCCCATGGTCCTTCGCACTGATAGCCATGATGCTGCGCGACCGGTCCTTGTAGGCGCACCTCTCCTGATAGTCCTGTATCATCTTTACAGTACCATCGGTCGAAGCCCCGTCGATTATGACGTGCTGTATGTTCGGGTATGTCTGAGTCCTGACGCTCTCCAGCGTCCTCTCTATCTCTGCCGCTGCATTGTAGGTGCAGGTTATAATCGTGAATGTGAGCATTTTTTGCGGTTATGCGGTTGTACGGTTATGCGGTTGTGCGGTTATGCGGTTGTACGGTTGTACGGTTGTGCGGTTCTAAAAAACAGGTATCGCAATAAGCTGCTGCATGATTGTCTTCGCCATGCGCTCGTGTCCCTTGTCGTTAGGATGCAGGCGATCCGTCTCCGCATTATTGAAATACTGCGCATACTCATCCAACATAGGGTAGAGTCCGCAGAGAGCATTGAGGTCTATCACCGGCACCGCCCATATATTGCTAACCTCCTTTGTAGCATCCACATACGCCTGCAGGTATTCGCCACACGAGTTCGTATAGTCCTCCGAGCACTGCCAGTTCTTCTCGTTGGCATGGAAGTTCTGGCGATGTATAGGCGTCATCACCACAATCTGCTTCGTAGGATACATGCGCTTCACCTTGTCCATGGCAATGTTTATGCGACCGCGGTAGGTATCCTTGTCCATGCACAGGTACTGGCGCTTGCGAGGCGTCATCTTCTTCACCTGGCCATGACCATACATCACCTCCTCGTCCTTCTCCTCGTACCACTTTCCGAGTGGCACACCGTTATTGTAGTCGTTCGTACCCATGAAGATCACGATGGCATCCACCGTGTCCCTATGCTGCTCCATCAGCAGGTCCGCCTGTCGCGGAATATCGTTCCACTGCCTGCCGCTCACGCCATATACGTACGGCGTAATCTGTAGCCACTGCTGCAGCCACGCCCAGTATTTGTTCTTCGCAGCCTTATTACGCGGATCCGTTATGGAGTCGCCGAAGTACGCCACCTTCTTGCCCTGCCAAGGGTGCTGCAAAATCATCTGTCCCATCGCCGGAACTGCAAGAGCCATCAGCAGCACCAGCAAATATATCTTCTGTTTCATGTGTGTTTATTTATTGTTTAGTTATACGAGTAATATAAACAGTCTTGCATGTTGTTCTGTAGCTGATTGCACTACATTTCGAGCGGCATAGTCTTTTTTGACAGACACCTTGCCGTAATTGTGGTGCAAAGATACACATTATTATTTAATTATGCAAGACTATTGTAGGAAAAACTATTCCGTTTGCCGAAAAAAACGATAGGTGTTGTCGTGCGAAAGCATTGAGATTGTGGGACGGTGCGATAGCTATTATCGGTTTATGCTTGCTGTCAAATGTTTGTCTGAGTGCTAACGAACGATTGTATGAGTGCAATCGAACATTCGTATGGTTGCACTCGGAAAGCACGATTTTTTTGTGAGCATAAAGAATTGCATGATAAGGAGATTGTAATATCATAGTATTTTGTCATTATGACATGCTATATTGCCAAAATGACAGACAGTTAAAAGGTGGTATGTAGTTTGAGAAATAGAGGTGTGAAGGGCTGAGCCTCACGCCAGGAACTATGCTTTGCGGCGAGGAATGAAGGAGACTTCCAGCAGTCCTATCTATTAGTCGTACATTATTAAATAAAAAGGAGTTTAGAGATTATGATGAACCAAGAACAGACAATGAGCAACAAGGAAGCACTGGAGCGCTTCTGCAAGAATCTGGTGGCTGACGCAAAGGCCGGAAAGCTCGATCCGGTGATCGGCCGTGACGATGAGATACGCCGTGTCTTGCAGATTCTTTCACGACGTACGAAGAACAACCCTATCCTTATCGGTGAGCCAGGTACGGGTAAGACGGCTATTGCCGAGGGACTCGCACAGCGTATCGTTCGCGGTGATGTACCTGAAAATCTGAAGGATAAGGAGATTTACACCCTCGACATGGGCGCCCTCGTTGCCGGTGCGAAATACAAAGGCGAATTTGAGGAGCGACTGAAGGGCGTCATCAATGGCGTTACGGAGTCGCAGGGCAAGTTCATACTCTTCATCGACGAGATTCACACCCTCGTGGGAGCCGGCGGCGGTGAGGGTGCCATGGATGCCGCAAACATCCTGAAACCGGCACTCGCAAGAGGCGAACTGCGCGCCATCGGTGCCACTACTCTCAACGAGTATCAGAAGTATTTCGAGAAGGACAAGGCCTTGGAGCGCCGCTTCCAGATCGTGATGGTCGATGAACCTGACGAGATATCCGCCATCTCCATTCTGCGAGGTCTGAAGGAACGCTACGAGAACCACCACCGCGTTCGTATTCAGGACGATGCGTGCATCGCTGCCGTAACACTCTCAACGCGCTATATCTCAGACCGTTTCCTGCCAGATAAGGCGATAGACCTGATGGACGAAGCAGCTGCAAAACTGCGTATGGAGCGCGACTCCGTACCTGAAGAGCTCGACGAGCTGGAGAGACACCTCAAGCAGCTGGAGATAGAACGTGAGGCAATAAGGAGGGAAAGTCCGACAGACACATCCAAAGCCTCCACCACCCCATCACAAGGAGTGGAGAATGACTCTGCAAAAAGAAAGCTGGCGGAACTGAACAAAACCATCTCCGTGCTTCAGGATGAGGTACTTAGGATGCGCTCCGAGTGGGTGAAGCAGAAGAATCTCGTCAACAAGATCCAGCAGGACAAGCAGCAGTTGGAGCAGCTTCGCTTCGAAGCCGACAAGGCAGAGCGTGAGGGCGACTACGGAAAGGTTGCGGAGATACGCTACTCCAGCATCCCAAAACTCGAAAAGGAGATAGAGGAGCTGTCGCATACCAACGCATCCGGCAACGACACGAACGGCAAGGGACTCCTTGTGCGTGAGGAAGTTACCGCCGACGACATAGCGGAAGTCGTTTCAAGATGGACGGGAATCCCCGTAACCCGCATGATGCAGAGCGAGAGAGAGAAGCTGCTGCACCTTGAGGAGGAGCTGCACAAGCGCGTCATAGGTCAGGAGAAAGCCATCGAAGCCGTCAGTGATGCCGTGCGCCGTTCGCGTGCCGGACTGCAGGATCCGAAGCGTCCTATCGCATCGTTCATCTTCCTCGGCACCACGGGTGTGGGCAAGACGGAACTGGCGAAGGCTCTCGCGGACTATCTCTTTAACGATGAGCAGCTTATAACACGTATCGACATGAGCGAATATCAGGAGAAGTTCAGCGTGACACGTCTCGTAGGAGCGCCTCCGGGATACATCGGTTACGAGGAGGGCGGCCAGCTTACCGAGGCAGTTCGCCGCAAGCCATACAGCGTAGTGCTCTTCGATGAGATCGAGAAGGCGCACCCTGATGTCTTCAACATACTGCTGCAGGTTCTCGACGACGGTCGCCTGACGGACTCAAAAGGCAGGGTTGTGAACTTCAAGAACACCATAATCATCATGACGAGCAACCTCACCAGCGACCAGCTCTATGGCAAGCAGCCTATCGTCGATGGCAACGGCATGGTGAAACCGCCTATCCGCAGGGAGTTCCTCAACCGTATCGACGAAGTGATAAACTTTACGCAACTCACTGAAAACGAGATTGCTTCCATCGTACGTCTGCAGATGGACAAGGTAGCAAGGATGCTCTCACAGCAGGGATTCACGCTGACCTATACCGACGAGGCTGTTGCCACGCTCGCAGAAGCCGGCTACGACCCTGACTTCGGTGCGCGTCCTGTGAAGCGAGTGATACAGCGCGACGTACTTAACGCCCTCAGCAAGCAGCTCCTCGCCGGCACCGTCAGCAAGGATAAGCCGATTATCGTAAGCAGCAAGGATGGCGTCGTGACGTTTAAGAACTAATCCAGGATATCGTGCTTCCCAATGCCTGGAATCAGATAATTCGTGAACTTTACTTGTCCTCTATCGTTTTCTCCCCAGAAAGCGGTAGAGGACAACTGATATTCCGACACCGATGAAGACGCCGAGGGTGTTGCACAAGAAGTCGAAGACGTCTCCCGAACGGCATGTGGTGAGGTATTTCTGCGCCAGTTCTATCAACCCGCCCATGACGATCGGACAGACAGTGAACGAGAGAGGTGGATAGCGGAGGGCATCATCCTTGCGGTGGCGGTACATAAATTCGCACCATGCGGTGGTGGTCAGCGTGGCATACATCACGAAATGCGTCCATTTGTCGATGAAACTGACGTCGTCGAGCGGTGTCTCAGGCACGGGAATGAGGCACACCGTCCAGATAGCAATGACGAGAAGAGTGGTCAGAGGGTATTTTATCTTCATGAAAAACCGTTTTGCATTGTTTGTTTTGGTAAAATAACGTCCGAAAAACATCTTTATTGTTGTTTTTCTTTGCCGTGTCAAAAAAAAACACTAATTTTGCAAGCAATAAACAAGTGCCGGACAATCAACCGAGGGGTTCCTTGGTAGAAAAAGTTCCGAGCAATCCTCGGAAGAACAGAGCGTGAAGATATTACTGCTTAGTACATACGAGAAGACGGGTGGTGCGGCCATTGCTGCCCAGCGTCTGCTGAAAGCCCTCAATGCCAATGGTGTTGAGGCGACGATGCTGTGCCGC
Organism: uncultured Prevotellaceae bacterium; assembly: GCA_945831805.1. Classification (GTDB taxonomy): domain Bacteria; phylum Bacteroidota; class Bacteroidia; order Bacteroidales; family Bacteroidaceae; genus Prevotella. The sequence continues at coordinate 9,443 of CAMADY010000020.1, forward strand.
AGGAACCTGTCGTGGTGGCGTGGCAAGCCGCAGTCGTGGAGCAGTATATGGGAGAGGGCCGTAGTGTTCTGCAACACCCTGTCGAGGAAGCGTTTATGGTCGGTTGACATTGCAAACTGCGGACAAGACGTAACGAAGACGAGGGAGTTTCGCGAGGCAGACGTGATACACCTGCACTGGGTCAGTCAGGGGTTCCTGTCGCTCCGCACCATAGAGAAGATAGTAAGGAGCGGCAAGCGCGTGGTTTGGACGATGCACGACGAGTGGGCACTCGACACTATCTACCACTACACCTACGGGACAGAGGATCAGCAGTGCCGCATGGCGCGCAGGGTCTTCGAGCAGAAACACGCCATCTATAGCCTTGGGCGCATCACCTTCGTGACGTGCAGCAAATGGCTGAGGGACATCTCACGAAGGAAACCCCTCGCAGAGGGTCAGGAGGTCGTGGCAATACCTAACTGCATCGATGCCAACCTGTTCCGCCCCACCCCACACGAAAGGCGCAAGCGCATACTCTTCGTGGCGCAGAACGTCAACGACGTGCGCAAGGGCATGCGCTACCTGGAGCAGGTGGAGCGTATGTTCAAGGAACAGGAAGGGGGTGCGAAGTACGAGTTCATTGCCCTTGGGCGCGACATTCCCTACATCAGCGACGTACGTAAGATGGCGGAGCTGTATGCCTCGATGGACCTTTTCGTGACGCCTTCGCTGCAGGACAACCTCCCGAACACCATCATGGAGGCCATGGCATGCGGCATACCGTGCGTCGGTTTCAACGTCGGCGGCATTCCGGAGATGATAGACCACAAGGTCAACGGATACGTGGCAAGGTACGAGGACGCGGAAGACCTGGCGCAAGGCATACGCTATGCACTTGACGAGGAGAACCACGGCAGGCTCGCCGAGGCAGCACGCGAAAAGGTGCTGCGATGCTATAGCGAAGAAGCTGTGGCACAACAATATATTGACTGTTACAAATCATAAAACAATCATAAAGAAAAAGCAATTCCGGATATTTAAGATATGAAGATCATAGAGTTCGTGAAACAGACAATCCGTCTGTTCGAGATACGCCGCGAGGAACGCAAGGCAGCTATTATTTCTGCCCTTGTGTTCATCGTTCTCAACGCCCTGAACGTAGTGCGCTATTTCGATGCGCTGACGTCGGTTAGCAAAGACACGTGGAACACCTTTATCAAGGGATGGCATGTGTCCGGATTCGACCCTATAACCTACTCCGTTATCACGAAATGGTCGTGCGGATACAACATCTACCGCCACCCGCTACTGGCGTATTTCGTTTGGCCGTTCACGAAGGTTAACGAACTGCTGACGAGCCTCTTCGGCATGAACTTCGCAATCATCATCACGGCATTGCTCCTCGTCTTCTTCGCTACGTACTCGTACCTCTTCCTTTCACGAATCTTCTGGGAGATAATCGGCACGAGCCGAAGGGAGGCGTATGTTCTCTCGGCACTCAACTTCTCGTTTGCCTTCGTACTGCTTTCAACACTCGTGCCCGACCATTTCTGTCCTTCCATGTTCTGCCTCATACTGACATTGTACCTCTGTGGCAGAAAGCTGCAGCGAGGCAGGGCGCTGAACTGGTGGCAGACGGTGCTGATGTTCTTCTTCACCGCCGGCATATCGCTCAACAACGGCCTCAAGATATTCCTCATGGCATTCGTTACGCGTCGCAAGCGATTCTTCCGACCAGGCTACCTTATCGTTGCGGTGCTGCTCCCGTCGGCACTGATGTGGGGTGCTGCACGCCTGGGCTACGCACAGTTCGTATGGCCAAAGGAGGTGGCACGCAAGGAGAGGGCCGACAAGCTCCGCAAGAAGCAGCTGGAGCGCCTGCAGATGCAGGCCGTCCAGAAGATAGAGACCAACGACACGGCACTCATAGCGAAGGCGAAGGACAGCGTGAAGACCGCCCTTGCCGAGAAGCGCGAGAAGCGTCGCAAGATGAGTGCGGCATACAAGCATACCGGCAAGCCGATAGCGCAGGGCGAGTTTATCAGATGGACCGACATCACAACGTCGCGATGGGACGTTGCGGTGGAGTGCCTGTTCGGCGAGGGCGTGATGCTGCACGAGGACTACCTGCTCGGCGACGTGCTGGTAAACCGTCCCGTCATCGTGAAGTACCACAACTGGTTCAACTACGTCATGGAGGCATTCCTCGTGGCGTCGTTCCTTCTTGGAATATGGTTCGGCAGGCGGTCACTGTTCTGCTGGACGGCATTGTCGTTCTTCCTGATGGACATGCTGCTGCACATGGGATTGGGCTTCGGCATCAACGAGATATTCATCATGTCGCCACACTATCTCTTCGTACTGCCGGTGGCCATCGGATTCCTGCTCAAGGCACTGCCGCAACCGCGCAGAAGGCTGCTGACGATGGCGATAGCGGCAACGACGGCGTACTTCACTATATGGAACGTCACGCTGCTCGTGGAGTACCTCTTCGTGCTGTAGTCTTGCGGCTCACAGAGTGACTTTCAGTAACACGGCAGTAAATGTAATACATTTAAAAATCGGAGCCTTATTTGCAAAGATACCTTAAAAAGTAGGAATTTATTTCATAAAATCTATAAATAAGGTGCAAAAAGTTTCCATATTCGAGAAAATATGTGTACTTTTGCAGAGAATTTGCGAAAAAAAGTACATTACAAAACAGAAAATAAAGTTTTCATGTCAAAGATTACAAGATATTTGATGTCATTCAAGACGCTTACGATTGCGGCCCTTGCAGCCTTCGTATGCGGTTTTTCTTCATGTTCCACCGACGACGACACGTCGGCACTTAACTCTGATATTGCGGAAATCGTTGGCATGACGCTCGGCACTGTCACCTGCAACCCTGCCAATGCTTCGTCATATACATATTCCGCAAGCGGTTACAAGATGACGATCAATGCCGACAACTCTCTCATCTATAATGCTGACTCGCTGGTAATGGGTACCGACCTCAAGTCCGTTCCCGTCACCCTCACAACCACGAACTACGGTTCCGTGAAGGTTCAGGGCATCAACGGCGAGGAATCTTACTTTATTGAAACCGGCACCATCGTTGACTTCACTCAGCCACGCGTCTTCACCGTAACGTCAAGCAGCGGCAAGGTAAGCTGCGACTACACCGTAAAGGTAGTGGCACACCAGCAGAGCGGCACGCAGTATCGTTGGACCTGCATGTCAGACGAGGCTATCACCGTGCCGCTGCAGGATGCTAAGGCATTCTTTGTTGGCAACAGGCTCGTGGCAATGCAGAGCGAGATGTCTGCAGGAACGGTGACGGGAAGGCTCGTGAAGTATTCCGAGGATTTCGGAAAGACATGGAAGACGCTCTCGGGCGTTGCCGTGGATGCGTCAACACAGATTGGAGAGATGGACGGCAAGCTGTATGTGGCTACTGCCGGACAGCTGTACCACACGTCGGACTTCGCGTCATGGTCTGCACCGGCTGCACTTGATGCCACCATCGTAAAGGAGTTCCTCGGAGGTGTGAATGGCACGCTGTATGCGGTGAACATCAACGACGAGATTATCATTTCTCCAGAACTCAACAACGGTACCTACACATGGAAGACCGATCAGTATGAGGCTGCTTTCTACAAGGAAGTGGGCGGAACAAAGGTTCTTCAGAAGACCGACGTATTCCCTTATAAGGACTACAACTTCATCGTAACCCCCACACGCGCCAACTCGGAGGTGAAGCAGGCGTTCATCATTGCCAACAAGCAGTCGGACAAGGTTGTCAACGAAGACCCGAAGAGAAATCAGAACTTCGTCACCGCTGTGGTATGGAGCAAACTGATAGACCCTACGGAGGCACAGCCATGGGGATATGTTGACATAGCATGGAACAACCATTATTACTACCTTCCTAAGGTTAACGGTCTGAAGGCTATCATGCACAACAACGTGCTTATTGCCAAGGGCGAGGGTGTCAGCAAGCTCTACAGCTCTGTTGATCAGGGTGCGACATGGAAGAGTGCGCAGCTGACTTATCCGGAGGGACTCTCAGCAAACATCGTGGCTTTGGCGTCGAAGGACAAGATGCTGTACCTCATAGGCTACAACACTACCACGATGAAGCGTCAGGTATGGCGCGGATATCTTGAGAAGGACATGTGGAAGTAGGCGTAACCGGGCACTACCGGAAGTTTAAACCTATCGAAAATCAGCAAAAAAAGAATTAACTTTATACGCACGCGTGTACGCATATAATATAAATAAGGTGTTGATGACTCTCGTCATGTTGCTGGCAAGCACTGTAATGGTGCATGCACAGGATGACGTGGAGTACCGTATGGAGATAGGTGCCGGCGTGGGTGCCACTGCCTACGAGGGCGACTTCAACGGTAGCATTCTAAAGAACATGCAGCCTACGGGGGCGGTAGTATATCGCGCCATCCTCAATCCCTACATGGCGATTAGGGCAACAGGTATGTACACGCAGTTGAAAGGTGATGCGGCAAATGCAGGCACCGTCTTCCCGGCAGAGGCCCTGAAGAACTATTCCTTCAAGAACTCCGTGATAGACCTGTCGCTTACATACGAATATAACTTCCTGCCGTATGGCACGGGCAGGGACTACCGTGGTGCAAAGCGCGTGACGCCTTTCATATCACTTGGCATTGGTATGACCTACGCGAACTGCAAGGACGGAACATGGGACTACTCCTCGCAGAGCGTGCATAGTGGAACGAAGAGTGTTATTACGGCCAGCGTACCGATTGGTCTCGGAGTAAAGTACAAGGTAGCGCCAAGACTTAACCTGTCGCTTGACTGGCAGATGCACTTCTCGTTATCCGACCACCTCGATGGAGTGAAAGACCCATACGGCATAGCAAGCTCGGGAATATTCAAGAATACCGACTGCTTCTCTACGCTGATGTTGTCGCTGACATACAGTTTCTCGCCAAAGTGCAGAACGTGTCATAAGCTTTAACTCCAGACTTTCGTATTGCCGAGATATTGATAACTACAGAAATAGTAAACCGAAAATTCGTAAATAGTAAATATAAATGGTTGATCCAAACAGAATACCGCAGCATATCGCCATCATCATGGACGGTAATGGCAGATGGGCACAGGAGCGTGGCAAGGTACGTAGCTACGGACACTCTGCTGGTGCTGAGACACTGAAGGAGGTTACGGCAGACTGCGTACGCCTCGGCGTGAAGTACCTTACACTCTATGCCTTCTCTACAGAGAACTGGAATCGTCCGGACGATGAGGTGACAGCACTCATGGAACTCGTCATCACTTCCCTTAAGACAGATATCTTCGATAAGAACCAGGTGCGCTTCCGCGTTATCGGTGACAGAAGCCGTCTGCCAGAGAAGGTGCAGGAGAGTCTTCGCAAGATGGAGGAGCAGACAGCGTCATATACCCGCATGACGACAATCATCGCGCTCAGCTACTCTTCACGATGGGAGCTCTCTGATGCTGCAAGACAGATAGCGCTGGAGGTTAAGGAAGGCAAGTTGAAGGCAGAGGATATCTGCGAGCAGACTATCACCGACCACCTGCAGACAAGCTTCATGCCTGACCCAGACCTGCTGATACGTACCGGCGGCGAGCAGCGCATTTCAAACTACCTGCTGTGGCAGATTGCCTATTCGGAGCTTTACTTCACTCCTGTATATTGGCCGGACTTTAACAACGAGCACCTGCTGGCGGCCGTTGAGAGCTACCAGTCTAAACAGCGCCGCTACGGAAAGACGGAGGCGCAGATTGAGGCAGAGGAAGCTGCTGCTTCTAAGGGTTAAGGGTTAAAGGTTAAGGGTTAAGGGTTAAAGGTTAAGGGTTAAAGGTTAAAGGTTAAGGGTTAAGGGTTAGAGAGACTAAAAGGTTAAGGGTTAGAGAGAAATGAGACGTTTGATGGTCTTACGATAAATAAGATTTATGATATTAAAAGAAAGAAACATACTGCTTTTGATGCTGATGCTGATAGGTGCTATCAGTATGTCGGCACAGGAAAAGATTGTAAATCCAGAGGTGTCTTATGCGACTGTGAAACCGTATAAGATAGCAGGACTGCATACCAGCGGTGTCGATGGATATGAGGACCACATGCTCACAGGTATCTCCGGACTCTCTGTTGGTCAGGAGATAGGTGTGCCAGGCAACGAGATAACAGAGGCCGTAAAGCGCTACTGGAAGCATGGATTGTTCTCAGACGTGAAGATTGCTGCCGACTCCATCGTCGGTGACTCCGTATATCTGCACATCTACCTGAAGACACGTCCACGCGTAAGTGCCATCAACTACTACGGTCTGAAGAAGAAGGGCGAGCGCGAAGACATGGAGAACAAGCTGGGACTTCTCAAGGGTTCGCAGGTTACTCCTAACATGCTGTCGAGGGCAAAGATCCTGGCACAGCGCTATTTCGAGGACAAAGGCTTCAAGAACGCCGAGGTCACGATAATACAGCGCGACGACGTTACGGAGAAAGACCACGTCATCCTTGACATCAACATAGACAAGAAGGAGAAGACCTCCGTAAAGCATATCAACATCTCGGGCAACGAGAACCTCTCAAACAAGAAGATCAAGGGCGGCCTTATCAGCAAGGGTGCCATGAAGCCTCTGCGTGAGAGCGGTGGCATCAAGAACCTCTTCTACAGCAAGAAGTTCACACCGGAGCGCTACAAGGAGGCAAAGCAGAACCTCATAGCCAAGTACAACGAGCTGGGATACCGCGATGCCGTCATCGTAGCAGACAGCGTAACACCTGTTGACTCAAAGCATGTTGACGTAAATATACAAGTCTCTGAAGGACGGAAATACTACATCCGCAACATTACGTGGGTTGGTAACACCGTTTACAAGACCGACGTGCTGCAGAACGTACTCGGCATGGGAAAGGGCGACGTCTATGACCAGACGAAGATGGACAAGCGCCTTAAGGAGGACGAGGACGCCGTCGGCAACCTCTACTGGAACAACGGTTACCTATTCTATGACCTACAGAGGGTAGAGGCAAACGTTGTCGGCGACAGTATCGACCTTGAGATGAGAATACAGGAAGGTCCGCAGGCACATATCTCGCATGTCCGCATCACGGGTAACACACGCCTCTACGAAAAGGTGGTGCGCCGTGAGCTGCGTACAAAGCCGGGCGACCTGTTCTCTAAGGATGCGTTGATGCGTTCGGCACGAGAGATAGCACAGATGGGACACTTTGACCAGGAGAAGGTTAACCCAGACGTGAAGCCAAACTACGAGGACGGCACCGTTGACATCAACTGGGACCTCGAACAGAAGTCAAACGACCAGATTGAGTTCTCGCTTGGTTGGGGACAGACAGGTGTAACGGGACGTATCGGTCTTAAGCTTAACAACTTCTCCATGGCAAACCTCTTCCAGCGCAACAAGGAGCACAGAGGAATCCTGCCTATCGGTGATGGTGAGACAATGGCTATCAGCGCACAGACAAACGGTAGATACTACCAGACCTACAACGTGTCATACTCTACCGGATGGTTCGGTGGCAAGCGTCCTATACAGTTCAACGTCGGAGTATTCTACTCAAAGCAGACGGACGTAAGCTCCAACTACTACAACAGCAGCTGGCAGAACAACTACTATAACTATATGTATGGCTACAATTCATACAATGGTTACTACAACTCATACGAGAACTACTACGATCCAGACAAGTACGTGCAGCTGCTCGGCGGCTCCATCGGTTGGGGTAAGCGTCTGCGTTGGCCTGACGACTATTTCCAGCTGAGCGCCAACATTTCTTATACGCGTTATATGCTGAAGAACTGGAATTACTTCCTCGTTACCGACGGTAACTGTAACAACCTTGCCTTCAACATCGCACTCACACGTTCTTCCGTCGATAATCCGTTGTTCCCACGCCATGGTTCTGACTTCGAGCTCTCTCTTGGCATCACGCCACCATGGTCAGCATTCACGAACTACGACTACGAGCACCTTGCTTCAAACAGAAACTCTGCAACATATCTCGAAGAGCAGCAGAAGAAGTACCGCTGGATTGAGTACCACAAGTGGAAGTTCAAGTCACGCACATATACTGCACTGACAAGCGGACAGAAGTGTCTTGTACTCATGACACGCGCTGAGTTTGGTATCCTCGGTTCTTACAACAAGTACAACAAGTCTCCGTTCGAGACCTTCTATATGGGTGGTGATGGTATGTCCGGATACTCCAGCAGCTACGCAGAAGAGACGATAGGTCTGCGTGGTTACGAGAACGGTTCGCTGACACCTTACGGATCATCAGGCTATGCCTACGACCGCTTCTCCATAGAGCTGCGCTATCCGTTCATGCTCGGCAACACCACAATCTACGGCCTTGGATTCGTAGAGGCTGGTAACGCATGGAACAAGGTTAAGCACTTCAACCCATTCGACATGAAGCGTTCTGCTGGCCTCGGCGTACGTATCTTCCTCCCAATGGTAGGACTCATGGGTATCGACTGGGCTTACGGCTTCGACAGACCGTTCGGTCCTGCAACACAGAAGGGCGGCAGCAATTTCCACTTCGTACTTGGACAGGAGTTCTAAGAAGTTCTTAGTTCATAACGCATAGTTAATGGTTCTTTAGGGATTTTCCCCTTTGTAGTAGGAACTTTTCCTTGCACGGCAATAGTAAACACGATAATTTTGCACTCGTTAAATAAACCATAAAACGAAAGAAGCAAATGAAAAAGATTTTTATGATAGCCTTGATGGCTACAATGGCCATAGCAGCCAACGCACAGAAGTATGCACTTATCGACATGGAGTATATCCTTAAGAACATCCCTGCATACGAGCGAGCTAACGAACAGCTCACACAGGTAAGCAAGCGCTGGCAAGCAGAGGTGGAAGCCCTCAACACGGAGGCTGCCACGATGTATAAGAACTACCAGAACGAGGTGGTATTCCTCTCTCAGGAGCAGAAGAAGGCAAAGCAGGATGCCATAATGCAGAAGGAGAAAGAGGCTGCCGACCTCAAGAAGAAGTATTTCGGACCAGAGGGCGAACTCTTCAAGAAGCGCGAAAGCCTCATGTCACCTATACAGGACGAGATATACACTGCCGTAAAGGAAATCTCTGAGACACGCGGCTATCAGCTCGTTCTCGACAGAGCATCAGACAGCGGCATCATCTTCGCATCACCAAAGATAGACATATCAAATGAGGTGCTGCAGAAGTTGGGCTATTAAAAAGAAATAAGTAAAAAGTAATAAGTAATAAGTAAATAAACAAGAAAACAAGAAAATGAAAAAGATGATTATTGCGCTCGTTGCTATGATGACCATGGCTATCAGCGCTAACGCACAGAAGTTCGGACACGTTGACACACAGTCTATCATGCAGAGCCTCCCAGAGCTTACAAAGGTAAATGGTGAGCTTCAGGCTATCGCTCAGCAGTACGACAACGACATCAAGGCAATGCAGGATGAACTGCAGCGCAAGGCTGAGGACTACGAGAAGAACAAGGCCACAATGAACAAGACCGCTCAGGAGGAGCAGGAGAAGGCTCTCAACGATATGTACACAAAGATCCAGCAGACTGCACAGCAGAACCAGCAGGAGTTCCAGAAGCAGCAGCAGGAGAAGATGCAGCCTATCCAGCAGAAGGTGATGACAGCTATCCAGAACGTTGGTAAGGCTGGTCAATATACCTACATCTTCGAGGTAGGTTCAGCTCTCTACATCGGCACAGGTTCTAAGGACGTTACCGCTGAGGTAAAGGCTGAGATCAATAAGCTTAAGTAAAAAAAATATATACAATAGGTAATAATGATGAAGAGATTATCAATCATTTTACTGACTATATGCTCTATCTTCTGTACTGCACAAGCGCAGAAGATAGGGTATTTTAGTTATAAGGAGGTTCTCGCTGCCTTGCCTGCATACACAGAGGCAATGGCTGCCGTTGACTCCCTCCGCAATCAATATGCCGGTGAGCTGAAGGCTGCCGAGACAGAGTTCAACGAGAAGTACGAGTTGTTCATTGAGCAGCAGACCACTCTCGCTGAGTCTATCAAGCAGAAGCGCCAGGCAGACCTCCAGGCACTCCTTGAGCGCAACGAGCAGTTCAAGAAGGAGTCGCAGCGTCTTCTTGAACAGGCAGAAAAGGAGGCGATAGCACCTGTAAAGACAAAGGTCAAGGCGGCTATCACAAAGACTGCAAAGCAGACAGGATGCCTCGTGGTGCTCAACACCGACAGCGAAGCATGTCCGTATATTGACGAAAACCTTTCCGAGGACGTCACAAAGCAGATTATCTCCAACTACTAAGAAAGTCTGATTAAAAAGATAGTGGAGCGCAGACAGCCTATCTGTCATCACCGCATTATTCTCCATTTCACATTTTACTTTTTCCACTAATTAAATGAGTCCTATCGGTATCTTTGACTCCGGCTATGGCGGCCTTACCATACTCCAGCAACTACGCAACAGGTTGCCGGAGCGAGACTTCATGTATCTTGGAGATAACGCACGAGCTCCCTATGGTCCGCGCTCCTTCGACGTTGTCTATGACTTCACACGTCAGGCTGTCATGAAACTATTTGAGATGGGCTGCCGACTCGTCATTCTGGGATGTAACACAGCCTCAGCAAAGGCTTTGAGGAGCATACAGCAGAACGACCTCACCAAGCCATACATCAAAGCGGATGGAACAGAGACAACCTTGGAAAAAGAGGGGTACAGGGTACTTGGCGTAATACGTCCTACAGTGGAGATTATCGGAAAGCTAACGAAGTCACGCCACGTGGGGTTCGTTGCCACGGAGGGAACGGTACGCTCGCAGAGCTATGAGCTGGAGATAGCAAAGTTCTATCCCGACATCACCGTCACGGGTCAGGCATGTCCACTATGGGCTGCCATCGTAGAGGCTGGCGAGGCAGAGAGTGAGGGAGCAGAGTTCTTTGTGAAAAAACGTATCACGCAACTCCTTGACAAAGACGCAGAGATAGACACCATCATACTTGGTTGCACGCATTATCCACTGCTGATGAATGCTTTGAAGAAGGCTGTGCCTGAGGGTGTCAGCATCATTCCGCAAGGAGAATATGTGGCAGCATCGTTGGAGGACTACCTTCTCAGACACCCCGACATGTCAGACCACTGCAGCCGTAACGGTTCCGTGACATACCTCACGACGGAGTCACCGGAGCGTTTTAAGGAATGTGCCGCAATGTTCTTGAACGAGGACGTAGAGGTTGAACATATTGACCTGATATAATATGAAGAAGATTGTTTCCCTATACCTTGTTATTGCTTTTGTGCTGAATGTGTCAGCGCAGAATGAGATGCTCTATAGCGTAGAGAACAATATGCCTTTGTTCTACCAGCAGCTGAAGGAGCAGCTGACATATCCATGGGCATGGCAGAACAAGCAACAGTCCATGACTTTCGACGAATGGAGGGAGAAGGCTCGCAAGGAGATTATTGACAAGACGATGCAGATAGCTCCGCCAGCACCCGATAACTTTAGATATGAGGTGATAGCAAGGGAACAGCGCGAGGGCTACGAGGCTCAGAAGATACTCTTCAACATCAACAAATGGGAGAAGACACTGGCATACCTGCTGGTACCCAACAAAGTAAAGAAGGCACCAGCCCTACTTATGCTCCACGACCACGGCGCACACTTCGCCATCGGTAAGGAGAAGATGGTCAAGCCATTCGGCGTTGACTCCGTCATCATAAAGGATGCTGAGCAATGGATAGCAGCATGCTACGACAGCATCTATGTTGGCGACGAACTGGCAAAAGCCGGATATGTAGTACTCAGCATCGACGCTCTCTTCTGGGGCGACCGCAGCCGTAAGGAAGACCGCATAGATATTGCCAAGGCACTATCAACAAAGGAGCGCAAGCAGAAGACCTACGACACGCAGCAGGCACTCTCCTCCAACCTCCTCCAGATGGGAACATCGTGGGGCGCATGGATGACATGGGACGATATGCGTGCGGCGCAGTTCCTTGCAAACCTGCCGATGGTTGACAAGAAGAATGTAGGATGCGTCGGGTTCTCTATGGGCTCATACCGCTCATGGATGCTTGCTGCAATGAGCGATGACATCAAGGCTGCAGCAAACATCTGCTGGATGAATGACACAGAGCACCTCATGACGCTCACCAACAACCAGAACAAGGGCGGATCAGCATATTCCATGCTCATACCAGGCATCCGCAATCTTATGGACTATCCGCATGTGGCATCGCTGGCATGCCCGAAGGCTATGCTCTTCTTCAACGGATACAACGACAAGCTCTTCCCCGTGCCAGGCGTAGAGAGTGCCTACAAGACTATGCGCGAGGTATGGCAGTCGCAGAATGCCGACGACAAACTGACTACGAAGATATGGCAGGAGAAGCACTTCTTCAACAAGCAGATGCAGAAGGAGGTTACAGCCTTCTTCGACAAGAATCTTAAATAACATGATTAAGGACTTTGCTATAAAATGTTTCAAGGATGAGGCACAGGCAATCCTCGACCTCATACCGATGCTTGACGACAACTTCGAAAAAGCTGTCAATATGGTATTCCATTGCACCGGTAAAGTCATCGTGACAGGAGTAGGAAAGAGCGGACATGTAGGCGAGAAGATGGCATCGACACTGGCATCCCTCGGAACGCCATCGTTCTTCCTCAACCCACTTGATGCCTTCCACGGAGACCTCGGCATGATAGCAGAAGGCGATGTCGTTATTGCCATCAGCTACAGCGGATATACCGACGAACTGCTGCGTTTCATACCACTGCTCATCGAGCGCAACATTCCGCTCATCGGCATCACGGGAAACCCGGACTCGCTCCTTGCGAAATACTCGGTCTGTCACCTTAACATAAAGGTCGATCACGAGGCAGACCCACTAAACCTTGCACCGACATCTTCCACCGCAACAACGATGGCGATGGGCGATGCACTGGCATGCGCACTTGTACACCTTCGCCATTTCAACAGCAAGGATTTCGCGCAGTTCCATCCTGGCGGAACGCTCGGCAAGCGACTTCTCTCCTATGCCAAGGACTATATGGTTACGGAAAACCTGCCTATCGTAACGCCCGACACGAAGTTCGTCGATTCGATCATCACCGTCAGCAACGGCAAACTCGGACTCGCCATCGTAGTCGATGAAGAGAACAAACTGCTGGGCATCATCACCGATGGTGACGTGCGACGTGCAGTACAGAAGTACGACCGCTCCATGTTCGACCTCCTCGTCACCGATGTCATGACGAAGAACCCGAAGACTACGCATCCCGGAACCAACCTCTCGCAGGTTGACGAGATACTCCGCAAGTACAATATCCACGCTCTTGTCGTCACCGACGAGGCAGAGAAGGTAGTAGGCATCATCGACTCCTTCCGCGTAATCAGCTAATGCAACACCAATGAATATAGCAATAATAATCGCCGGAGGCTCTGGCAACAGAATGGGCCAGGACATACCGAAGCAGTTTATCAACGTCTATGACAAACCCGTACTCATCTATACCCTTGAGAGCTTCCAGCATCACGAGAGCATAGATGCCATCGGCGTGGTGTGCATCGACGGTTGGGAGAGCGTCGTACAGGCATACGCAAACCAGTTCAACATCACAAAGCTGCAGTGGATAGTAAAGGGAGGAGGTTCCGCACAGGAGTCTATCTACAACGGTGTCAAGGCACTGGAGGGCAAGGCTTCCGCCGATGACATCATCGTAATCCACGATGGCATACGCCCATTAGTGGAGCCGTTCGTACTCACCGATGTGGTAGCAAAGGCACAGCAGTATGGCAATGCCGTAACATCAATGCCGTACAACGAGCAGATTTTCGTTGTCAGTGAGGACGACGAACAGACAACGACGCAGTACATTCCACGCGAGACACTACGACGTGTCAGCACTCCTCAAGCATACCGCTACGACCTTCTCTCGGAGAAATACCGCGAGGCGTTCGATAAGAACATCGGCGTTGCGGGCTCCAACTATGCCAACACTATGATGGTGCAGCTTGGCGTTAGACTACATTTCTCTGCCGGCAGCGACAAGAACATTAAGCTCACTACCAAGGACGACCTCGAACTCTTCAAGGGATATCTCGCAAAGGGCGAGAACACGTGGTTGAAATAGGGCATATAGTTAGTAGAGAGTAGTGAACCGGGGATAGTGAAAAGTTTGAACTATGAACAAATCGCATATATTATATAAGGAGGACCTCCGCAAAATATTATCGTTAAAAGGCATAGAGACTCTGAGAGGCAAAACGTTCCTCATCACCGGTGCTACCGGAATGGTGGGCATGCACCTCATCGATGCACTCATGACACTTGGCGACGTAACGGTATATGCCGTAGGTCGCAGCAAGGAGAAGGCTGCCGAACGCCTCGGTGAATACTACTCTTCGCCGCTCTTCCATTTCGTGGAGCAGGACGTTTGCAATACCCTTCCCGACATCAAGGTGGACTACATCATACCACTTGCCAGCAATACTCATCCGCTGGCATATTCGCAGTACCCCGTCGAGACGATGCTCATCAACATAAAAGGCGCGGAGCATGCGCTCAACCTCGCAGTAAAGCATAACGCCATGGTGCTATATCCTTCAACCGTTGAGGTCTATGGCAACGCCCATGGTGAGGATGTCTTTACCGAAGACTACACCGGAACGCTGAATCTCGCCACTTCACGCGCATGCTATACGGAGTCAAAGCGCTCTGCAGAGGCACTGTGCCAGTCATATATCTCACAGAAAAACGCCCACGTCAAGATAGTACGTCTCAGCCGTCTCTTCGGACCTACCATGCTGTTGTCCGACAGCAAGGCATCGTCGCAGTTCCTGAAGAAGGCCATCGCCGCTGAGGACATCATACTGAAGAGCGAGGGCAACCAGTTCTTCAGCTATACCTACGTCACCGATGCCGTCAGTGCCATGCTCCATGTACTGCTCCATGGCGAAGAGGGAGTAGCATACAATATCAGCAATGAGCTCTGCGACGTGCGCCTCAAGGAATTCGCTGCACTCTGTGCGCAGTACAATGGCAAGCAGGTTGTCTTCGACCTTCCGTCAGAGACCGAGCGCAAGGGCTTCAGCATTGCCACCAAGGCAATCCTCGACAACTCACGCCTCAAGTCCATCGGCTGGCAGCCAAGCTACGACATCGAGACATCGATAAACAGAACTATTGACATACTAAAATAAAGATGAATTATCTGCAAGAGTACCAAAAGCAGAATATCCGTGCGGTACAGGAGAAGGAACTCTCCATACTCACCGAAATCCACAAGATATGCGTTCGCCATAACATCGACTACTGGCTCGATGGCGGCACATGTCTTGGTGCAGTGCGCCATGGCGGCTTCATACCATGGGACGATGACATCGACATCGCCATGCGCCAGGAAGACCTGCCACGATTCGTAGAGGCTGCCACAAAGGAACTGCCGGAGCATCTCTTCATGCAGACCATTGACACCGACCCCACATGCCGATTCCCTATCTACAAGGTCCGCGACCTCAACTCATTCACTGTGGAATACGGCGATGACTTCTCGCGACCATACCAGAAGGGACTCTTCGTAGATATCTTCCCTATGATCCCCTACCCTTCCGTCTCACGCTCCTTCTGCAAGAAGATTACGAAGGGCTATTGCCGCAGCAACTCCATACTCATAGCCCAGCACGTCTATTCGTGGCGTAGCGTTGCCGAACTCTTCTATTTCGGTATCAAGCGCAGCCTCTGCAAGGCTCTTTGGACTATCGCCTCCCTATGCCTTGACAAGAACACGTACATGAGTAACCGCCTGTCAGACAACGGTTACGGCATCATGCACCGTCAGGACTCCATCTTCCCCGTCAAGCCTATCATATTCGAAGGCATGGAGTTCCTCGCACCAGCCAATCCAGACGCATACCTCAGCGACCTCTACCGCAACTACATGCAGCTGCCTCCAGAGGACAAGCGTCACGGGCACGCCGTCTTCTTCATCGACAAACTAATCTTAGAACTGCCATGATTTTACGAAACGTCAGGTGCTATGGCTGCAACAACATTACAATCAGACGCACAGGTTCCAATACACACCTGGTGCATATCCAAAGATACAGTAATACAAAAGGCTGCAACGAAAATTGCAGCCTTTTATTTTGGATTTATGATTTACGGATTAATGTTTACTTGCCAAGAGCATTCTTCCAACGCTCGAAGGCTTCCTTGTATGCAGCTGTGTCAGCGACAGGCTGCTCGGTAGCGATGTGCTTTAGAGTCTTGAAAGCCTCGTCGGAGTCCTTGTAGATACCGGCACCGATACCTGCACCGTATGCAGCTCCAACAGAGCCGTCGGTCTCATAGAGCTCGATGCTTGCGCCTGTCACGGCAGCGAGTGTGCGACGGAAGAGTGGTGAGAGGAAGAGGTTGGCGTGACCAGCCTTGATGGTCTTGATGTCCATGCCCATCTGCTGCATAATCTCCATGCCGTAGGCGAATGAGAACGCGATGCCTTCCTGTGCAGCACGAATGATGTGCGCCTTCTTGTGGATGTTGAAGTTGATGCCGTGCATTGAAGCTCCAGGGTTCTCGTTCTGAAGTACACGCTCCGCACCGTTTCCGAAAGGAATGATTGAGAGACCTTCTGCTCCTACAGGTACACTCTCAGCGAGATCGTTCATCTCACCGTAAGAGATGCCTTCCGGTGCGATAGTGCGCTTAACCCATGCGTTGAGGATGCCAGTGCCATTGATGCAGAGGAGTACGCCGAGACGAGTGTCTGGCTGGTTGTGATTAACGTGTGCGAAGGTGTTTACACGAGAGAGCTTGTCGTAGTTCACCTCACCGAGTACACCATATACTACGCCCGATGTGCCGCCTGTTGCTGCTATCTCGCCTGGCTTCATAACGTTCAGTGAAAGAGCGTTGTTTGGCTGGTCTCCACCACGATATGCTATAGGTGCGCCGGCAGGGATACAGAGTTCCTGTGCCACTGCCTCGCAGACTGTTGACTGTACGGAGAAGGTAGGCACGATGTCTGCAATGAGTGATTCTGAGAAGCCGAAGTGCTGCATAATGTCCTTGCTGACCTCGTTGTTCTTAAAGTCCCAGAACATACCCTCAGAGAGACCAGAGACGGTAGTGTTCTTCACGCCACCGCTGAGTCGCATAGCGATATAGTCTCCAGGGAGCATTATCTTGTCGATCTTTGCGAAGAGCTCTGGCTCGTTCTCCTTAACCCATGCAAGCTTTGCTGCCGTGAAGTTGCCTGGAGAGTTGAGTAGATGCTCAAGACACTTCT
The DNA here is from genome assembly GCA_945831805.1 of uncultured Prevotellaceae bacterium. GTDB lineage: Bacteria > Bacteroidota > Bacteroidia > Bacteroidales > Bacteroidaceae > Prevotella. The sequence goes on from CAMADY010000020.1 coordinate 26,709, forward strand.
CACCACCGATAGTGTCGAACGCCTTGTTGCCGTAAGGTACAGCGCGACCATCACACCAGATGATAGAAGGACGGAGTGGCTGACCTTCCTTATCAACACACACAAGGCCGTGCATCTGATAAGAGATACCGATGGCGCCGATCTCAGAGAGCTTGTTGCCAGACTTCTCGCTGACACGCTTTGTTGCCTCCTTGAGCTCGTTCCACCACATCTCCGGTTCCTGCTCTGCCCAACCAGCCTGCTTTGCAATGATTGGTGCTTCAGCATCAGGATACTGTGCAGACGCTACGGTCTGTCCTGTCTGTGCATCAACAAGTGAAGCCTTCACTGATGATGTGCCAATGTCGTAACCTAATAATAACATGTTTTCTTTCTTGTTTAGTTAATTTAAATGACTGATTATCTGTATAGTTTTCTTTGTTTTATCTCTTCTTCAACCATATACGGAACATAGTCCGTAATAGATTTGCTCTCTCTCAGCATCTGGCGCAGCTGCGTGCTGGTGACGTTGACGAGTGGAACGTGTATTAGGCGTACGTTTTCTGGCAGCAGAGCCTCATCGATGTCTGAACCTTCACGGGGGAATACTGCTATTTTATACTTCTGTAGTATCTCTTCGTGGTGCGCCCATTTGTCGAATACATCCCAGTTGTCACCACCTATGATGAGCGAGAACTCATGCTGCGGATATTGCAGATGGAGTGCCTGCAGGGTGTCCCATGTATATGACGGTCTCTTCAGCTGGAACTCAAAGTTGCATGCCTTCAGTCCTTCGTGTCCTTCAAGGGCAAGCTCCACAAGATGCAGGCGCTCGTTCTCATCGAGAAGATCGGCAGCCTGCTTTAGTGGATTATGTGGTGAAACCATATACCACACCTCATCGAGCTTCATCTCGTGAAGCATCGTCTCGCCAAGGATGACGTGGCCGTTATGTATGGGGTTGAATGACCCGCCGAAGATTCCGATGCGCATGGTGTGAGTAAAGAGTGAAAAGTGAAGAGTGAAGAATTTAAGTTACCTTTTGGAAACGAAAGGGCTTACTTTTTGAAAGGAGCCTTAACCTCTACGAACTCAACAGGCTTCTTTGACTGCTGGTTGCCACCTCGTGTCCACTCCATATAGTAGTCACCACGGCTGTAACGCCAGTTATCTACCCTGTCGAGCTGGAAGGAAGCGAGATACTCTCCTGTATAGTAATCGTGGAACTCACCATCGAATATGTTTCCGTTGAGACGGAAGTTATATATGGCGATGTAAGAGTCCGAGAAATCGTCGTAGCCATCATAATAATGGATGTAGATATTACGTCCGCGAACCTCGAAGTCGAAGTCGCATCTCACATACTCGCAACGGCCAGTGCGCTCATCGATGTAGGTATAGTCATACTCCACACCCTTACCCTTGGCGTAACGGAACGGATTAGTATAGAACTCAATGTCCACATCCTGATACTCCGTGACTTCTTCAAGTCCTCTACCACCCCATCTATGTACGAAGAATGTCTGGGCAACGGTACCCGACCAGATGCCATCGAGGTTGTCGGCAATGACATTGTTGGTATCTTCCACCATCGACGTGTCACATCCCGTAAAAGCGAACACTGTCATGAGAGACAGCAGTATTGTAAAAATCTTTTTCATATTATTATTCTTTTATTCGTTACTTTTTCAAAAACTCTCTTGCGGCTTCTATAATATCATCCTTGTCGGTACTGTTGATGCCGACCTTGATGTCTGGTTCAATGCCTTCCTCTGTGCAGTTGCCCTCTACATCATACATAGGACATGCGGAGAAGCGCACCGCCCATCCGTTAGGCAGTTCTGCGGAGTAAGGCATCCCGGCACCGCCACCTGTCTTGTCACCGATCATGGTAGCCTGCGGCATCTGTTTCATGTACTTCACGAACTCGTTGGCAGCACTGAATACGCTGCGGTTTGTCAGGACGCAGACCTTCTTCTGCCAGCGTATTCCTGCCGAAGGTTCTATCCACTGCTCCTGAGGTTCGGAGAATTCAGTATGCCCTGCTCCGTTCTTGTGCTTCAGCGAACCCACGAAGGTACGCTCATTGCAGAATCGTGCGGCAAGTCTCTGTGCCTCCGTTATCATGCCACCACCATTCTGGCGGATGTCGAGAATCAGTCCATCGCACTGCGAGAGGTACAGCAGAATCTCATCGATGTTGCCGTCGCCAAGTCCCGAGCCGAAGGAACTGAGGTAGATATAGCCGATGTTATCATCAAGTATGCGATAGCTCATGCCCGACGCTATCTTATAGTCGGTAGAGAGATACTTGCGCTGCAGTTCTTCTGAGAAGTTCAACGGATAGTCCTCCTTCCACGACCAGTTTCTCGCGAAGTCGAACGAAGAGGATAGGTTGACGTGTCCGTCCTTCAGTTCGCCGATCATCTTGCCGAGGAACTCGAAGAGCTGTGTTCGCGTCATGCTGCTGCTGACGTTCGCCATGTAACGCTGGTGAACATCATTCCAATCCACGCCTATCGTCTGCTGTTTCTCAGGAAAGAAGCAGTAGTGCTCGTCCATAATCCTCCATAGCGCCTCCGTGTTTCCTGCAGCATCGTTGCTGCTCTCTTCCACGTCAACGCAGGAAACCATGAGCATGGCAGTCAGTATGTACAATAATATCTTCTTCATTTGCTAAAACTCTAACACCCACCACTTAACGCCCAACAACTAACACCTATTTATTTATCACTACACCGATGCTTCCGGCATTATAGTAATGATGCTGCTTCAGGTTATTCGGCTTGCCCTGCCGGATATCGTTTATGTAAGCCACACGTATAGCCGTGCGTTTAGCCACCGGAATGTCGAGCGACAGCTGCTGGCGAATCTGGAAGGTCTTAAAGGCATGGAACACGACGTTGCTGTCGTAGTTTCCTTCAGAGAACAGCTCATAGTACGACTGTCCGTAGTTCGGCGAGAACATAACGCCGGCAATGGGCAGTCGTGCCTGATAGCCCACGAACATCTTTTTATGGAACAGCGTTATCTCATATTGCGCCAACACGTTAGGTCCTATCTGCAGCGAGGCATACCCCTGTGCCGGATTGTTTGCACTGTTACGGGTGTTGTAGTTGAAGCCGAGGTTGAGGTCAGCCATTCCACCGGCATGCAGCCTCAGTTTATCGTCGAGGAAGCTCCAGTCGTGCATCATGGCGAAGGCGAAGTCATAGTGTCCCGTCAGCGCATGCGCATTCTTAACACGGTTATGTGAATAGCCGAGAGCACCCTCGTGGGTAAGCTGGTAGGTAGTAGGATGCTTGCCGCTATGCCTCACAACGTCAGACACAAAACGGAACTCCACACCCTTATATTTCTCCGGCGAGAGGTATGTATCGAGCACGTCCTCAGCACCGACGGCTATCTGCGTAGAAACAACGGAATGCTGTGCATAGCCTTTAGTGACTATACACAGCATCACTATCAATATGATAAAACCGTATCTCATTTCAACCAATAACCGAATAACCGATAAACCGAATAGCCGTCAAACCGAATAACCGTCAAACCGATAAACCGAATAACCGATAAACCTCTAACCTACTCTCCTTCCTTCCAGTCAAAGAGGTTCTGCTGTCCTGTCAGTTCATCGCGCACCTGCTGCTGCGACTTTCCTGCATCAGGGTCGAGGTTCTCTGGCTCCTTCTCCTCTGCCTCACTATCCTGCGGCTCAGCATCCGGTTCCGGGAAGCGTGTCGGTTCGAGTTCCACAACCTCCGCAACATCGAAGGTGGTGATGCGCTTACCCTTTGCCTTGAAGCCCTTTACCGCAACGAACTCCTCCGCATCGATCTCCATTGCCGGACGGAAGCTGTCGTTGCCGCCGAACGATACCGAGAGACGTGGGAACGGAGTGTCGGTGAGCAGCAGAATCTGGCTCTTCGGATTGTCGCCGAGATAGGAACGATGGTTCTTCGTTGCCTCCATCTCGAAACGCTTGAGGTAAGCGTTGTTGTGGTTGTCGGCATCAAGGATGACGGCAGTCCATGGCTTATGCTCATCCCACTTCTCAATCCTGAAGATGTTCTGCTCAAAATGGTTGTTAGGATCCGGCGTGGTGATGTAGAAGTCACCGTCATTGAGAACCACGAGAATGCTGTCGTCCTCATGGAACTTACCGAGCGAAACGCCGTGGTTGTCGTGGTTAAGGCGGTTGACGTCAGCATCCCACCATACCTCCCTGCCACCGAGCGTTGAGTGTCCGTGGCTCTTCAGTCCTATCTTGTGGACGGGGAACTTGCTGAGGGTGTTGCCCCTTGCTCCCCTACCCTTCACGTCGAGTGTCGAGAAGTCGTAGTCGAAGAAAATCCTCTTTACCTTTGGTCCCGGCTCCAGCGTCACCTTTATTATCTCCGCCTCGCCGTTTGCATTGCATGTGAAGTAGAGCACGCGGCTGCCCGGTGTTCCCTGCGTGAGGTCATACTCACGGTCCTTCGTACATGCATCGACGTAGAAACGCTTTACGAAATACTTGCCATCCTTACCGTCACGATATACGGCATTATAGATGGTTCGCTTGTCGTTATGCTTCCAGATGCCTACGTGGAGTATGTTCTTGCCTACATTTATCTTGTCGGCAACCTTCACGATCTTGTATTTACCATCACGATAGAAGATTATGACATCGTCGATGTCGGAGCAGTTGCTTACGAACTCCGCATTCTTCAAGCCCATACCGATGAAGCCCTCCTGACGGTCGATGTAGAGTTTCTTGTTTGCCTCTACAACCTTCGTTGCCTCAATGGTGTCGAAGTTACGTATTTCGGTAAGGCGCGGATGCTCCGCTCCATACTTCTTCTTCAGATGTTCGAACCAGTCGCATGTGATGTCAACCATCCTGCCGAGGTCCTTCTCTATCTCTGCTATCTCACCCTCTATCTTCGCTATCAGCTCATCAGCCTGATCCTTCGAGAACTTCAGGATGCGCTTCATCTTTATCTCCATCAGTCGGAGTATGTCATCCTTCGTCACCTCACGCACCAGCTGCGGATAGTATGGTGTCAGTCTTTCGTCGATATGCTCGCATGCAGCATCGATGCTTGCGGCATTCTCATATTTCTTATCCTTATAGATACGCTCCTCGATGAATATCTTCTCCAAAGAGCAGAAGAAGAGTTGTTCGAGAAGTTCCGCACGACGTATCTCCAGTTCCGTCTTGAGGAGTGCGAGAGTCTGGTCTGCCGAGGTACGCAGCACGTCGCTGATGGTAAGGAACTGCGGCTTGCGGTCCTTGATGACACAGCAGTTCGGCGAGATGCTCGTCTCACAATCGGTGAAGGCATACAGCGCATCGAGGGTCTTGTCTGACGACACTCCTGGTGCGAGGTGTACGAGAATCTCCACATTTGCAGCAGTAAGGTCCTCCACCTTGCGTATCTTTATCTTACCCTTCTCCACAGCCTTCGTGATGGAGTCGATAAGCGTCTCCGAGGTCTTCGAGAATGGTATGTCGCGGATGACGAGAGTCTTCTGGTCGAGTTTCTCTATCTTCGCACGTACCTTAATACTACCACCACGCTGTCCGTCGTTATAGCGGCTGACATCGATGGAGCCACCCGTCGGGAAGTCCGGATAGAGCTGGAATTCCTCACCACGGAGATAGGCTATCGCCGCATCACATATCTCACAGAAGTTGTGCGGCATAATCTTCGAGTTAAGACCTACGGCAATACCTTCCACACCCTGCGCCAGCAGGAGCGGGAACTTGACCGGCAATGTGATAGGCTCTTTGTTACGTCCGTCGTAGGACCACTGCCACTCCGTCGTCTTCGGGTTGAAGACCGTCTCAAGAGCAAACTTACTCAGTCGTGCCTCGATATAACGTGGTGCAGCAGCCGGCGAACCGGTGAGGATGTTACCCCAGTTACCCTGCGTATCGATGAGCAGGTTCTTCTGTCCGAGCTGCACGAGGGCATCACCGATGGAAGCATCACCATGCGGATGGAACTGCATGGTATGACCCACGATGTTCGCAACCTTGTTGTAGCGTCCGTCGTCCATGCGCTTCATGGAGTGCAGGATGCGTCGCTGAACAGGCTTCAGACCATCTTCGATGTAAGGTACGGCACGTTCCAGGATAACGTAGGAAGCATAGTCGAGGAACCATGTCTGGTACATGCCACTGAGGTGATGCACCACAGAGGCATCAAACCTGTTGACAGGCTTGTAGTCCGTAGTCTCTTCTTCTTGTATTTCTGGTATTTCTATGTCTTTCTCGTCGTCCATTCTTTTATTTAAGGTGGTAGGTTGTTATAAGGGGAGGGGGTTGTTGAAATGAAAAGTGAAGAACGAAGAGTTTTGAATGAAGAGTGAAGAACTCTTCATTCAAAACTCAGAGCTATTCACTCAAAACTACTGCAGGTTCTTCAGGAGGGAGGTGATTGTCACCTGATCCTCGATGATGCCACGGAGCTCAGAGATAGCAACGCGCTTCTGCTCCATAGAGTCACGGAAACGGAGTGTTACGGTGTTGTCCTCCAGTGTCTGGTGGTCAACGGTAACACAGAAAGGAGTACCGATAGCGTCCTGACGACGATAGCGCTTACCAATCTGGTCCTTCTCCTCGTATTTGCAGTTGAAGTGGAACTTCAGGTCGTTCATGATTTCCTTAGCCTTCTCTGGCAGACCGTCCTTCTTTGTGAGAGGGAAGATGGCGAGCTTCACAGGTGCGAGGGCAGCAGGGAGGTGGAGCACGGTACGTGTCTCACCGTTCTCAAGCTTCTCCTCCTCGAACGAGTGGCACATGATAGAGAGGAACATACGGTCAACACCGATAGATGTCTCGATAACGTATGGTATGTACGACTTGTTCTCTTCCGGGTCGAAGTACTCAATCTTCTTACCCGAGAACTTAGCGTGGTTGCCAAGGTCGAAGTTAGTACGGGAGTGGATACCCTCTACCTCCTTGAATCCGAATGGCATGTGGAACTCGATGTCGGTAGCAGCGTTAGCATAGTGAGCAAGCTTGTCGTGGTCGTGGAAGCGGTAGTTCTCTGCACCGAAGCCGAGGTTCTGGTGCCACTTCATACGTGTCTCCT
>CAMADY010000021.1 GCA_945831805.1 uncultured Prevotellaceae bacterium
ATTTGTCTGACCAGGATGCATAGGCATCTCGGTGGAATACTGCTTCATCTTCTTTGCTTCTTCAGCGCCACCGTTCTTTGGCAGTGTAATCATAGGACCTAACTCCGGAATGGCAGCCTCCATAGCCTTGCGCACAGCCCAAACGGCATGGTTGACGAAACGTTCATCGTCCTTTGGCTTCCATTTGCGTGCTTCAACCATAAGTGCTATGTTGCCCTCACTGATAAGGTCGGTCATGTTGACACCTTTGTCGGCATACTGTCGTGCAAGGCTTACCACAAACCTGAGGTTTGCAGTGACAAGCTTCTCTATGGCTCTTTCATTACCTGCCTGTATCTGTTCTGACAGCTTACGCTCTTCCTCTATCGAGAGCTGCGGGATATTGTGTATCTCCTGCCAGTATGTATCAAGTGTATCGTATGATTGCATAGTTTTATATTTTATATCCATGTGTTGAGGAGTCTTGCCCACCATCCGGTGAACTTCTGGCATCTTGTTCTCCACGTCTTCCACTTCTCCGGAGTAAGCAGGAAGCAGCGTTTCTTCTGTTCCTCGTAGATGCGTTCCAGTTCGTGAGTAGTGTTCTTATCTACAATTACGGCATTCGCCTCGCGGTCGTAGTTCAAAGAGCGTGCATCGAGGTTGCAGCTGCCTACCGTGCAGAGCCGTCCGTCAACCATTATGATCTTGGTGTGGTGGAATCCACCCTGATAGATGTGTACCGTTGCACCACGCTTCATCATCCAATGTAGGTTTGCGAACGAAACGTCCGGCTCTATAGGTATATCACTTTTCTCTGCCATCATTATCTCGAACTTGATGCCTCTTTTCAGACATCGCTTGATAGCTTTCTTGACGGAGTGAGTGAGTGAGATGTATGGGTTCAGTATCTTTACGCTGTCCTTGGCATTGTCAAGGCAGGCAATATAGAACTGCCGCATGATCTTCGGAGTCTTGTAAGGCTCACGATTTATGATGCCAACCATCTTCTTGTATGCCGTGGCTGTAGTGTCCTTCTTCAATCCAACGAACCCGTCTGCCGGTTTTCCGTCACCGAAGTATTTCTCGCCGCCAACGTTCTGTTTCGCCTCTTTGTTCCACGCGCGGAGGAATATTTCCTGAAGCGTATTCACCTCGCTGCCTTCCAGACGGCAGTGCATGTCGTGCCATTCGCCTACTACCTCTGTGCCATGGATGTAGTAGTCAGCTACGTTCATGCCTCCGGTGTATGCTATCTTGCCATCGATGACAACAATCTTGCGGTGGTCACGGCTGAAGACGTGGTTAATCCATGGGAAGCTGGTAGGGTCAAACTCTACTATCTCCACTCCTGTAGCACGTATCTTCTCTAAATGATGCTTCTTCAGCGGACGGTTGTTCGACATGTTTCCGAAGGCATCGTACATAGCCCTTACCTCTACGCCCTCCTTTGCCTTGACGGCAAGGATTTTAAAGAGTTCATTGGCAATGCTGTCGTTTCTGAAGTTGAAATACTCCAGATGGACACTGCTCTTCGCCTGACGTATAGCCTCAAACATATCGTCGTACTTCTCCTGACCGGAGGTGAGGAGTGTTACGCTGTTGTCGTGTGAGAAGGAGATGTTGTTCTTTCTCAGCTCAGCAACAATTAGCGAGTCGCTCGTCTGTGCCTTAATGCAGAGACAAAGCAGTATCAGTGACAATATGTTCAGAATACGTCTGTTCATTCCTATATATATAAATAAGGTGTAACCCTTAATCTATAACCTTTAACCCTTAACCCTTAATCCTTAATCCTTAACCCTTAACCTTTAACCCTTAACCTTTAACCCTTAAAACCGAACTCCATTATCCCTTAATATGTACATCCGTCTGTGGGAATGGAATCTCTACGCCGTTCTCGTTGAACGTGTCGTAGATAGCCTCAAGAATCTTTCCGTCATCGCTGAACTGCGTGAATACGTTAACCCACACGATTACCTTGAGTATGAGGGCGGAGTCGCCGAGTTCCTTGAGAACAACGTTGACGCCCTTAGCACGATTGATGCAGTCGAGCTCCTGTACAGCATCGATGATGAGCTGCTTTGCCTTCTTCACGTTCGTACCATATGCCACACCCACGTCGAGGACATGTAGTTCATAGCCGTGGTTACGCGTCATGTTCTTATAGTTCTTCGTAAAGAGCTGTGAGTTCTGGAAACTTATCACCGAACCATCGACGGTATCGATCGTTGTTGAGGTGTAGGAGATACTTGATACTGTACCGCGTATGCCGTCGCAGACGATGAGGTCGCCAATCTTTATGCGTCCCGTCATCAGCGAGATGCCGTAGTAGATGTTCTCCAGAATATCCTTCGATGCAAAACCAATACCAGTAGAGAAACCCGCACCGATAATGGCAATCCATGTCGTTGAGACGTTGAGTATGCCGAGTGTTATGAGCATCCATACGCCCCATATCACAACCTGCATGACGTTGCGTATCATCATGAATCGCTGGGCAGCACTCTGGATGTCCTTCTGCTCCAGATACATCAGCACGAAGGTCTTCGCCATCTTGTTGATGTAGTTGAAGACGAACCATAAGGTCACCACGATGGCAATGCCGAGGATGCTCGCCTTGAAGTTCTCCGTATCGATGAAGTTGTTGGTGAAGAGCGTCAGCGTGAGGTCGCTGAGGTTGAATACGTCAGCAGCCCAGTAGAGGCTCAATACAATAGAGAACACTCCAGATACAGGGAGGAGTATGAGGCTGTATGCATGGTGTATCCATGTCTGTGTGACAGGCAGCTGGTCTATATGCTTCTTCTCTGCATAGCCGTTGTACCAACCGCGCAGACAGGTGATGGTCAGGATACATGTAAGCTGCATTATCCACCAGATGAGAATCTGCACAGAGAGCAGTGCGAAGCCAGCCAGCGAGCAGCAAAGTGATATGATGAATATGAACTGCGAGAAGTATGCATAGCCCCTGTCGCTCTTGCTCACGATACCCTTGCACTTGCGTAGTGCAAATGCCTGCCAAATGCAGCAGCAGAGCAGTATCGGAGGGAAGATAAGGTTCACCAGAGCGTTAGGTATGAGCACCACGCGGAAGCTTATCACTAGGAAACCATTTACCAGCAGTGGCATATAGATATAGAGGGTCTTTAGCGTCTTGCTTGCCTCTACGCGCAGCATCGTTGATATGATGATAACACTCAGCAGCCATGCGAACTGCACGAGGAGTGATGATGCCATGATGATGAAGTTCTGTGAAGACAGAGCCTGCAGAACGCCAAGGATTATAGCGAAGGTAACGGCAGTGGTTGCAAGTATGATGCTGGTACGCTTCTGCATGAACTGCTCCTCGCGTCCCTTTAGCTTTCCGCGCTTTGCAAGCCATGTGCCGAGCCATCTCACTATCAGCTGGTTCAGCACTACCGCTATGAACCCATAGAACAGAATCACCATGAAGAGACCGATGATCCATCGTGCATCCCACTGAGACCTAGAATCCTTCGTCGTAGTGTATTTCTCGCCTACGCTCTCCCTCGTCTGTGAGAGGTAGTAGCCGAAGCGTGAAACTATGGTGAAGTAGTTGTCTGAACCGTTCCTGAAGATGTTGTTCTGGATATCATTGTACTTCTGGTTGGCATAGTTGTTGAGATACTGCAGACGCTTCTCGGTCATCTGGTAGTATGTGATGTATTCCGTCAGCTGGTCGCGGTCTTCCTTCACCATACGCTGGGTGTTGATAGCCAGTGCCAGACAAACATCGCGGTCAACCTTTGCCTTCTCGTCGAGAAGTCGTACAGGCATCACCTTGAGACTTGCAATAAGGCTATCGAAACGTGCCACCTCGCCATTGCTCTTGTCTATGAAGAGCTTGAAAGGTACCAGATGGCTCCTGAACTCCTTGTACTGCTCTATTGCCTCGTGGCAGGCGTACGATAGGTCGAAGACGTAGCCGTCTTTCTGCGAATAGAGCATCAGTGCATTCTGGTTGCTGTTCTGCATTGTCTGCATTAGGGTCTTGAGCACCATCTGCTCTGCCTTTTTCATCTTCTGCTGCTTCAGGCTGTACTCATCGTGATAGATCGTCAGCTCATTACGAAGAATATGAAGGGTGTTGGAAAGACTGTCCTCCTTGAGTACTGCATTTGCAGGCAGCACCATGAGGATAGAGAGTATTGCAAGAATGTATAGTTTCAATTTCATCAATATCAATATTTGCGCACAAAGTTACAAAAAATATATGACATAGGCAACTTATTTCATTTAAAAGAGGTTAATCCACTTTTATATCCTCTTTCAGGAACCTTGTCGTTTCTGTTTTAATTCTTCCTTCAGAAACCTTGCCGTCTCGCTTTTCTTGTTCTTGGATATCTCTTCCGGCGTTCCGGCACAGACAAGCGTTCCGCCGTTTCGTCCACCAACAGGCCCCATGTCTATAATGTGATCTGCAAGTTTTATGACGTCGAGGTTATGTTCTATGATAATAACCGTATTCCCTTTGTCAACAAGTCGTTGCAGTATCTCCATCAGTACCCTGATATCCTCGAAATGCAGTCCTGTCGTAGGCTCGTCGAGTATATACATCGTCTTACCCGTATCGCGCTTTGACAGTTCCGTGGCGAGCTTCACTCGCTGGCTCTCTCCTCCCGACAGTGTTGTTGACGACTGACCGAGCTTTATGTATCCGAGTCCTACCTCCTGCAGCGACTTTATCTTCTGCAGAATGTTCGGTACGGAGTCAAAGAACTCCACCGCCTGGTTTACCGTCATGTCCAGAATGTCTGCAATGGATTTGCCCTTGTATCGCACCTCCAGCGTCTCGCGGTTGTATCGCTTACCATGGCAAACCTCACAGGGCACCATGACATCCGGTAGGAAGTTCATCTCGATAGTCTTGTAGCCGTTGCCACCGCAGGTTTCACATCTGCCACCCTTTACGTTGAACGAGAAGCGTCCTGGCTTATATCCACGAATCTTTGCCTCAGGAAGGGCTATGAAGAGCTTGCGGATATCGTCGAACACCTTTGTGTATGTCGCCGGGTTACTGCGTGGCGTACGTCCTATAGGCGACTGATCCACGCTTACAACCTTATCTATAAGGTCTATTCCCTCAATGTTTTCGTATGGCATCGGAGTCTTCAGCGAACGATAGAAATGCTGCGACAGGATAGGTTGCAGCGTCTCATTGATGAGTGTTGACTTTCCGGAACCGCTGACACCCGTCACAACTATCAGCTTGCCGAGTGGAAACTCCACGCTGACGTTCTTCAGGTTGTTGCCCTTACAACCGTTGAGGCGTATGGAGAGAGGTTTTCCCTTCTTGTCTTTCTTGCCCTCGCGGCGCTCCGAAGGAATGGCTATCTCCCTCACGCCGTTGAGGTATTCCGACGTTATGGTGCTCTCCTTGAGCATTGCCTGAGGCGTACCCTGATATACCACATTGCCACCCTTGCGACCAGCCATAGGACCAATGTCTATTACGTAGTCGGCAGCAAGCATCATGTCCTTGTCGTGCTCCACCACGATGACGGTGTTTCCGATGTCCCTGAGCTGCTTCAGCGAGTTTATCAGACGCTCGTTGTCGCGCTGGTGAAGACCAATGGAAGGCTCATCGAGGATGTAAAGTACGTTTACAAGCTGCGAACCTATCTGCGTAGCAAGGCGTATGCGCTGGCTCTCGCCCCCCGATAATGATAGCGATTGTCTGCCGAGTGCCAGATAGTTAAGTCCCACGTCGAGCATGAACTTCAGTCGTGTACGTATCTCCTTGAGTATCTCCTCAGCAATGTTTCGCTGTCTTGCGTCGAGATGTTGCTTGCATTCCCCGAGCCAGTCGTACAGCTGGTCGATGTCCATCTCTGCCAGCTCCGCAATGTTCTTGTCCCAGATGCGGTAGGAGAGTGCCTCCTTGTTGAGTCGGCGACCTTCGCATGCAGGACATGTTACGCGCACTGCCTCTTGCTCATCATCATCATCTTTCGGCTTCTGGAACATTTGGTCGATGGCAAACTCCTCGTTGCCGTCCTCCATTTCTGCCATCAGCAGCGGATCATTTGCATCCACCGTGCCGAGACCCTTGCAGTAAGGACATGCTCCTTCCGGTGAGTTGAACGAGAAGATGTTTGGTGCAGGATCCTTGTATGCCATGCCAGTGGTAGGACACATCAGACGCTTTGAATAGAACTTCGCATCGTTCGTGTCCTTATCGAGAATCATTATAAGGCCGTCGCCCTGATGCATTGCCACCTCGATGCTCTTTCTCAGTCGTTCACGCATAGGGTCGTTGCCCTCGGGAGCGTCATATTCAGGTCCGTTGAACAACTGTGGCTGACTCTCCTTCACCTTCAGCTTATCCACCACAACCTCAATGTTATGGTTCTTGTAGCGGTCGAGCTTCATGCCAGGAACCATCTCTGCCAGTTCCTCGTCAATGCGTACGGTGAGGAATCCCTTTTTCTGCATCTGCTCAAAGAGCTCGCGGTAGTGTCCCTTACGGTTTCTTACGAGAGGCGCGAGGATGAAGATGCGTCTGCCGCTATAGTCTCTTTGAATCATGTCAACCACCTGTTCCTCGGTGTATTTCACCATCTTCTCGCCGCTGACATAACTGTATGCCGTACCGGCTCTGGCGAAGAGCAGTCGCAGGTAGTCATAGACCTCCGTCGTAGTGCCTACGGTGGAGCGTGGATTCTTGTTCGTCGTCTTCTGCTCAATGCTTATGACAGGTGACAATCCCGTTATCTTGTCAACATCCGGGCGCTCCATGCCTCCGAGGAAGTTTCGTGCGTATGCGGAGAATGTCTCTATGTATCGGCGCTGGCCCTCGGCAAAGATGGTGTCGAAGGCGAGTGACGATTTGCCGGAACCCGACAATCCTGTGATAACCGTAAGGCTACCACGCGGTATCTCCACATCCACATTCTTGAGGTTGTGTACTCTTGCTCCGTAAATGTTTATGTATTTGTCCTCAGACATAAACCTTTTAACCCTTACCTTTAAATATCCCTAAGGTAGCTTAACCTTATATATATAGTGCCATGTGCTGATTTACCGAAGAAGTCTCGCTTGGAGTCGCCGTAGATGTTGCCGAGACCATAGTAGTAGCGTCCCTCAAGGTTGAAGCGTCCTATGTTCTTTATCTCTGCCTCGATACCCGCACCGAGAGCAATGCCGAAGTCCAGCTTGTTCTCTACAGGCATTGTCTCCTGCTCTACAAGGTAGCTCGCACGACCTTTCTTGCTTGACCACTTTATCTCCTGCTCGCCATCACTGGGGAACATCTTTGAAGTGAACGGCTTGTTGTAGTTGCATGTCGTCTTGTCTGAAATCATCAGGCCGATCTGCGGACCAAGGTTCACGAAGGCATTGACGCCGCGATGCTCCTTACCCCATGACAGATGCGCAAAGACCGGTATCTGTATGTACGTTATGTCACGCTTGTACTGCTCCGCCACCTGGGTCTCGGGATTTATTACCGGAAGTCCGTCAAGCGTCTGTATCTTCTGTTCCCAACCCAACTGTGCTATGTTGAGCTCTGCCTGTATGGCGCAGAGCGTAGAGAAGTATTTCTCTGCCGTATAGCGTCCCATGATGCCGCCAAAAAGTCCTCCGTGCATCTTCTGCTGCACATCAGGCTGGAAACTTATGCTGTTTAGTGCGTAGCCGGCACCCACGCCGACGCTGAACCTGTTGCGGTATTCGCCAACCTGAGCGTTTGCACAGAGCGTCGTCAGCAGTAGTATTGCTATAAAAAAATGTCTTCTCATCATTATTATCAATAGTTCAACGCCTCAACGCCTCCGTTTTCCTTATAGTGAATCAGCATGAACGCCTTGTTGCGATAACCGCCGGAACCCTGCTTCTTGAAATCAAGCGGTGTCTGAATCCAACTGCGCTGGTTACCGATGAAGTACATGGCATGCTCATAACCCGTAATGGCGAAGTGGGGTAGGGCATACGACATGTTCTCGTGGAATGCCGTGCGGTATTTCTCTTCTATCTCCTTCGTCACGGCTGAGACCTCGTTGTAGTAGAAGTCGCTTGGAATATAGACGTTATACTTAGCAAAACGCTCGCGGTTATACTTTGCGTACATCAGCCATTCCTTATATCCGAACATCGTTGCCTTTACGTTGACATTGTCCTTCAGAAGCTGGTCGAGCTTGTTCATGGCCTGTGTCAGCTCTGGAGAACGTCCGCTATTCAGTATCACGAGGTTTGGCTGTGTCAGTGAGAAAGCCTTTGCAAACATCTCTGCAGACGAGCGAAGGTTCGTGATGCTTGGCTGCACGCCTTTCTTCTCCAGCACTTTTCTCAGTGCAAAGGTGAAAGTACCCTTGCGTGAGGTGGTGTCATTGCAGTCAATGATGACAGGATGATACCCGCTGAAATGCTCCACGACATGCTGTATGGCGGTAGCGTTGAGGTCGTCGGCAGATTGATATACCTGATATATCTGCGTATTCTTGTCAACATCGTTGCCGCTGATGGAGAACGGAATGACCATCTTTATGTTGTATGCCTTGCAGAACTCGCCGAGCTGCTTTACCTGCTTTGTGTAGAGCGGGCCGAAGATGACGTTGCACTCTGGCGCTCCGTCCTGGAGAAGCGTAGTGCGTATGTCGGCATCGATAGGCACGTTCCATGCGTGGACGTTGATGTGCTTGCCCTGCTCCTTGAGCTTGTCGCATGCCAGGAGTATTCCACGATAGTATTCCACCATTCTTCTGCCATCGCCGTCAACATCGTGAAGCGGTAGCATAACACCTACATTTACTTTGTCGGCAGCGACCTGCGCGTTGCCGGATAATGTGATAAACATTGCGAAAAGTGCAACGAAAAACCTTTGTTTTATTGTCATAATCCTTAAAAACTTCAATTCAAGATGCAAAAATACAAAAAAAATCTCGGAAAAGCGAAGGTAAATCAAAATAATTGAGTAATTTTGCAAAAAATAATCCTTTTTACGCAAAACATACGCTTTATTTATGTATAAAACGCTATCTATACTTGCCCTTTGGGCATTCTCGCTTGCAATGTTCGCCGAGACGTTTCCTTCCTTCGAAATAAGCTACGATGCGAAGGATGGAACGGGCGAGGAAAAGACCGGTCAGGACCCCTACGAAGGTTCTGCACCTATTACTGCCACCTTCCATGTTTCGTTTTATAATGCCGACGATTGGACGGTAAACTACGAGTGGCGCTTCTGTCATGAAGACGGGAGTTTCGATGATCCATATATGATACGCTATGAGGAGAGTCCGGTTATAGTCTTCACTCAGGGCGGAATGGACAAGATAGCCCTCTATGTGACGTTCTCGAAGGAGGGTCATCAACCGATTGTCTGCACCGAAGAATACTGGAAGGTAGAGAAGATGCCTCTGACCATAAAGACGAGTGAGAGCGAGCTGTCCATGCCTAACGCCTTCTCCCCGAACTGCGACTCACGCAACGATACCTACAAGCCTAAGTCCTTCACGTCGATTGTTGAGTTTCGTGCCATCATCTTCAACCGCTGGGGACAGAAACTCTACGAATGGAACGACGTTACGGCAGACGGTTGGGACGGCACCTTCAACGGCTCGCCGGTAAAGCAGGGAGCATATTTCTGCCTTGTAAATGCGAAAGGCGCCGATGGGCGTATCTTTCAATTCAAGAAAGATGTAAACCTTCTCCGCACATACGATGAGAATTACGAAGAGAATGGCAGCGGAGAACTGAAATAACGAAAAGAGTTCGGAAGGTCTTTTTACTTTCCGAACTCTTTTTGGAATACTATACCTACGCCCTGAGTGTTGAGGGAGTTAGGCGTGAAGTATCTGTCGTTTGCCTGGTTATAAACCTTCAGTGATATGTTTCCGTTTGGAGTGAGGAGATACTGAAGGCTGAAGTCACCTATGAAGTTCTGCGAATTGGTGTTGATGTTGTCTCTATAGCCGAATTGGCCATTGAATATCAGACGGTTATTGAGCAGCTTTCCGCTGAGTATTCCCTCATATTCCGCATTGCTCATACCGTCGGCACCCGGCGTGATGTTTGCGCCGATGGACCAGTTGCGCTTGCCTATGACGGAGTTCAGCACGTTGTTGAACTGCTGCGTGAGTGTTCCGCTGAGGAAACTCTGCATCGCAAGGTTTCCCTGACCCGTATTGTTACGGTAGTCGGATTGCGAGTAGAAGCGTCCTACGGCAAGGAGATATAGCACCTGCTGGTTCATCTCGTCCTGCGAATTGATGACGGAGAGCACCATCTGGCGTGCATCCGAGCTCAGCGACGGCAGGTTAAGGCCTAAGCCTACGTTAGGTCTTCCAGGCGAACCGATGATGTTCATGAGGCAGGTAACAGGCACGTTGTTTGCCTTGAACGACGTTCCGATGTTCAGGTCGGCAAGCGATACGCTGTTGAGGTTATATGCTGCCTGCATGTTGAGGCTTGCACTGTATGGGTCGCCGCCAAAGGCTATCGTGCCGCCCTTGAGGAACGAGAAGTCCCTTCGCAGCAGGTTCTGCACCGTCATGCGGTAAAGTCCGCGCTCTACATTGTATATTCCGAAGATCTCCAGCGAACCCTTGTTGTAGAATTCTATACGCAATCCGCCGGAACCGAATAGGTCAACGTAGTCGCCCGTCAGTGGATCCATAAGCAGATGCAGCCTTGCCGTCGGCGTTACGTTGACGTTGAAGTGCATGCGAATATTCGTTCGGCTGTTGCCGGAGTTGCTAAGGTCGTTGTCAAGAGGTATTCTGTGCGCTATGACATGCCTCTCGGAAGCATCGAGGGTATCTGCCATGACGGTGTCCTGCCTTTCCTTCTCTACCGCCTTCTTACTCCTCCATGTAATGAAGTCCTGCGATGCTATGGCATCAGGCGATGCTGCGTTGTACGTTATGAACGAGTCGTCGAGCGTCGTTGCATCGGCGGTGATGCTCAGCTCGTTGCCCGTTCCGTGGATGCCTATGCTTCCTCCTATGACAGCCTTGCCGTAGAACGTGTTGTCGCCGAAGCTGTTGAAGTCGTAGGCAAGCAGCTTTTCCGTCTTTGCCGTAAAGTCGTATGAGATGCGTCCGAGGTTCTTATGGTGCACGCCACCGGAGAGATAAGCTTTGTTGCCGTATCTGTCCTTGAGCAGCAGGTTGTCGAAGACGATGTCGTCAGGTACGAACGTTATGCTGTCGTCGGGTAGGGTATATCGGCAGTTGGTAGGGGTTATGGTGAAGTCGCCCTTCGCTCGTATGCCGCCCGTCATGTTTATACCGCTGAAAGGTCCGAAGATGCGTACCTGTCCGTTAGCACGCAGGTTGGCATCCTTCATGAATGACTCGCAGAATGTCTGCACGAATTCCATGCGGGTGTTCTGTGCCTTGAAGCTTAGGTCGAGCTCATTGCGCTGCAGCGATACGAAACCGCTGATGAGAGTCTTGCCGTCTGCCTCCCAGTCGTCTGCCACAGCGTCGATGTCTATCTGTTCTATTGCGTTGCTGTAGGTAGCGTTGATGCTCATGTCGCCCATCCTTCCGTTTTCGAAGAGGAAGTCCCTGACGAGCAGCTGTGCCCTTGCCGTTATGTCACCGAAGACGCTGCTTGCCATTGCCTTGCCCGTTGCCCTGCCGTCGAAGTCAACAGAATGGAAGTTCACGAGGTCGAGAATGTAGCTCACGTCGATGTCTTTCAGCGACGCAACGATGGTGTCTGTCGGCGACTTCGAGCACGTTCCGTTGATATAGACGTGCTGGTTGTCGTTGCCGACGGCAAGTTGGTTGACCTTCAGCACGCCATCCTCATAGTTTATGCCCTGCGAGTGTATGTTCCAGATGGTGTCTCCCACTTCGAAGTGCGACTGCGGAATGGATATCTCTATTGCGTCCTTGCCTGCCAGCGAGCGGAAGAAGCGCGCCTGAGTGTTCAGCTCGCCCTTGAAGACGTTGCTGCGTTTGTTGTCCCAGGTGATGACGGAGTGCAGGTTATCATCGTCCGCCATGCCGTTGAGGCTGAAGCTTACGATGCCGTCATTGTCGTGAAGCGTAGTGCTGAGACTCGTCTGCAGCTTGCTCTCCGGCGTCCATAGCAGCAGCTCCGTCTTCGTAAACTCCATGTCGGAGACGAACAGGTGTGGTGCCGAAATCTGTATGTTTGCCTTATTGTCGATGCTGTTGACGTAGCCGTCGATGGTCAGCGGCTTCTTCATATCCAGCGGAATGTCAACGAGTCGCTTTATGAAATCGATGTCCTTGATGTCTGCCTCGATGTTGAAGTTGTTGGGGTTCTTCTCCTGGCGGGGAAGTCCAGGGATGGAATGGAGCTCTGAGGCAATGAGGTTCGTGAAGCTTTGCGGAATCTTCGACAATACGATGTCGCCGGTAAGTAGCACGTCGGCGAAGTCACTGCGCAGTTCTATGCGGCGGCTATTGTCGCTGTTCTTCTCCGAAGTGATGCTGACGTTTGAGATGTAAACGTCCGGTCGCTTGTCGGAAGCGTCGATGATGCTGATGTCCGAGAGGTTTATGGTGCCCGTAATGTCGTCGATTGACGTGCCGCTGAGGTTTGTCTGCAGCGTACCGTTGAACGTATCGCTGACGAACGACTTGCTGATGTTGAGCATGGAAGGCGAGAAGTGGCTCAGCTCTACCGTGGCATCGATGTCCTTCTGCCTGCCGAGATGCGCGCTGCCCTCTGCAATAAGCTTGACGTATGGGTCGAGAATGCTGACGGACCCCTCCACGACGTCCTTGCCGTAAGCGCCGTCCACCTTTATATTATGATAGGTGTAGTGCTGGTATGTCACCTCGTCGATGGTACCTTTTACTGCCAATGAGCTGATATCGTTTCCGGAGGTGGTGGTGCCGTCGATGTCAACGTCGCATCGTAGCGTTCCGAAGTTGCTGTTGTTGAGCAAATGTGCGATGTCCATCTGTGGAGTCTTGACGTGCGCCTTGATACGGTTGCTATGGTAGGTGCCGTCCATCACCACGCTGCCAACCTTCGTTGCGGACACTTTTGCGTCAGCGGTGAGGTGGCTCTTAGAGAACATCTGGACACTGCCAACTGCCGTAATTCCGCCAAGGCGTTTTACAATGTCGGGAAGACTGAATGCGGAGGCGAGATTGCTGACTAAGTTTTCTGAAACGGAGAGTTCCGTAAGTAATAGCTTGCCATGGATGTTCGAGAGGAAATCCAGCAGCGTTCCGTGAACGTCTATGCTGAGGGATTTGTCGTTTAGGGAATGTCCTTTCAGCGTAACATCTGCCTCTTTATCTGTTCCTTTAGCTGCAAGCGATAATGAAATGTTAGGTAATGAGTTAACTGCGGTAGGTGAAAGAAATGCTGAGAAATCTTTCGGTGAGATGCTATTGCAATGTAACTGAGTCTTGAAACGTAGTGAACCTGGCTGCAACTTGCCGTTGTCAAGCTTGTAGTTTACCGACAATAAAGGTATTGAAATATTCGTCTCCGGCATTAGCAGATGGAAGGCTTTTGTGCGTATGTTGCCAGGCGAATAAATGATGTCGGTTTTCAGATTGTTGATACGTAATCCCGATGCCTCGTTCAACGAGAATTTGTTGAGCGAGACGTTAAGCAAATCGTCCGTGAGCTTGTATAGAATGATGTGTGACGAGAGGTCTGTAACGCTGACGTGATAAGGCGAAAAGGCGTTGCGTACCTGCGGCTTGTCCCACTGGTCGTAGTTGATGGCTCCATGGCGTATGATGAGCGATCCGATGCTGAGGTTGAGATGTGTGTGCGAGGCGGTGTCCTTGCTCGCTAAGGAGTCGATGACGAACTGGCAGTTGAGGGGGCTGTTGGCATCGGCGCGGTAGATGCTCGCCTGCATACCGAAGACCTGTGCGGAGGAGATTGACACCTCGCCTTCAAAGAGCGGCAAAAGGTCGATGGATGCAGAGACGCGTCCTGCGCGCAGCATCTTCTTCTGTTGCTGGTCATAGACAAGCAGGTCGTCAACGATGAGGCGGTTGAAGAACCTTATGTCGATATGCCCCACGCTGACCTTTGTGCCCAATGTCTCGCACAATGCCTTGCTGACTCCCTGCGCAACGTAACCCTGTACTGCCGGAATCTTCAGCAGTACGAAGGCGCAAAGATAAATGGAAACGATAGTCCAGATGACGCCTCGGGCTATATTTTTTGGTAGATTTCTAATAAATTGATATTCAGTTTGTTCCTGATATGTATCTGATTACGGTGAAATAGCTATGCTTTAACGAAGAATTTTCTAGAAAATTTGTTGCAATAACTATGCTATTACGGAGAATTTTCTGAAAGACCTGTCGTGATTAACGATGCTGTTTTGAGGTGTTAAGCAAATATTCGGCTTCCGACACGTACGTGATTGGAGCCACACTCCTGTGCTATGAGGTAGTCGCCACTCATTCCGTAGGACTTTACGGAGAAACTATCGTCGTCCTTGAAATACTGCTCCTTGACCTCGTCGAAGAAGTCTCGTGCTGCAAGGAACTCGCTCCTGATCTGTGCCTCGTCGTCGGTGTTGCTCGCCATCATCATGATTCCGCAGATGCGGACGTGCTTCATCTCCCTCCAAAGCCCCTCGGCAAGTAGCTGTCGGCACTCTTCCGGAGTCATGCCGCTCTTCGTTTCCTCCTGTGCCAGGTGCAGCTCAAGGAGTATGTCGATGGTGCGCTGGTTCTTCTCTGCCTGGCGTTCTATTTCCTTCATCAGCTTCATGGAGTCAACAGCCTCAATCATAGAGATGTACGGAGCGATATACTTTACCTTGTTCGTCTGCAGATGGCCGATGAAATGCCACTCGATATCCTTCGGAAGGGTATCGTACTTGATGCGCAGTTCCTGCTCCCTGCTTTCTCCGAAGACGCGCTGTCCCTCAGCGTACGCCTCCTCGACGGCGGAAACGGGATGGTACTTGCTTATAGCAACGAGTTGCACACCACTTTTCAGTGATGTGCGAACGGCGTTAAGATTATCCTTTATCATAGTTACATTGCTTCTTCTTTTTCCTGACCAGCTTCGAGTTCTGCCTTCAGTGCGTCCTCAAACTCAGGGCGCTCGTCCTCTTCCGGCTTGTTGACGTGGCGTGTGCCGTCGTGCTCGAAGACGTCCATGATGTTCGTTTCGGCGATGGAGGCGAGCTTCCAATCCTGCATTCCCTTGTTCATCACCTCCTCAACGTTCTTCACTGCGTTCTGGAGCGTGTTGCTCTGAACCACGTAGTTGACGGCGGAGAGTTTCTCCTTGCCGCTCTTCTCGTCGATGATGATGAACTGTAGCTTTACCTTATACCAGCGGTCGTCGCGTGGGTTCTCGCTGAAGAAGATTTCCTTGTAGGTGGCCTTCTTGATGTCCATGACGGTGAAGTCGCCCGAGATGTATGCCGAAACCTCCTCGATGATGGCGTTCTCTGCCTCTGTGAAACTTAGTGCGTCAACGACATACTGCTCTGTTATCTTCTTCTGAAGACCGTCCTCCATGGTCTTCTCGTAGCGTATCTTGGTTTCAAACCATTCTGCTGTTCTGGATCTCATTTTATTCTTGTTTATGTTTTGTTTTTGATTTTCTGACTGGTCGTTTCGCCTCCGTTTTCATGTTCGTAGGTGTTCTTTATAATTGCAAAGGTATATAAATAGTTTTGATTGACCTAACAATTCGCAAGTTTTAAGGCATTTTAATAATAAATTTGTCAAAATATTCTTTATTTTCGGATTTTTTTTGTAATTTTGCGCCCATTATTTTATGTACGTACGAATCTTTAACAAAAAAGAAAGATGCCAATAATATCAAAACGTGGTGTGGAGATGCCAGAATCTCCTATCCGCAAACTCGCTCCTCTCGCTGCTGCGGCAAAGAATCGCGGCACGAAGGTTTATCATCTTAATATCGGTCAGCCGGACCTTCCTACACCACAGGTAGGCCTCGATGCGCTGAAGAACATTGACCGCGGAATACTGGAGTATTCTCCTTCGCAGGGCTATCTCTCATACCGTGAGAAGCTCGTTGACTATTACGCGAAGTACAACATCAGCGTTACACCGGACGACATCATCATCACCAGCGGTGGCTCTGAGGCCATCCTCTTCGCCTTCATGGCGTGTCTGAACCCTGGCGACGAGATTATCGTGCCGGAACCAGCGTATGCCAACTACATGGCGTTCGCCATTTCTGCCGGTGCAAAGATTCGTACCATTGCGACAACCATCGACGAGGGCTTCTCGCTGCCAAAGGTAGAGAAGTTCGAGGAACTGATAAACAGCCGCACGAGGGCTATCATGATCTGTAACCCGAACAACCCTACGGGCTATCTCTACACACGTCGTGAGATGAACCAGATACGTGACCTCGTGAAGAAGTACGACCTCTACCTCTTCTCCGATGAGGTCTATCGTGAGTACATCTATACCGGCAGTCCGTATATCTCCGTCTGCCACCTTGAGGGTATCGAGAACAATACCGTGCTCATCGACTCTGTCTCAAAGCGCTACAGCGAATGCGGCATACGTATCGGTGCGCTTATTACGAAGAACAAGGAGATACGTCAGGCAGTGATGAAGTTCTGTCAGGCACGTCTCTCGCCACCTCTCATCGGACAGATTGTTGCCGAGGCATCGCTCGATGCACCGGAGGAGTACTATCGCGATGTCTATGACGAGTACGTGGAGCGCAGGAAGGTGCTCATCGACGGCTTGAACCGCATTCCGGGAGTCTATTCTCCAATTCCAATGGGAGCGTTCTACACCATGGCGCAGCTGCCTGTTGACGATGCGGAGAAGTTCTGCCGCTGGTGTCTTGAGAACTTCGAGTACGAAGGTGAGACGATAATGATGGCTCCAGGTGCCGGATTCTATACCACTCCGGGTGCCGGTGTCAATCAGGTTCGTATTGCCTACGTGCTGAAGAAGGAAGACCTCGAACGTGCCCTCCTGCTGCTTCGTAAGGCTTTGGAGGCTTATCCTGGCAGAATAATGGAGCAGAATTAGAAAACAGAAGAATAGTGTCCCTTCCATTCTACATAGCAAGACACCTTTATCATGGTGGTGACGGCTCGCAGAAAGTGAGTCGCCCTGCGGTGCGTATTGCCATGCTCGGCATAGCGATAGGCATTGCCACGATGATAATATCCGTCTGCGTGGTGCTGGGTTTCAAGCATACCATACGCGATAAGGTGGTGGGCTTTGGCAGTCATATCGTGGTGTCGAACTACATGACGATGCAGACGACCGACCAGACGCAGTGCGTGGTAGCCAACGACTCACTCATGAAGGTGCTGAAAGACATCAAGGGTGTGGAGCATGTACAGCGCTATTCGCAGAAGCAGGGTGTGCTGAAGACTGACTCCGACTTCCTCGGCGTGATGTTCAAGGGCGTTGGTGAGGACTTCGACACCACCTTCATAGCTTCGAATCTCGTTGAGGGCAGGATGCCGGTGCTGAGCATGAAGAAGAGTACGCAGCAGCTGCTCGTCTCGCGCTCAATGGCTGACAAACTGAGGTTGAAGGTTGGCGATAAGGTCTTTGCATATTTCCTCAACGATGAGGATGTGAAAGCACGTCCGTTCACCGTCTCAGGTATCTACCAGACGAACATGGCGAAGTATGATGATGCCATCTGCTTCACCGACCTCTATACCGTCAGCCGCCTGAACGGTTGGGAGTGCGACTACGAGGATAATTGGATAGAATGTACGGGCATGGAACTTACCGTCTGCGACTTTGACAGCATCGATGCCGTGGAGGATATTATTATAAATAAGGTGAACAAGACGTACGACACGGATGAGAATCCGCTAACGTCGCTGACGATACAGGAGATATCTCCACAGGTGTTCTCGTGGCTCGACCTCCTAGACCTCAACGTATGGATAATCCTCATACTGATGGTGTGTGTGTCGGGCTTTACGATGATCTCCGGATTGCTGATAATCATCCTCGAACGCACGTCGATGATAGGTCTCATGAAGGCTCTCGGCGCAAGGAACAGCACCGTAAGGCGCACCTTCCGATGGCTCGGATTGTTCATAGTGCTGAAGGGCATGCTGTGGGGAAACATCCTCGGCGTGGGCTTCTGCTTGTTGCAGCAACACCTTGGCATCGTGAAGCTTGACCCTACGGCATACTATGTCAGTGAGGCACCGGTGGAGGTCAACGTCATACTGATAGTGCTGCTGAACATCGCTACGCTGATAATCACGATGATGGCACTCGTATTGCCGAGCTTCCTCGTCTCTACGATACAGCCGGCGAAGACAATGAAGATAGAATAGGATGTTTTCTACATCACGGATAATCGAAATGTCAGTAAATAGAAAGAAAAGAATAATAATAACAACATAAAACTAATGAGTAAGAAATTCACAGAACACAAGGGTCTCAATCTCGTAGAGACCAATGAGAAGGTACTTGCTGAGTGGGAGAAGAACGATGTCTTCCACAAGAGTATCGACGAGCGCGAAGGTGCTCCTAAGTTTATATTCTTCGAAGGTCCTCCTTCTGCTAACGGACATCCGGGCATCCACCACGTGATGGGCCGTACCATCAAGGATACCTTCCTCCGCTATAAGACAATGAAGGGTTACCAGGTAAAGCGTAAGGCCGGCTGGGATACCCACGGACTTCCTGTTGAGCTCTCCGTAGAGAAGGATCTCGGCATCACAAAGGAGGATATAGGCAAGAAGGTAAGTGTTGACGACTACAACAATGCTTGCCGCAAGAACGTCATGATGTACACCGACGAGTGGACACAGCTGACGAACAAGATGGGCTACTGGGTTGATCTGGAGCACCCTTACATCACATACGACATCAAGTACATAGAGTCTCTCTGGTATCTCCTGAAGAAGCTCTATGAGAAGGATCTGCTCTATAAGGGCTACACCATACAGCCTTATTCTCCGGCTGCCGGTACAGGACTTTCATCTCATGAGCTCAACCAGCCTGGTTGCTATCGTGACGTGAAGGACACTACCGTAACGGCACAGTTCAAGGTTGAGCCACCCACCAACTCCTCCGAGGGGGAGGGCATATTGAATGCTCTTTTCTCATACGGTCTTCCAGTTTATATACTCGCATGGACAACAACCCCTTGGACACTTCCTTCAAACACAGCTCTCTGCGTAGGTCCTAAGATAAAATATGTTGCAGTGAAAGGTAATAATCCTTACTCTGGTGAGGAGGCAATATACATTCTTGCTGAAAGTCGTGTAAATGCTTATTTCGCTCCAAAGGAAGGAGAAGATGCCATTGAATTCATCCCCCTTGGGGGAGAAGAGGGGGGCTGCACTGGTGCAGACCTCGTTGGCACACACTATCAGCAGCTCATGCCATGGGTTAAGCCATGTGAGCTCGAAGGTAACGACATCGTTGTCAAGGAGGCTGACGCTTTCCGAGTAATCCCTGGCGACTATGTAACAACGGAGGACGGTACGGGTATCGTTCACATCGCTCCTACATTCGGTGCTGACGATGCCAAGGTGGCAAAGGATGCCGGCATACCATCACTCTTCATCATTGACAAGGCTGGTGATACACGTCCTATGGTTGACTTCCAGGGTAAGTACTTCGTGGAGCAGGACATGGATCCTAAGTTCCGTGAGCTCTGCGTGAACGACTCTTACTGGCATCATGCAGGCGATTACGTTAAGAACGCTTACGACCCTAAGTATAACGTTGACGGCAAGTACGACGAGAAGGCTGCCGCAAAGGACATGGACCTCAACATCATCATCTGTCTTGAGATGAAGGAAGAGGGCACTGCCTTCAAGATAGAGAAGCACGTCCACAACTACCCACACTGCTGGCGTACCGATAAGCCAGTGCTCTACTATCCGCTCGACTCATGGTTCATCCGCTCTACTGCGAAGAAGGACCGCATGTTTGAACTCAATAAGACCATCAACTGGCATCCGGAGTCAACAGGTACGGGTCGCTTCGGAAAGTGGCTTGAGAACCTCAACGACTGGAACCTTTCACGTTCCCGCTATTGGGGTACTCCGCTTCCTATCTGGCGCAACCGTGATACAAAGGAGGAAATCTGCATCGGCTCACTCGAAGAACTCTACAACGAGATAGAAAAGGCTGTAGCTGCGGGCGTAATGGAGTCAAATCCTCTGAAGGATAAGGGCTTCGTTCCTGGTGACATGAGTCAGGAGAACTACGACAAGATAGACATCCACCGCCCATACGTTGACTACATCAAGCTCGTAGGCAAGGATGGCAGCGTTCTTACTCGTGAACTCGACCTTATCGACGTTTGGTTCGACTCTGGTGCTATGCCATACGCACAGATTCACTATCCATTCGAGAACCGTGAGCTCATCGATGAGGGCAAGGCTTACCCAGCAGACTTCATCGCAGAGGGTGTTGACCAGACACGCGGATGGTTCTTCACGCTTCATGCTATTGGCACTATGGCATTCGACTCCGTTGCCTTCAAGAACGTTATCTCTAATGGTCTTGTGCTCGACAAGAACGGTATCAAGATGTCGAAGCGTCTCGGCAACGTCATCAACCCATTCGACTGCATCGGCACATACGGCACTGACGCTGTGCGCTGGTACATGGTGACAAACTCTTCACCATGGGACAACCTCTCGTTCGATCAGGATGGCGTGAAGGAGGTGACATCAAGCTTCTTCATCAAGCTCTATCAGGCATACTCTTTCTTCACTCTCTACGCTAACGTTGACGGCTTCGACTATTCCGAGGCAGACATAGAGTACAAGGATCGTCCGGACTTCGACCGCTGGTTGCTCTCTGAGCTCAACACGCTGGTGAAGAATGTCGATAAGTATCTTGCTGACTATGACGTAACCCCTGCAGGTCGTCTCATACAGAACTTCGTCATCGACAAGCTCTCCAACTGGTACATCCGTCTTAACAAGAAACGCTTCTGGGGCTCTGAGGATTCGCAGGATAAGCTGTCTGCCTACCAGACGCTCTACACCTGTCTCGACACACTCTCACGCCTCATTGCTCCTATCTCGCCATTCTATGCTGACCAGCTCTTTAAGGACCTCAACGAGGTAACGGAGAAGGATAAGTCTATCAGCGTACACCTTGCTAAGTTCCCTGAGGCTAACGAGGCTTACATCGACGCAGAGCTTGAGGGTGCCATGCAGCTTGCTATGCAGGTAACGTCAATGGTTCTCTCTCTCCGTAAGAAGGTCAAGATTCCTGTAATACAGGCTCTTCAGGCTATCTCTATCCCTGCTAGCGATGCTGCAACACGTGAGCAGCTGGAGCGTATGGCTTCCGTCATCCTTGCTGAGACAAACGTCAAGGAACTCACCTTCATCGAGGAGGGTTCTGGCATGCAGCTCGTCAAGAAGGTGAAGTGTAACTTCCGCACTATGGGTAAGAAGTTCGGCAAGCTCATGAAGGCTGTCAACAACGCCGTAATGGCAATGTCTCAGGAGCAGATCTCTGAGCTTGAGGCAAACGGAGCCATCGCACTCGTTGCTGATGGTGAGAACGTTACTGTGGAGGCTGTTGACGTGGAGATCATCTCTGAGGACATCCCTGGATGGACTATCGTTCAGGAAGGTAAGATCACTGTTGCACTTGACATCGAGATAACACCGGAACTCAAGAACGAGGGTATGGCACGTCTCATCATCAAGCGAATACAGGCTATCCGTAAGGATTCCGGCTTCGAGATAACAGACCGCATCAGCGTCGTTATCGGCACTTCAGATGCTGACGCCAAGGATGCTGTGGAGAAGGCCGTAAACGCATTCGGTGAGCATATCTCAGCACAGGTGCTTGCAAACAGCCTCACACTCGGCGATGCTGCTGACGGCATTGAGTCAGAGCTCGGTGACTTCAAGGCTCTCATTTCTGTTAAGAAGAACTAAACGCTAATATTTATATAATAAGGTGTATTGCCGAACTACGGCAGGATGACCAGAAATTATTGCTTTCGCATTCGGCAGTACACCAACACTACTTTCCATAGACACAAACTGCTAAACAATATTAACCGCTAACCCATTATAACTATGGCAGAAATAAAGAAACGCTACAGCGATGAAGATCTCGCTGAGTTTAAGGAAATAGTAGAGCAAAAGCTCGCCCTTGCACGTCGTGACTACACCGACATGATGAAGGCTCTCCGCAACGATGAAGGTAACGACGTTGCTGACACATCGCCTACCTACAAGGTTCTCGAAGAGGGGTCGTCAACTCAGAGCAAGCAGGAGATTATCATGCTCGCGCAGCGTCAGCAGAAGTTCATCAACGGATTGGAGGCTGCCCTCGTGCGTATTGCCAACAAGACCTACGGCATCGACCGCATGACGGGTGAACTAATCCCAAAGGAGCGTCTTCGCATCGTTCCTCATGCTACTCTCTCCGTAGAGTCCAAAATGAAGAAAAATCATTAATGACGAAAAGAAATACTAAGAAAATAGGAGCATGCATAACGCTCTTTATCGTGCTCCTACTCTTCATTGACCAATGCATCAAGCTTTGGGTCAAGCAAAATATGTGTCTGCACGAAAGCATACACATCACAGACTGGTTCTACATCTCATTCATCGAGAACAACGGCATGGCTTATGGCATGACCTTCATACCGAAGTATGCACTGAGTATCTTCCGTCTCGTGGCATGTGGAGCCTTGGTGTGGTATATCCGTCAGCAGGTAATCCGGGGAGCGCGTCTCGTATGGATCATACTCCTTGCCATGGTTCTTGCTGGAGCAGCGGGAAACCTTATCGACTGTATGTTCTACGGGCTTATCTTCACTGATTCGTCCTCATACATGCCTGCCTTCATGACGAGCTTCGGCGATGGCTATGCACCGTTCCTGCAGGGTAGGGTAGTTGACATGTTCTACTTCCCTCTCATCGTCGCAACATACCCCGAATGGTTCCCTCTATGGGGCGGAGAACCCTACATCTTCTTCTCTCCGGTATTCAATTTCGCCGATGCATGCATATCGTGCAGCGTCGTTGCGCTATTGCTCTTCTGCCGTAAGGAGCTCTCTGAGTTCTCTGATAAGAAGGAGGAGAAACCAAGAATCGAAGAAACCAAGGAATAATCCAATAAAAAGGAGAAACCAAGCGTCGAAGAAATCTAGAATAAATGAAACATCTCTGCTACATAATACTGCTGATAGTCATGGTGGCATGTGCGCCGTCAAGACCATCGTATGTCCTTGACCCTGATGAGGTTGAGGATATACTCTATGATATGCATGTAGCACAGTCGATGTACGACCAGAGGGTAGAGAACTTCAACGATGAGGACATCATCTCGCTGCGTGCCTCCGTATTGAAGAACCACGATATCAGTCAGTCAGAATGGGATTCCACCTTCAACTACTACTGCCGTAACTCCCAGGAGCTATATGCCATCTATCAGTCGCTCACCGAGCGTATCAACGGTAATGTCGTTGCACTCGGAGGTAGGATCGACGGCTTGCAGGATAGTGAGGCAGACACCGCGAACGTATGGAACCGCGAGGCGGCATTCCTACTCATGCAGCAGGCACCCTACAACCGCCTTACCTTCGAAATCATACCCGATTCCACCTTCGAGGATGGCGACCGCATAACGCTGCAGTACGATGCACAGATGATTTTTCAGGACGGTTATCGTGATGTCGTATCATTCCTCGCTGTCTATTACGACAACGACAGCATCGTGACGAACGTCATACACACAACTTCCGACAACCATGGCATCAATATCATAAACAACGATGTTGACCGCCTGCACATAAAGCGTATCAAGGGATATTTCATACTCAACGGCAACCTCGTACACACGTCGTCAAACCCTAACGGAACGACAATGCGACTTGCTGCGATCCGGAACGTGAAACTCCTGCATACAAGGACGCAGCCACCGGCACCTGCCAAGACGGAACTGGAGGCGAATACCGACTCTCTAACCCTCGACTCCCTACGACGCGACTCCATACAGAAGGCGCAGGGCGGCAGGTTCGAGAGCACTACCCCGAAATTCGTAACCAACTAACATCAAATAACTATGCGCATACTAACACTCACTTACCTCCTCGCCATGGCTATCTTTGCTCAGGCACAGAAGGCGAACTTGCAGCCTCAGAATGCAGAGTTTCAGTCACAGAAGATCGACCGCCATGCCGTTGTCTCTCGTAACAACCCTAAGCTGACAGCAATCGATACACTCGGCTCTCTGTCGGTTGGTAACGGACACTTCGCTACTACTGTCGATATCACCGGATTGCAGTCGTTTCCACAGAAGTACGAAAACGGTGTGCCGCTCTGCGCTATGTCTGATTGGGGATGGCACTCCTTCCCTAATACAAAGGGTCTCAAGCCTTCTGATACCGAAAAATCCATGGACCTCGGTCATGGTCATAAGGAGGTGTATGCCGTAGAGTATAAGACAGCCGGAAAGAACAAGGATGCCACGGAGTATTTCCGTGTTAACCCACACCGTCTGAACCTTGGAAACCTCGGATTGCTCTTCGGAAAAGACAGTGAATGCACCATCACCGACATCAAGGATGTAAAGCAGTCATTGAACCTCTACGATGGCAATATCAGTTCACAATATAACGTACTCTCCACCCCTGTTGACGTAACGACGGCAGCACTCGCAGATCGCTCTGCACTCATCACTTCCGTCAGCACCAAACTCTTCCGCAAGGGACAGGCAAGAATCTGCTTCCAGCTTCCTTACGTTACAGGAAAGCATGCCGACTGGGCAACCGATTTCGGCAACGCAGACAAGCACACCTCAAAGGTCGTTGCAAAGGGAGGCAGCTACGCTATCATTGAGCATACGCTCGACGCTACCACATACTACGCAAAGCTCTCATGGCAAGGCTCAGCAAAGTTCGTTGCCAATGAGGCATCACACTGCTATGTTCTTCAGCCAACCTCTGATAAGATCTCCGTTAAGTTGGAGTATGCAGAGAAACAGGCTGACCTCATGAAGTCCTTCAACTACGTCAAGGAACTTGCTGGCGTAACGGCATTCTGGAACAAGTGGTGGAACGATGGCGCTATCGTTGATTTCTCGCAGTGTACAGACACTCGTGCCAAGGAACTGGAGCGTCGTACCGTACTCTCGCAGTACCTCACCTTCATCAATTGCGCTGGAAACACACCACCACAGGAGACCGGTCTTACATATAACTCATGGTTCGGTCGCCCACATCTTGAGATGACATGGTGGCACATGGTTGACTTCTCGCTATGGAACCGTCCAGAGGTGATGGAGCGTATCATGGATTGGTACACAGATGTTGCATACCCATACGCCAAGGATATTGCTAAGCGTCAGGGATTCAAGGGCATCCGCTGGATGAAGATGACCGACCCATGGGTTGGAGAGTCACCATCAAACGTGGGATCGTTCCTCACATGGCAGCAGCCACATTATATTTATATGGCAGAGGAACTCTACCGCCATGCTGCAAATGCTGACGCTCCTGCCAACGATATCACACCATCCGCTGAACAGAAGAAGGTTCTCGCCCGTTATGCAAAGCAGGTAGAGGAGACGGCTGAGTTCCTATACGACTTTGCCAAGTCATGTGCCAACAGCGCCAATGCTCTGGGTGAGGGTAGGGGATTATACCTCTTCGGACAGACGGCCATGCAGGAGTCTATGTCCAAGGACTTCTCTTACGGACATCCGTTCGAACAGGCATACTTCGTCTATGGACTTACCACAGCACAGACATGGCGCGAGCGTCAGGGACTTCCACGCCATCAGGAGTGGGACATGATGATACGCCATATCGCACCGCTGCCTGCTACGGGTGATGGCATCTACACCGCAGGCATTCCTTCGCAGCCCTTCCTCGACGCATCAGAAACAACCGGAGAGGGAACTTTCGATCCATTCAACTATGGTGGTGAGACGGGAAAGAAGCAGCTAACGCACGATGAGTTCTACCTCAAATGCTCTTCCGACCACCCTGCCGTGCTCGGCGCTTGCGGACTTCTCCCTGACTATGGACTCTACGACCGTGCCAAGATGCAGCGAACGCTCTCATGGGTTATGGACAACTGGAACTGGCCTACCACATGGGGATGGGATTACGGCATGACGGCAATGTGTGCTGCGCGCCTTGGCGATGGTGAGAATGCCATCCGTGCCCTGCTCATCGACAAGGGAAAGAACACATACCTCGTCTCTGGACACAACTACCAGGAGCCAAAGCGTCTGCGACTCTATCTGCCGGGCAACGGAGCACTCCTCGATGCCGTCGCTATGATGTGCGCAGGATGGGATGGATGCCCAGACATCAAGAATCCGGGCTTCCCGCAGAACGGAAAATGGAACGTCCGATGGGAAGGCCTACACAAAATGCAATAACCGCCTATGAACAAAGAACAGCAGGAGCTCCGTAAGAAGAGCCCTATACAGATAAAGAACAAGAAAGCAGCTTTCGACTTCTTCATCGTTGACACATACACCGCAGGAATAGTTCTTACCGGAACGGAGATAAAGTCGCTCCGTCTCGGTAAGGCATCGCTCGTCGATACATTCTGCTTCATACACAACGGAGAGGTATGGGTGAAGGGTATGAACATCTCACCATACTTCTACGGTTCATACAACAACCACGAAGCAAAGCGCGACCGCAAACTCTTGCTAAACCGCAAGGAGATACGCCACCTTCAGGAAGATACCAAGGCCGTGGGATTCACCATTGTACCTACACTCGTCTTCATTGACGATAAGGGGCGTGCCAAGATCGACATAGCCCTCTGTCGTGGTAAGAAGCAGTACGACAAGCGCGAAACCCTCAAGGCAAAACAAGATCGCCGAGAGATGGATCGCGCAATAAAAAGATTCTGATGGCATCGATTCTCCTCGATAACGCTGTATCACAGTTCTCGCGTCTCCCCGGCATCGGCCGCAAGACAGCACTGAGACTTGTACTGCACATGCTCCGCCAGGAAACGGAGGATGTGCAGCAATTCGCTGATGCCCTTACCATACTCAAGCGCGATGTGAAATACTGCAGGGAGTGCCACAACATCTCGGACACGGAACTATGTCCCATCTGCGCTGACAACACGCGCGATCACACCCTCATCTGTGTCGTGGAGAACATACAGGACGTGCTCGCCATTGAGCACACCCAGCAATATCGAGGCGTATATCACGTGCTCGGAGGCATCATATCACCAATGGACGGCATCGGTCCCTCTGACATAGAAATAGAATCGCTCGTAGAGCGTGTAAAGACACTTGTTGACGGCAGTACTCCCGCCATCCCTCAATTGGAGGTCATCTTCGCCCTCGCCTCTACAATGGAAGGCGATACCACGAATTTCTACATCTCCCGACGTCTGCGGCAGTTCCCCGATGTAAAGCTTTCCGTCATTGCCAGAGGCATCTCCGTCGGCGACGAATTACAATACACCGACGAAGTAACCCTTGGACGCTCCATTCTCAACCGAACACCACTGTAACCACTATGGGAAATGGAAAGTTGAAAATGGAAAATGGAAAGTTTTGATTAGTTTTTCTGGCTCAAAATTATCAACAAGTCATTACGTAATCATAACTTTCCATTTTCCATTCTGCATTTTCCATTTACAACTTCACTCTTGAATCTGCACGAACTCCAGCAGGTTCTCATCTACGAACCGTGCCACCTGCTCGCTCCATTCCTCCTCGTTCGTCACGAACTCATCGTCGAAGTCGTCGAAAACCTGAATCTTCTCGTAAAGAGCCATGAACTCCTCGTCTGTCAGTTCACGCTCTATCTCCTCACGGTTCCTCAAGTAAAGTTTCTTCGCCCTGCGCATGAAGCGGCATAGCTCCACAAGCCCGAAACCGCGAATTGCAAGGTCGAAAGGATTATGGAAGAAGAACGGACCATAACCGTTGTGTATCAGCTGAACGAAGCCGCCGTCCATCATCTCGTCCCTAAGCGTGGCATACCCCATCAGCGTTATCTGCTTCGATGACATCTGCGCCATGTTCTCTGCCGTCAGCTCACCGCCAATGGCCTCACGCGTCCTTTCTATTATAAGGTCGAGGAAAGCATCGATACCATCCTCTGCTGCTGCACGCAGCTCGCTGTCCTTTATCTTTACATCTACCATAATCTTATCTGTATTTTATTTGTTAACATTTAAAATATTGCAACATCTACTTTGCAAAAGTACAAAAATAATGCTAAATAATAGCATAAAACCTACCAAAAGTGCATTTTTTTGTCAAAAAGAAAGCAAAACGTAATGGTTTCTCAACTTTTTTTATTACTTTTGCAAAAGAAATTGTATTTAACATACTTTATTTTTTTAACAAAAACACTTATATGATTTACACAAAGGAAGTCAACGACATGTGCGTCGTTGCAAAAGGTCCTAACCACGGTCCTGCTCCTATCCCAGAAGAGGGAAAGTGGATCCAGGCTAAGGAAATCAAGGACATCTGTGGTCTTACCCACGGTATTGGCTGGTGTGCACCACAGCAGGGTGCTTGTAAGCTCACACTCAACGTCAAGGACGGCGTTATCGAGGAGGCTCTCGTAGAGACTATCGGTTGCTCTGGCATGACTCATTCTGCTGCTATGGCATCGGAGATTCTCCCAGGAAAGACAATCCTTGAGGCACTCAACACCGACCTCGTTTGTGACGCTATCAACACCGCTATGCGCGAACTCTTCCTCCAGATTGTTTACGGACGTACTCAGTCCGCATTCTCTGAGGGCGGTCTTGCTATCGGTGCTGGTCTTGAAGACCTCGGTAAGGGTCTTGTTTCTCAGTGCGGTACTCTCTACGGTACTAAGCTCAAGGGTACACGCTACCTACAGCTCACTGAGGGTTACATCACTAAGATGTACCTCGACAAGGACGATCAGGCTTGTGGCTACGAGTTCGTTCACATGGGCAAGTTCATGGACGCTATCAAGAAGGGCGTACCAGCAGACGAGGCTCTCAAGAGTGTTACAGGTACTTACGGCCGTACAAAGGAAGAGGACGGTGCTGTTAAGTTTATTGATCCACGTAAAAACTAATAGGAGGATATAAAATATGATTCGCGAAGTAAAGTTTGAATCTCAGGATCGTCGTATCGCACAGATCCTCGCTTGCCTTAACAAGCACGGTATCGCTTCTATTGAAGAGGCAAATCAGATCTGCGACGCTGCAGGTCTCGACCCATACATGACATGTGAGGAAACTCAGATGATCTGTTTCGAGAACGCTAAGTGGGCTTACGTTGTAGGTACCGCTATCGCTCTCAAGGAGAAGGCTAAGGACGCTGTAGAGGCTGCCAACTACATTGGTGAGGGTCTCCAGTCATTCTGTATCCCTGGCTCTGTTGCTGACGACCGTAAGGTTGGTATCGGCCACGGTGAGCTCGCTGCACGTCTTCTTGAGCCTTCTACAAAGTGTTTCGCATTCCTCGCTGGTCACGAGTCATTCGCTGCTGCTGAGGGTGCTATCAAGATTGCACAGATGGCTAACAAGTCACGTCCTGCTGACAAACCACTCCGTTGTATCCTCAACGGTCTTGGTAAGGACGCTGCTATGATCATCTCTCGTATCAACGGCTTCACATACGTTCAGACACAGTTCGATTACTTCACTGGCGAGCTCAAGATCGTTAAGAAGACTCCTTACTCTAACGGCCCACGCGCTGCTGTTAACTGCTACGGTGCTGACGACGTTCGTGAGGGTGTTGCTATCATGTGGCACGAGGATGTTGACGTTTCTATCACTGGTAACTCTACAAACCCAACTCGTTTCCAGCACCCAACAGCTGGTACATACAAGAAGGAGCGCACACGTGCCGGTAAGGCATACTTCTCTGTTGCTTCTGGTGGCGGTACAGGTCGTACACTTCACCCAGACAACATGGCAGCAGGTCCAGCTTCTTACGGTATGACAGACACCCTCGGCCGTATGCATTCTGACGCTCAGTTCGCTGGTTCTTCATCAGTTCCTGCACACGTAGAGATGATGGGCTTCCTCGGCATCGGTAACAACCCAATGGTAGGTTGCTCTGTAGCTTGCGCAGTAAACGTTGATCTTGCACTCAACAAGAAGTAAAGTGCAAACCGAATGCAATCAAGCGTGCTTGAATTGCTGAGGTGCAGCCTTTACTCTACCAAAGATAAAGTAAATCTTTGAAATAAAGAGATTTAACTTAATATAAAAGTCTCCTGTAATCGCAATGGTTACAGGAGATTTTTTTGTGAAATCCTAAATGACTAAATGACTAATGACTTAATGACTATGCAATCTAAGAAGTCCCCCCTCGGGGGGATTTAGGAGGGGCTATTATGAACTTTCACAAAGTGTCCATCGTCCACCTGCATTATCAAGCCCTGCTTCTTCCAGTTCTTCAGCATCTGCTGCACGCTGTTGCGAGTGCAACCGTTGCCCTTCGCGCCTATCGCCTGGTCGAACGAGAAGGTGTCTGAGAGGCGGTCAAAGATGCGGTCGTTCTTGCCATTTCGCTTACGGTCTGTGCTGACACCCACTGTGGCAATGGCATTCTCCAGCTTCTCGCGGAAGTACAGCATGTCGTTGTCTATCAGCGACTCCGCCAGCACCTCATAGGCATCGAGCATCGCCGGAGTCTGCATCTTCTGAGCCATCTCTGCCGTCAGTTGCGGGTGCATCTTCAGCTGCTTCTCCGCACCGCCGACACCATGCTGCTTGATGAGTTTCTCGGCTACCGCACAGAGTATGAGGCAAACCGTCATGCGCACCGCCGTACCATGGTCACGAAGTCGGGCACGAGCCATCACGCGGTCATCGTCCTTCAGTGCCTCGCGGCGAACCTTCTCCACCCACTGACGCGAGCGTTCTTCGAGTTTCGGCAGGTTCAGCGTACCCTGCATCAAGGGTAGCAGATGCGCCACCTGAGCAATGCGGTCGCGGAGCTTGTCCGTCATGAGGTTCGGCTTCTCGTCAAGAGGCGCAAACGTGTTGTCAGGCGTGTGGGCAATAATGAAGCGGCTCAGGAGACCATCCGTGTAGTTGCTGATAACGCGGTAGAGCGCATCGGGCGTGCCACACATGCAGACGTTCCACAGCAGGTGATCAATGTGCACCGTCGTGGCATCAGCTGACTTCGCCTCACGATCGTAGCGGCTGCCGTCGTAACTCTGCCTCAGCATCGTTGAGAAATCGCACATCGACGACCGCCATTTCTGCGCCACCGTGTCTGCCTCAGGAGTGAACGAGAAGGCGTGCTTGCCGTCCGTATTCGCCAGACGCTCAGCGAGATTCGCCACCGTATTGTTCATCGTAAGGAAGCGCACTGGCAGGTGCAGCTCCTCGGGTTGCGTCTTCGCATTCTTTGCCGCCTTCTTTTTTGCGCGGTTCTCCTCTTCCTGCTGATAGTAAAGGCGGTTCTTCATCGTCTCCTCCACCATCCACGCATCCACCACGCCGTCCAGGTCGCCCTTGCACGATGCCGCATCGCCCACTACGAACGAGTGCATGTTCAGCTTCGTCTCCTTGCCGTGGATCAGCACCTTCACGTCCGTTGCCAGCGCACCGATGGCAGGGCAGCACGCCGCCAGCACCGGCATCACCATCTTCGCACCCGTCGCCCTGACGCTCTCCGCAATGCCCTGTGGCAGAGCCTTTTGCGGTATGCGCTTGTAGTAGAACAGGTCGTCCTCTTGCTCCGCCTCTTCCAGTGCCGACAGAATGTTCTCGTTTCCGTCTTCGTTCCTAAGAATCTCCTTCTTCAGCTCCGTCAGCACCTCCCTCAGTCGCTTAGGCATCTGCGTCATCTTCGTAGCCAGAGCCGAGTCGATGCACGCCATCTTCTCAGAAGAACCTCCCCCACTGGAGTGGTTACCACTGCCTGCCCAATAGTCGGGTATCACCTTGTTCAGCACCTCACGGTCATAACCACAAATGTGTCGCAGGTTCACAGCAAGTTCAAAAGTCAGCGTGTTGCGATTGCCCGAACAAGGCTCCTGCCCATCGTTGTAAATCTCCCACCACTTCCGGATAATGGACGTGTACGGAATGCCGAGGTAAAAGAGACTCTCATCTTTTGTCGAACATGAATTTTTTGAATCCAGCGAATCTTTATTTTCCTCAACTATTGAATTCGTGTTATTCGTGTTGTTCGTGTTAGTTTCAACATTCATGTTATTCGTGTTGTTCGTGTTCGTTTCCCTTTCAGCAACAGTAGTATCTACTTCCCCTCCCTCCTTACGGGAGGGGATAAAAGGGGTGGGTCTAAACAGCTCATCATCCAGAAAGATAAGATCCTCCTTGCTTGCCGTAGTCGTAAAGAACACGCGCGTGATGTCCTTCGCGCCCTTATCAAACTCCACACCCAGCAAGTCGCTTGCCCAATGAAGATTTTCCTCTTGCGAGAGTTCTGTCTTGCGCTTGAAAACAAGGTGGTAGCCCTCACCACGTGCCGACAGCTCCAGCATCAGCAATCCCAGTTCATCCTTCTTGGCAAGGATGCGCTCCTTCACCTCCTCCATCTGCTCCTTGGCTATGTGGTCAACGTCCATGCCAACGCTGGTGGTCATCAGTGCAGCCCCCTTCAACGTACCATCCTCATTAGGCATACACGAGTAATTCATCTGCAGCAATCGCTGCTTCATTTTCTCATTACCGTTGCGTATGTCAGCTACGATTGCCTTCTGTCTCTCTGTATTGCGGAGATTTCGGTACTCCGCTGCCGTGAGAACAGGGCGCATCATTTTCGCCCCATTCTCATAGTATATTACGTGACAGCTCATACTATTCAAAAGCCTCCTTTGCTTCCTTGGTTATAGTCTCCTCTATGTTCAGTCCCTCCGACTTAAACACCTTCAATGTCAACTGGATAGCTCCGTCGATAGTTGCCGAGAGACGACCGTGCGCCAACTTCTTAATGAGCGTTGACTTCGGCTTCCGCTGTGGCTTGCGGACGAAGTCGAACGTGCCGTCAGCCATCTGCTGTCCCATGCCCAAGCCACGGAACTTCTGCACCTGACCCACTACGGGATCATCGGGTGTAAACATAAAGAACTTCTTCTCGTCGTAGTATGCCTGACCACCCAACTGTACGTGGTCACACTGGCTGATATTGTTCTGATTCTCTGCGTTAAACTGCTTGTCAACGTTTTCAATATTCTGTATCATGATAATCTGAAATTTGAGATTTGCGAGGAGAAACATTCGGAATGCTGGCCAGCTTACTCCACGTGGAATTCCTCGTGTCTCAACTCAGATTAAAAAGAAATTTACGAATAATTTACGGTTAATATACGGGCATTTACGTTAGCGTAAGCAATATTTTTTTGAACGCGAATTACCGTGAACGACCCGCGAATTTTCGTGAATTATTTGTTTGCGAGGTCATACGCCTCCTCGATAATCGCCTTGTCTTCAATAATCCCGCTCTCCATGTGCGCCATGCTTCGTACAATCTCCACGAGGTCATCCTTGTCCTCCCACTTGAGGGCGTGACTGGCATTGATGCCGGTGCTCTTGCTCACATAGTTGATGTAGCTCTGTGTGTTGTTGCCATCGCTCGAAGGTGCCCACTTGGCAATGATCTTGCCGATGGTGTCCTTACCCTTGCCGATGTAACCACGGAGCAGCACGAACGCTGCACGATAGCCATACACCCTTTCGGTGAACTGCACAAAACTCTTATCCGTCTGCTTCTCACGCATACCCACCCACTGGCTCTTGCCATGACGGATG
>CAMADY010000022.1 GCA_945831805.1 uncultured Prevotellaceae bacterium
CGATTCCCTTTAGGGGAATACACGCTTTCCAGGCGTGCCTCTTCAACCACTCGAGCACCTTTCCTTGTTTGATTGAAATGACAGACAATGAAGGTCTGCCTGATTTAGCGGTTGCAAAATTACAACAAAAAATTGGATTGTGCAAATTTTTCCGTAATATTATGCAAAAAACACAATCACTTTTTTATCTCAACGGCCGTCAGCACTGCGTCTTTTTTATCTCAACGGCCGTCAGCACTGCGTCTTTTTTATCTCAACGACGGTGAGGACTTTGCCGTCAACCTTGAAGCGAACGTCTTTTCCTGCATATTCCATGCCATAGATACGCTCCGGATCGTCATGATACTGCGGACGAGGGTCCTGCGAGAGAACGGCAATCAGTTCATCACGTTCCTGCTCCGGTAGTTCGCAACATGGTGGTATTATGACCTCCAGCGTCTGCCATTGCGTGATGTCTGTAAAGCCACCCCTTGCATCAGGATGCGCATCGGTATAAGGGATGTATGGCTTGATGTCGTAGATAGGCGTTCCGTCCATAAGGTCTGCCCCAAGAACGTGAATCACGGGACCTTCCTTAGCATCGTAGTCGATACGGTCAATCCTAACGGACGACAACCCCAGAGGGTTCGGACGGTACGGACTTCTCGTAGCGAAGACACCGAGATGGGTGTTGCCTCCAAGTCGCGGAGGACGCACGGTGACGCCTGTTGCCTGCTTCCTGTTGGCGGAGAAGCCCCATATCAGCCATAGATAGTCGAAATCTTCCATTCCCCTGATAGCATCGGGAGTGCGATATTCCTTCTCCAGCACTATCCTGCCGGAGAGCTGCTGCACGACTCCCGCCTGGCGCGGAATGCCGAACTTGGTACTGAAAGGTGAATGGAAGGTTGCGACTTTGAGCATAGTTTATGATAGTGAAGAACGAAGAGTGAAGAGTGAAGAATTCAAGTTACCTTCTTTGATTTTGTATGTCACCGGAAAATAGTAATTTAAATTCTTCACTCTTCGTTATTCACTCTTCACTCAATAGTTTTACTTATCCATGTAAGGGTCTGTTCCGAGCACGGTACCAGCGAGGCGCTTTGCCTTTGTGCGCAGTGCATCGAGGTCTGCATCCGGATCGCCATAGCAGAGAACGACGCCCATGCGACGGCCGAAGTGTGCGTCAGGCTTTCCGAAGATACGCACGCGGGTACACTCTTCCTTCAGCGCATCGAGCATGTTGTATGGAGTAACGGC
Source organism: uncultured Prevotellaceae bacterium (assembly GCA_945831805.1). GTDB lineage: Bacteria > Bacteroidota > Bacteroidia > Bacteroidales > Bacteroidaceae > Prevotella. The sequence goes on from CAMADY010000022.1 coordinate 1,240, forward strand.
GGTGTCCTCATAGTCCTTGTCTGCAAGAACGACGGCAGAACAGCCGGCATGCTCCAGGCGGATGTCGTGGATCGGAAGTCCCATGACGGCACGGAAATGCAGTTCGAACTCTGAGAGGTTGGTGGTGTGACCGAGTGTCACCATGCCGGTATCGTGTGGACGTGGCGAGAGCTCTGAGAAGATGACGCCAGTGTCGGTGAGGAAGAACTCCACACCCCAGATACCGTAGCCCGTCAGTGCGGCAGTAACCTTCTCCGCCATCTGCTCTGCCTCCTTCAAATCCTTGTCGGAGATAGCGTATGGCTGCCAAGACTCACGGTAGTCACCACCCTTCTGGACATGACCGATAGGTGGGCAGAAGAGTGTTGGACCATTCTTCTGTGTCACGGTAAGGAGCGTGAACTCAGAGGTGAAGTGTATGAACTCCTCGATGATTATCTCCTTCACGTCACCACGAGCACCTTCCATAGCATCGTCAAACGCCTTGCGAAGGTCGTCGGCAGACTTGACGGTTGACTGACCGTGACCGCTTGAAGACATCAGCGGCTTGATGACACAAGGGAATCCAATCTCCTTGCTTGCCTCCACAAGCTCCTCGTAGGTCTTTGCATAGAAGTACTTTGCGGTACGGATGCCGAGTTCCTTTGCTGCGAGGTCGCGGATAGCCTGACGGTTCATGGTGTAGTTTACGGCACGAGCTGATGGCACCACCTGTATGCCCTGCTCCTCGAAAGCGAAGAGCTTCTCGGTGCGTATAGCCTCAACCTCTGGCACGATGATGTCTGGGTTGTGCTTCTTCACGACAGCTGTCAGCGCATCGCCGTCGAGCATTGAGAACACCTCACGCTCGTCTGCCACCTGCATGGCAGGAGCATTGTCGTAGCGATCACATGCTATTACATACTGGCCGGCACGCTTTGCGGCAATAACGAACTCCTTGCCCAGTTCTCCTGAGCCTAAAAGCAGAATCTTTTTCATATCTAATTTTTCTTTTTGTGTCTAAATCATATTTACCATCAACGATGTATGTCCTCGAATCGGCTTTTCCCTCGGGGAACGGGAGGGGGGCTATCTTTCCCTTATTATCTGCGCTATTATCTCCACCGTCTTGTCTATTCCAAGGATGCTGGAGTTGATGCAGAGGTCATAACTCTCTGCTGCACCCCACGTCTTGCTCGTATAGAAGTTATAGTAGGAAGCCCTCTCAGACTCCTTCTTCTCTATATATTTCCTTGCGGTGGCTATATCGCAGCCCATACGCTCCGAAACGGCACGGGTACGCTCCTCATCGTTGGCGGTGATGAACACCGAAAAGAGGTTCTCGCTACGACGGAGGATATAGTCGGCGCATCGTCCTACGAAGACGCAGCCACCCTCTTTCGCTGCCTTGAAGATTACCTCACTCTGTATCTGAAAGAGGTTTTCCTGCGAGATGCTGTTGCCATAGACGGATGCGAAGCGTGCCATTCTGCCGGAGAAGGCACTGAAAAGCGACTGCAACGCACCATGGCTCTCGTCACTCCTGGCAAAGATCTTAGGGTTGAAGCCACTGCGCTCTGCCGCCATGTTTATCAGTTCGGAGTCGTAGAACTTAAATCCGAACTCCTCCGCCAGTTTCCTGGCAATCTCACAACCGCCACTTCCCAACTGTCTGCCTACACATATTACGAGTTTCTCCATAGCTTAAATTTTCTTTTGTTTGAGATTACGGATATAAATCCACAGCATTGCATACGTCATCACGGCTGCTACGGCATCGGAGGCCGGCATTGCGAGCCACACGCCATCAAGTCCCCAGTAGCGTGGGAAGATGAAGATGAACGGCACGAGGAATATGAGCTGACGGGAGAGGCTCAGCAGTATGCTTATCTTTGCCTTGCCGATACTCTGGAAGAAGTTCGGTATCACCATCTGTCCGCCTATCACGAGGAACAGTGCCATCATGTATCTCATAGCCACGACGGAGTGTGCTATCAGCGTCTCATCTGTCGTGAAGAGCATCGCGCACTGCCTTGGCAGGAACATGGCGATGAAGAATCCCACGGCACAGACAACCGTTGCGGTGAACGCCGTCAGCTTCAAGACCTCCAGCATACGGTTGTAGTTCTCCGCACCATAGTTGTAACCGGCTATCGGTTGCATGCCCTGACAGACACCGAGCGTCACCATGACGAAGACGAAGGCCACTCTGTTGGCTATGCCGTATGCACCAACTGCAAGGTCACCACCATACTGCAACAGGCTGTTGTTTATGAAGATAACCACAAGACATGCGCAGGCATTCATAGCAAACGGCGAGATGCCGATGCCGATGATGTTCCTTACGAGCTTTCCCTCAATGTGCATCTTGTCACGTTCGAAGTGAAGCAGCTCGTCCTTCTTGCTGAAGAAACGCATCTGCCAGCACAGTGCAAGCATCTGCGAGAGTACCGTAGCATAGGCAGCACCTGCAATTCCGAGCTTGAAGGTGTAGATGAACAATGGGTCGAGGATGGCATTTATGACGACCGTGAATATCGTTATGTACATCGCCATCTGCGGTTTGCCGGCAGACCTGAGCACTGCGTTGAGTCCGAAGTAGAGATGCGTTATGGCATTGCCCAGCAGGATGATGAACATGTACTCACGAGCATAGGGCAGTGTCTGGTCACTTGCTCCGAAAAACCTCAGCAGCGGGTCGAGGAACACTAAGCAGACACCTCCGAAGATGATGCCCACAAGAATGTTCAGCGATATGCAGTTGCCGAGGATTTTGTTGGCAATGCCGTAGTCGCGCTGTCCCAGTTTCACGCTGAGGAGCGTTGAGGATCCAACGCCTATGGCAGCTCCGAAGGCTGCCGAGAGGTTCATGAACGGGAAGGTGATGGCAAGGCCGGAGATGGCGAGTGCGCCAACGCCCTGACCGATGAAGATGCTGTCAACCATGTTGTACAGCGACGATGCCACCATCGCTACGATGGCAGGCAGTGCATACTGCATCAGCAAGGCTCCGACAGGCTTCGTTCCCAGTTCCAGTGTTGCTTGTTTCTTACTCATTTTGTGTTTGCGGAGGACGGTGCCTCCACCTCTTATTATAAATAACGTGTGTAAACATCTGCAAAGTTAACGATTTTTTGTGGCATTACAAAATAAAAAGCACAAAAATTTTGTTAATTCCTTTTTTTCAGTTAACTTTGCATCTGGGATTAGGGCTCTGCCCCACATTCCACCATCACCCAACACCCAACACCTAACACCCAACACCCATGTTCTTCGACGACATACCATACGACAACGATCATCACGCCCTCTCACTCTCCGAACTCAACGGCATCGTGAGGGAAGTCATAGAACTATCCCTTAACGATGAGTATTGGGTGGAGGCAGAGTTGGCAAGTGTCCGTGAGGCAAAGGGGCACTGCTACATGGAACTGATAGAGAAACAGGAGTTTAGCAATACTCCTGTAGCTCAGGCGCGTGCCTGCTGCTGGCGCAATACGTGGCTTAGGCTTGCACCTCGTTTCGTTCGCGAGACGGGTGAGGAGCTTCATGCCGGCATGAAGGTTCTGCTGAAGGTTCGTGCCAGCTTCCATGAGGCGTTCGGTTTTTCGTGGGTTGTAAACGACATCGACGCTACTTTCACCGTCGGAGACATGGTGAAGCGCCGCAAGGAAATACTGCGCATACTTGAGGAAGAGGGTGTCCTTGACCTCAACAAGACCCTCCCCATACCGATGTTTGCGAAGCGCATCGCTGTAGTATCGAGTGCTTCGGCAGCAGGTTACGGTGATTTCTGTAACCAACTGGCAGACAACGAGTACGGCTTTGCATTCACCACACGACTGTTTCCTGCGATCATGCAGGGCGAGCAGGTGGAGAAGAGCGTCATTTCCGCACTCAACGCTATCAACAAGGAGGTGGATAATTTCGATGTCGTGGTGATAATCCGTGGTGGTGGCAGCACCTCCGACCTATCGGGTTTCGACACTCTGGAACTTGCGGAGAATGTCGCAAACTTCCCGTTGCCCATCATCACCGGCATAGGTCACGACAGAGACCAGTCGGTTCTCGACATCATCGCCTGCGTGAGCCAGAAGACTCCTACCGCCGTAGCAGCCTTTCTCATTGACAATCTGTGTGATACTCTATCACGCATCGACGATGCCTCGCAGCGTATCGGCAGGGCGGTGCGCAGCCGTATGGATGTGGAGAACATCCGATTGGCACATATCGAGACATACCTCGCTTCCGCTTTCTCCATCAAGAAACTACAGGCAGAGAGCCGCCTGACAGACTATTCCACACGTATTGCAAATGCCATCGACCGCCAGCTGATGCTGCAAAACCACAAGCTCGATTCCATAGAGCAGCGCCTGCCGCTACTCGTAACGCATTCTATTGAGCGACAGACACTTCGCCTCGACAATCTCCAGCAGCGCACCGCTGCCGTTGACCCTATCAACATCCTCCGTCGAGGCTACAGCATAACGCTCCACAACGGTCAGGCAGTGAAGGATCCTACCCTACTCCACCCCAATGACGACCTCTCCATCCTCACAGCCAACGGCGTGATAGACGCAAAGGTCGTGGCAAGAAAGCAATAACTCGCCTTTGACACTTTGTCCTGATTTTGCTGATACCTTATTGACACTTCGTTGACACTTTGTTGTCACTTTGTTGACACTTCTAAAAAAAAGTGTCAACGTCAAATCGCCAGCAAATCCTTGCTTTCCGAAGAGATGTTGACACTTTGTCACTTTTTTTCAAAATTCCTTGTTATTGTATTCTTCCGTCATTGTAATAGCTATCATATTACCTTGCAATAACTATGCTTTTACAGCCTAATTTGATAGCTTTTGCAGCGTAATATGATAGCTTTTGCAGCGTAATATGATAGCTTTTACAGCGTGTTGATTAGTGGCGGTCTTCGCCTGCCTGAATCACACTAACAGGAACGAGTTCTATGTAGTCGAAGGAGAACTCCTGATCAGGATTTGCAGTGAGATTCTTGAAGCGCAGCCAACACTCCTCACCCTCTGTAATATTGACGGTTCCGAAGATACGGCGCATCGACTCTGGACCGTCCACTCGGAAACTATTAGCCCATGTTCCCTTGCGGTAGGAGTCCATCGCCTTCATGTAGCCATTATTGCGCATTTTCTGGTCTATCTGCTTGTTATGCTCCTCCATTTCGTCTGCATTATGACCGTCACTGCCATCACAGATACGCAAGCGACGGTTGAGAACTTCATCGCGAACTGTCGGTGTATATATATGGCGCAGTAGGAGCAATATACTTCTTATCGGAAACACTTGCTGTTTTCTCTTGAACTGACATCCGACTGAAGTGTAAGCACCACGTTGCCATCTGCCTCCTCTGGAATTTCTTATGTCTGACTGATTGAATATTCTTCTATTTGTCGTTGGTCGCTATTGAATGCAACCATTAGTTTCTAATCCAGCTCTTCAACCTTCCAGTCTTTCAGAGTACGCTCCTTAACGTCGAAGCGTGCACCGACCTTTACTATCTTACGCTGAACGGCACGCCAGGGTTCGTAGTACCTATTGCGGTCTATCTGGTCTATGGCACTTTTGGCACTGGCATTGACTTTGAACTCACAGACATAGACCTTGCTGCCCATGCGCATTACGAGGTCAACACGTCCTGTTGCCATCATAACCTCACACTGTACCGTGGCAGACATGCCAGAGAAGAAAATGTAGAGGTCGCGCTGATACAGTGCTTCATATTTGGCGAGATCCTGCAGTTCGTCCTTGCCCTGCTGCATGTACGGAATGCTCAATAGGAATGACTGCAGGGCTGTCCTGGCACGGTCGTAGTCGCCCTTTGCCAAAGAGCTCCTGATGATGGTTGCATAGCTCATATTGTCTTCTCTCTCTGTACCATTGACTATTGGCAGAATGTTCTTCATCAATCCACCGCGAACCTCTGCGTTTGGAAAACCAAGAGTGTAGGTGAAAGACTCTGGATCGTAGTCTTTGATTGTCAAGTATCCTGCCTGATACAAGAGCGGCATCGGCTTGACCAGGAACTCTGTAGGCTGGTCAAATTCCTCTGCTTCCGCCTCTGCTCCATCCAAGGCGAGGATATCTGTGTTGCAACGACGGAACTCTTCCAGTATGAAAGTCGGAGTACCACTGGCAAACCAATAGGAATCGAGTCTTCTCTGGAAGAATGCAAGCAGCAAACTGTACGGATTGTATATGTCTTCTGACTCGTCACAAAAGTGGTATCCATCGTACTTGTTCTTCAACTGGGCATACATTTCCTCTTTGCTTACCTTGTACTTGTTGGAAAGCATCTCTACATCAATGTCGAAAACATCGTGTAGTTCTGTCTCCGTTATTCCACATATAGAGGCAAAATTCTCGTTCATCGTGATGTTCGACAGATTGTTGAGTGTCGAGAAGATGCTCATCTGCGAGAATTTGGTGATGCCGGTGATGAATACAAAGCGTTCGTCAACGTCACAGTCCTTAAGCGTCTGATAGAACTCCTGCAGAATCTTTCTAACCTGAGACTTATGCTCCTCATCGTGCATGTGCGTAAGCATCGGCGCATCATATTCATCGATAATCACAACTGCTGGCAGACCTGTCTGCTGGTGGGCACGTTTGATAAGTCTGGAAAATCTCTTACCCGGAGTCTTGTCATCCTCCTCTGGATCTCCATACACCTCCTCGTAAGAACGTAACAGCGCCCCCAGTCCAGATGACATAAGTTCTATCGGCATATCTTTCAGTGCACTAATGGTAAAGTGAAACACAGGATACTTCTTCCACTCGTGCTCCAGTTCCATTATCTTCAAGCCCTCGAACAGTTCCTTCCTACCCTCAAAGTAAGCCTTCAGGGTAGAGCACAACAAGGACTTTCCGAATCGTCTTGGGCGACTCAGAAAGACAAAATTCGTCTGTGCCATCTCATACACGAGGTCTGTCTTATCGACATATACACAACCTTGGTTTCTCAGTTTCGGAAAGTCTGCCACACCGCATGGATATTCAGCAGCACGTCTGTATTTCTTCTCTTGCATATTCACTGATGCCTTGTTCTGCGGACAAAGTTAATAATAATTTCCGAATTACGCAAGAAAATGAAAGGAAAAACCACATCTGGCAAGAAAATCCGCAGACACCAAACGAAAAGACTTCGTTGATGCCTGCGTAATATATGCTAACGTTAGATATTCCGGATTTTCCACTCCTGCGGATAGAGATTGTTGGCTCTGTTGCCGATGTTCTTCATGAATCCGAGGGGATGGCTGAGGTATGTGACGATGACGAAACCCTTAGGTGTTTCTTCGGGCAATACCAATGCTTCGTGATGTAGGTAGCGAAGGGCATCCTGAAGGGAGAGTTCCACGCGAGGGTACTTGTCAGAAGGAAGGTTCGTGAGGAGGGCTTCGGCATGGTCGGGGATGATGGTCTTGCCCTTGATGGTGCCGGAATACGTGCCGTCAGACATTATCTTCAAGGACTTCAAAGCCTTCGAACTGCGTATATTGCTGATATCCATGGTGTTCTTCGAAGACGAAGAAGCATCATCGGACGAGGTCTTTCGCAGCACTGCCATGAACAACCCCTCGCCCTTTGTGGTGCCAGGGATGAAGCGATAGACGGGTTTGTCCCAGCCTTCGAGCAACGAACCCGTGATGTTCCACTCAGGCTTTGTCTTAACAGGAAGGACCTCCGCACCGAGTTCCTCCGTAATCCATCGCACATTCTCCTCATCCTCACGCAGATTGAAGGTGCAGGTGCTATAGACGAGTATGCCGCCCGGCTTCAACGAAGACCATATATCCTCGATGATGCTACGCTGCAATTCGGCGCATTTCATCACGTTCTGCAGGCTCCACTCCTTTATCGTTGCCTCATCCCTACGGAACATTCCCTCACCGGAGCATGGAACATCTGCAAGAATCATGTCGAACATAGTGCCTGCCCTACGGTAATCGCGTGGGTAGTTGTTAGTTACGATGACGTTGGGATGTCCCTGTTTCTGCAGGTTCTCCATCAGTATGTTAGCCCTTCGGCGGTCAGGTTCATTGCTGAAGAGCATACAGTCATCGGGCAATGCGGCACGAAGGAGCGTTGACTTTCCGCCAGGAGCAGCGCAGAGGTCGAGGGTAGAGCCCCCACCCCCCACCGTCAATAGTCTTTGTACCCCCTCCGCTTCGCTTCTCCCCCGTTTCGCGGGGGAGAGCAACCCGAGGGGGGGAGCCGATTCGACTATGTCTATTGGCTTATTATTTAAGTTGAATATTGTTGATAGGTACTGCCTCAACACCTGGTCGAGAAACATCGATGATGCTTCCTGAACATAATAGCAACCGGCATGGAGCAATGGGTCAAGGGTGAAGTTCGGACGCTCCTTAAGGTAATAGGCATTGCGACACCAAGGGACTTCTGAGAGTTTATTATTCAGAATGTCAATAGCTCCAGATGCGCCACGTTCTACGTTATCTATTATAGATGCAGCATCACTTCCTACTTTGTAGGGATTAAGGCGCACAGAGACAGGGGTATCTTCCTCGTAAGAAGCAAGATACCTCTCCCATCGTTCGTCACCAAACAACGCCTTAGTATAATCTATAAACTCCTGTGGCAGTGCCATCGTATCGTTATAATCGGAAAAAGTTAGAGGTCAAAAGTAATAGGCAAATACAGAGCAAACCAACCTAACCATAAAACCGTTAGAAATCAAACGTGAAGGTATCAGAGTCGTCCTCTACAATCTTCGGCTTGCGAGGCTTCGGCAGTTCCTTCAGGTTACCGTTCTCGTCGAACATGTTATAAGTGTTTCGCAGCACCATAAACTCCGTTCTTCGGTTAAGAGCGTTCGCCGTTTCCTGCTGTTCCGGCGTCAGCTTGCTGATAAACTCCTCAGTAAGCACATCGCCATCGTTAAGCCATGGATAGCGCTCCGCCACCTTCTTGCGGATCTTCTTCGGACGACTCTCACCATAACCAACAGGTGTCAGGCGGTCGGCGGCTATTCCTTTGGCAATAAGATACTTCACAACCTCCTCCGCACGACGCTGAGAGAGATTCTTGTTGTATTCCTCCGAACCCTTATAGTCAGTATGCGCAGCAAGTTCTATCGTGATATTCGCATTCTCGTTGAGGAGCGTCACCAGCGAATCAAGCGCCACGGAACTGCTCTTCAGGAGCGAAGCCTTGTCGAATGCGAAGAAGATATTGTCGATAAGAACCGGCGACGAGATGTTGGCAAGGGCAAATTGCAGGGTGTAGGTCTCCGACTCCGTAGTGTCCGGAATATGAATCTCCTCCATGTGGTTTAGGAATCCATGACAGCTTGCGAGCATAACATAATCCACACCAGGTGCTGCCACATACTCAAACGATCCGTCACTCTTCAGCGTAGGACGTTCGTTGGTGCCGTCGCTACCCACTATGCGCACCTCCGCATTCGTCAGTTCGTAGCCTTCCTGCTCATACACCCAGCCCTTTATGAGCTGCACAACCTCCGGATTCTCAAACCAATAGATATGGTCGTTGCCCTTTCCGTCACCACGGTTTGATGCAAAATATCCTCTATTGTATGGTCCTTCGAACGTCATGCCGGTGTCATCGCCAGCAGAATTGAGCGGATAACCCGGATGTTCCAAGTGATATCTGTCGTCATCACCGATTGTTGCGATGAAGATATCGAGGCCGCCCAATCCCGGATGCCCGTCAGAAGAGAAGTAGAAGTCACCGTTCGGACGGAAGGTAGGAAACATCTCATTACCAGGAGTATTGATAGGCTCTCCTAGATTCTCCACTCCCATTGCGTTGCCTCCCATGATACGTGTGCGCCAGATGTCAAGGCCTCCATGTCCACCCGGCATATCGCTGACGAAATACAGCCACTCCCCGTCAGGCGAGATGGCCGGATGTGCAAAGGTAGAGAGCGTATCTCGCGAGATGGCAAAGTCTGAAGCCTTGCCCCACGCAGCATCACTGCGGTTGGACTTCACAATCTTTGCATAGCGTGGATACGACGGATCGTAGGTACACTGCGTCAGGTACATCTCTTTCTCATCAGGAGAGAAGCAGCATGCACCCTCGTCGAACTCCGTGTTCAAGCCGCCGTCAACCGCCGCCGGCTTGCTCCATTTGCCTTTATCGTCCTTCTCCGAGAAGAAGATGTCCGCTGCCTTCATGCCCGTGACGCCACTAAGCTCATCGCCCATGGCATCGTTTCGGGTGGAAGAGAAATACAGTTTCTCATAGTCCTCACCGGCAAGCACAGGCGAATACTCCCCACGTCGTGAGTTGAAGAAATCCATTCGCTTCACCTTATAGCGCGAACCCTGTTCCTTTATGCCAGGAGCAGTGCGCGCACCCTCCAACCCACTCTGTACGAGAGGGTTCTCCGGCAGCGAGTCTTTCAGCATCTCGAACTCCAGGAGTGCCTGCTTATACTCACCGTTTGCCATCAGCAGACGAGCGTACTGCACACGTTCCTGCATGCCGACAGCCTCATATCTGACAGCATTGCGATAGGCACCGAGCGCCTTCTGAATGTTATTGAAACGCGCATACGCCTTCGCCATCATCAAGGCACGCTCTCCACGCAGCTTATGCTCCTTCGAAGGAGTCATGGAGTACGCCTTGCGATAGTGGTCGGCAGCAACGAAGTACTCGCCGATAGCCTGTGCTCTGTCACCTTTCTTTATATAGTGCTCAGCGCTACAACCCGTCAGCAGCACCACCGCCGTCAACAATATGTACTGTAATATCTTACGCATTAAAAACTAACCTCTTACGCTTTATAGATAATCTCTTACGCTTTATAAAAAACATCTTACGAACCAAGCGCCATCTGCCTTGCACTTGGCAATCAATGGCGTCACACCCTGAACAGCCTCCTGGCATTCTCCGTCGTGATACGTGCCACTTCCTCGGGCGTTGTCTGATAACACTCTGCCATCTTCTCCATGACGTTCACGACATACGCACTCTCATTGCGCTCACCACGATGCGGCACAGGAGCCATGTACGGAGCATCCGTCTCAAGAACGATGCGCTCCAACGGCACTACGGCAGGCAGCGTCTGCGGCAGATTGCTCTTCTTGAACGTCAGCACGCCGCCTATTCCGAGGCAGAACCGTTCAAACTCCAGCAGTTCCTGGGCCTCTATCTCGTTGCCCGTAAAGCAATGGAACACGCCGCCCGGCAGTTCTTCCTTGTATTTTCGGAGGATCTTAACCATCTCATTCTGAGCCTTTCGGCAGTGTATCATCAGCGGCAGGCGCGTCTCAATGGACCACTTCACCTGACGTTCAAAAGCCTCCAGCTGCTCCTTCTCGAACTCGCGCGACCAGTAATAGTCAAGTCCTACCTCGCCAACGGCAATCCACTCCTTCGTGTTCGCCTTCAGTTCAGCATACATTCTGTCGAGAACCTCGTTGTAATCTGCCTTCACATCCTCCGGATGCAGACCTATCATGCCATAGCAATAGCCTGGAAATCTTCCGCATACGTCACGTACCGACGCAATGCTCTGCTCGTTTATTCCCGGCACGAACAATGCCTCCGCACCGGCTTCCCTTGCACGAGCAACCACAGCATCGAGGTCTTCCACGAACTCCTCGCCGTCAATATGCGTATGTGTATCTATGAATCCCATGGCTACTACTTCTCCCTCTTCATCATCTTCGCCGCATACTCGCGCAGCGCAGCCTTGCGTTCCTCCGGCACGTTGATGGCATCGAGCGCCTTGGTGCCAAGCGCATAATACTCTTCCATCTTCGCCTTCGCCATCTTGTCGATGCCCACCTTATTATATATAGCAGTCACGGCAGCGACTTTCTCCTGTCTGTCGAACTCCTTTGCGTCGATCCAACGCTGGAGGGTTGCCTTATCCTCGCCCTCAGCCTTCTGCAGAGCGTTGATAAGCATGTAGGTCTTCTTGTTGCTGGTGATGTCTCCGCCGATGGCCTTGCCAAACACTTTCTCGTCGCCATAGACGTCAAGGAAGTCGTCCTGCAGCTGGAACGCAAGTCCCATGTTCACACCAAACTGATAGATATTCTCCACATCCTCCTTCGGTGCGCCTGCCATCAGTGCGCCAATCTTCACCGCACATGCCAGCAACACGCTGGTCTTCAGGCGTATCATCTCAAGATACTCCTCCTCGCGGACATCGTCACGCGTCTCAAAATCAACGTCATACTGCTGTCCCTCATTGATTTCGATAGCCGTATCGGTGAAGGTAGCGAGCACGTCGGCAAGCACTCCCTCACCAAGCGAGAGTGATGAAGGCAGGCTCTGCATCCACTTGAACGCCAGAACCAGCATGTTGTCGCCCGAAAGTATTGCCGTATTCTCGTTCCACTTCTTGTGTACCGCAGGCTTACCACGACGAACGTCAGCGTTATCCATCACATCATCGTGAAGGAGCGTGAAGTTATGGTACGTCTCCAGCGCAACAGCCTGAGGCAGAACGTCTTCGCCGTTCTCCTTCCACAGCTCGTAAGCCATCATCATGAGTACCGGACGAATCCTCTTTCCACCAAGTGAGAGGACATACTCGATAGGTGCATAGAGTCCCTTTGGCTCCTTGTCCAAAGGCAGCTTTGCAATATAGTCGTTAACTTTGTTGTGCATAATAAAATGTTTTAGAAGTTGAAGGCGGCATTAACCATGAGGCTTGACGAAGAGACGTGGTACTTGCCGTATGAGATATTGAGTTTGAAGCGTTCGAGATTAAGTCCCGCACCGACAGAGAGGCCTGCCCCATGCGAGCTGTCGTCATCGTCCTCCCTCGAATATACCTTCATGTCGCTCATCTTGCGGAAGTTAATACCGCCAGCGATATACAGCTGCGGAAGGATTATGACGTCAAGTCCCAGGGCTGCATGTTTCAGCAGAGAGTAGTCTATATGATTGAGGTCAGAGAACGTCAGCGACACACGGAAGGGAGTATTGTGTATGCGTTGTGTTGCACCGAGTACGATATTGAACGGAACCGTCTCATACTCTTCATTATAGGCAGACAGCTGTCCACCCAAATTCTTGAACGCAAGCGAGATAGAGAAGTCCGCTTCCGGGTGGTAGTAATTGATACCCAGGTCGATAGCCGCTGCCGTACTGCTGTACTGTCCAATCTTCGAATAGATGAACTTTGCACCGATACCTCCGACGAGATGCTTCGCCAGATTGTATGAAAAGAGAGCCTCTGCCGTAAGGTCGGACGGTGTAAAGTCGCCAATCTCAGCGCCATACATGTCGCGCTCCTTCATGCTGCCGTAGCTCAGGTAATGGAACGCACCGCCTACCGTCGCCTTGTCGTTGACAACGTGGGTATAGGTGGCAGTGTACATGCCCGACCCCTGCAGGTAGTTCATGTAGCCGAAGCTGACGGTTCTGTGCGTCACGTCAGCAAGGAGCGCTGGATTTTCCAGCGCCAACGACGGATCATCGTCAATGACACTGATATTATCACCACCCAGTGCAGCACCATGAGCGCTCACCGGTATTCGCAAAAAGTTATAGACGGTCTGGCTCTCCTGCGCCGGGAGGTGCAGCGATGCCACCGCCATCATAAATATAAAAAATATCTTCCTCATCTTACACATAACGCAGCCATCGCGGATTTATTACATAAAAAGTCATAATATTTTATATAAGTTCGCACGTACATATTTATAATATGTTAAAAATTTGCCCATAACGAAACAATTTCGTACCTTTGTAAAGAATTTCGGCTCTTCCCAGGAAGTAGCCTTTGTTAAACAAAAAGACAAACGATACGGAAATGGCAGCAAAAGACATAAAATACGAGGCAGCGATGGAGCAGCTCGAAGACATCGTGAAGCGCATGGAGAGTGGCGAACTTGACATCGACTCCCTCAGCAAAGAGCTGAAGAATGCGCAGGAGCTCATAAAGCTCTGCCGCGACAAACTCACCAAGACAGACGAAGAAATAAAGGCAATTCTAAATAAATAACAACCGGGAATGTCGATGAAAAGGTATCCTACTGTTACCTCCTCCCTATTCCCTTTTACATAAAAGTCATGACAATATATCCAAAACTCATTACCGACGCGCTGGCTACCGTGATGTATGCCGGCACAAAAAAGAACATCATAGAGAGCGAGATGCTCGCCGACCAGCCTGTCATCAACGGCAACAAGGTAGAGATAGTGCTCGTCTTCCCTCGTGAAACAGACCCGTTCCTCAAGTCAACACTGAAGGCAGCAGAGGCTGCCATCCACTATCATGTGGGCAAGGACGTGGAGGTAACGATAAAGACGGAGTTCAAATCTGCACCACGTCCGGAGGACGACAAGCTCCTCCCGGAGGTGAAGAACATCATAGCCGTAAGCTCAGGCAAGGGCGGCGTGGGCAAGAGCACCGTCTCTGCGAACCTCGCCATCTCACTGGCACGCCTCGGCTACAGCGTAGGACTGCTCGACACCGATATCTTCGGTCCTTCAATGCCAAAGATGTTCCAGGCAGAGGATGCCCGTCCGTACGCCGTAGAGAAGGACGGTCGCCAGCTCATCGAGCCTATACAGCAGTATGGCGTGAAGATTCTCTCCATCGGATTCTTCGTGAAGCCGGACACCGCAACGCTCTGGCGCGGCGGCATGGCATGCAGTGCACTGAAACAGCTCATTGCTGACGCTGACTGGGGTGAGCTTGATTTCCTCATCCTCGACACTCCTCCCGGCACGAGCGACATACATCTCTCACTGCTCCAGACACTCTCCATCACGGGTGCCGTCATCGTTTCGACACCTCAGCAGGTGGCTCTTGCCGATGCCCGCAAGGGTATCGACATGTACACCAACGACAAGGTCAACGTGCCTATCCTCGGATTGGTGGAGAACATGGCATGGTTCACCCCGGCAGAGCACCTCGACGAGAAGTACTACATCTTCGGAAAGGAGGGCTGCAAGCAGCTCGCTGAGGAGATGAACGTACCGCTTCTTGCGCAGATACCGCTCGTTCAGAGCATCTGCGAGAACGGAGATGCCGGCACTCCGGCTGCTCTCGACGTGTCATCGCCTACCGGTCAGGCGTTTATTGCGCTGGCTCAGAGCGTCGTAACGGTGACAAACCGCCGTAATGCGGAGCTTGCAAAAACGCAGAGAGTAAAGACTCACGACGGCAGTTGCCACTAAGTTTCCACTAAAATAATACTTATTACACTCCAACGGAAATCTTATTACGTTGCAATAGCAATCTAATTGAGTTGTATAAGCTATCTAACTACGTTGTAAAAGCTATCTAATTACGACAAATTTTCCAGAGAATTTGGCGTAAAAGCATAGCTATTACGGGACTATTGATAATCAACGAGTTACAAAAGGGTTACCTTTCGGTGCCCGAAAGTTGTTTTATACGTGTATTAAAATGAGGAAAATCTTTGCCATAATAATGCTTTTGATGCTGACATTGACCGTGCCGGCACAGACGTTTGATACCCTTTGGAAGCAATATAACGCCGCAAGAGACAACGATCTGCCGCAGTCCGCCATCAAGGCGTTGCGCAAGATTGAGGCAAAGGCGAAGCAGGAAGGGAAGTACGGGCACTACCTTGCCGCCATGACATGCGACATAGGCATGAGCAATGAGTTGTCGCCAGACTCCGCAAAGGCTCAGCAGGAGCGTCTGATGCTATGGGAAAAGAACCGTCGTCTGCCTATCGCAGGGCTCACTTCACGCTCTAAGAAGGCGCAGGGCGATGCCATAGCAGCCCTCGTTTGC
Source organism: uncultured Prevotellaceae bacterium (assembly GCA_945831805.1). Classification (GTDB taxonomy): domain Bacteria; phylum Bacteroidota; class Bacteroidia; order Bacteroidales; family Bacteroidaceae; genus Prevotella. The sequence continues at coordinate 16,964 of CAMADY010000022.1, forward strand.
CGCACGGTGTTAGCGAGTTACAACTATTACCTCTCGGACAAGCCACAAGGTTACGAGCCGGAAAAGGTGCGTGCCGTGCTTGACTCCATTTCGAACGACAAAAACCTCCTGCCTCTCTTCACGCAGAAGGATGCGTCCTTGCAGTACATCCCGATGGTGCAGAAGGGCGAGGACAGCCGCATCTTCAACCACGACCTGTTCTCGCTGCTCTGCATGGAGATGCAGTATTACGACCTCATGGAGCGTTATTACTCCTCTGTTGGCAATAGGCAGGCGGCATGTATCATGGCGGCAAAGCTGATAAAGCCATCTATTCATGGTGGGAATACATCGGCAGAGAAGCAGGAAGGCATACAGCGTGCTGACAGCCTCATCGCTATCTATCAGGACCTTAGCGAGTGCGGAGAGATAGCTTTGGTCAAAGCAGAGCTTATGAGGCGGCACTCTTCCCTCAAGACAAAGGACAGATACGACTGGATCAACGAGGCATTGCGCCGCTGGCCTACGTCAAATGCGGCTAACCAGTTGCAGAATATGCGCAACGATATGATTATGCCTCAGCTGAATGCCTCGCTGTATCAACAGAACATACTGCCTAACAAGGAACTGAAACTGTATCTTAGCAGAACAAGGAACGTGCAATCCGTCCGCATTATCATAACGCCGATGAAGTGCGATGGTATGTATAACTTTGGAAATCCGGACAATAGTACGAGCTATAACAAGCTGAAGCGACTGATGGACACGCAGAACAGCCGGGCATTCCTTTACCGTCTGAACAGCGATGGCAAATATGCTGACTACGAACAGTTCGACGATTCCGTATCCCTCGGGAGCCTTCCTGTTGGTGTCTATATGATTGAGACAACGCCAACGGCAGGCAATATTGCTGCGGCCTTTGACAAGATGAGAACAGATCGTCAGATTCTTCGTGTGTCAGACATGCGCATTGTGACCTTGAAACTGCCTGACAACAAGCTGAGGATGGCGGTGGTTAGTGCCACAACGGGACAGCCTCAGGCTGGGGCGGTGCTGCATGTGCGCAAGGATGATAGAGAGAAATGGAAGGAATACGTCACAGATAAAAATGGCGAATGTATCATAAGCAATGCTACCAGTTGGCAGACAGCATACGCTACGACCGCTACGGACAAGGCATCGGGTGACGTTAGCATCCACAGCACATACTATTACAACAAGAATACCGACGAGGTGAAGACCGTAAAGGCATTCACCGACCGTGCGCTTTACCGTCCGGGACAGACGGTTCACATGTCGGCGATATGCTACACCGTGAAGGATGGCGCGGATGTTAAGGCACAGGCGGGCGTCAAGGTGTCGGTAAGATTGGTGGATTCGCAGTATAAGGACATTGCGACGGATACCCTCACAACGGATGAATACGGCACGATAGCCACGTCATTCATATTGCCTACCAACGCACGAAACGGTAATTTCTGCATCGTTTGCGACAATAATCATAGGGCATATTTCAAGGTTGAGGAATACAAGCGACCAACATACGAGGTGACTATCGAAGAACCTACCGCCGACTATCACGCTGGCGACACGCTTGTTCTTACCGGAAAGGCGAAGGCTTATAGCGGTGCGGGCATAGCAAACGCAAGGGTTATCTACACGATTAAGCGCACAACGCCTTGGTTCCTGAGGCATTTCAGCGAGAACGAGCGACTGCTTAGTGACACCGTTGAGACCGATGAGCAGGGTATTTTCACCGTGCGTATGCCGATGACACTGCCTGACACGGAGGAATATTACAGCGATATGCCTCTCTATATGAAGAGGTATTTCCCACGTGTGAGCAACATCGAGGCAGAGGCAGTGGTCACTTCCCTCACGGGCGAGAGCCACTCGGGCAGAATTTCTGTTCCGCTCAGCGAGAGAACGACATTCCTCACCGCCGACATCAAGGACAAATATTTCGGTGATAACGGCGTGAAAATGCAGATTACTCGCTTCAATAGTCGCGGAAAAGAGATAGGAGGTTCCGTGCAAATCATCCTGGACGATGTGCCAAAGATGAAGGTTGACGCAAACAAGGACTTCTATCTACCGAAGGACATCACCTCCGGCGACCACAAATTGACCGCCATCTGCGAGCAGGATACGCTGGAAGCCACCTTCGTAGTGTTCCGTTTGTCAGACAAGAAACCTGCTTTCAAGACCTCAGACTGGTTCTACCTCGACCAGAACAAGTGGCAGGAGGACGGCAATAGCGTTGCTCTTCAGTTCGGTTCAACCGATAATGATGTGCATGTACTGTATGCAATAGCATCGGGCGACAGCATCATTGAGAGCGGAACGGAACGACTCAATAACTCAAACATCACCCGATACTTTGACTATAAGCCTGAGTACGGCGATGGATTGACACTCGCCTACGCTTGGACAAAGGACGGAAAGACGTACGTTCACAATGCAAGCATCGTGCGACCTGTGCCATCGAAGGAGCTGAAAGTGGAGTGGAAGACATTCCGCAACAAACTGCTTCCTGGACAGAAGGAGCAGTGGCAGATGGTCATAAAGGATAAGGACGGCAAGCCAAGCAAGGCGATGGTGATGGCAACGATGTTCGATAAGTCACTCGATGCTATAAAGCGCCATAGCTGGAGTTTCTATGATCCACGCTCATTGAACCTCCCTAACATGAATTGGACTTTCAGTAACAGCGACCATCTCCACATCGGCATCAACTCATGGGCAAAGGCTCTCGACTATAAGCAATACTCTTTCTCATGCTTTAACCCAGAGTTCATGGATCATCATTCATACGGTGTCTTCGATTGTGTGGAGTCAGCACCGATGATGACTAAGTCAAAGGTAATGAGATTGGGAGCAACCGCACCAATGGCGAAGCAGTCTTCCTTCATGGCAAGGGACGAGGTGATGTCGAACAATACCTTAATAGGCTCTATAAGCGGACTTGCTAAAAAGGAAATCGCATTCGGATCGCAGAAGGCGGAAGCTGAACCTGAGGCGGAGATTATGCCTCGCACGCACTTCAACGAGACGGCATTCTTCATGCCTCAGCTCATAACGGACAACAATGGCGTAGCGACTCTGTCGTTTACGTTGCCGGAGAGCGTTACGACATGGCGCATTATGGTACTTGCTCACGATAAGGAGATGCGCTTCGGCATGCTCAATGACGAGGTGATAGCACAGAAGCAACTGATGGTTCAGCCACGTATGCCACGTTTCCTGCGCCTGGGCGACAAGGCAACGCTATCGTCTATGGTGACGAACCTGTCCGAAAAAGACATCAAGGCGACGGTTGCAATGACACTGCTTGACGCCAAGACGGAGAAGAAGATTGCCTATATATATAATAAGGTGTCAGTGAAGGCAGGCGAGACGCAGGTCGTTACCTTCCCTATCGAGAACTTCGGAGGCGAGGATTTCATCTGTAAGGTGACGGCACAGGGCGACGGTTACAGCGATGGTGAGCAGCAACTGATTCCTGTCCTGAAGGAAGAGGAACTGCAACCCGACACCATTCCTATCGTTGTCAACCCACGAAAGCTAATGCTTGAGGCACTGCCTGCCATCAAAACGCCGGACAGCGACAACGCCATATCCCTCACTTCGGCATATTATGCCAACATGATGTCGGCGTTTTTGAAGGATTCGCTTGCGCAATATGACGGAAGTGGCTTACTCGGAAGGCTCCAATCCCTGCAGAATGCTGACGGTTCCCTCTCATGGTTCAAGGGCATGGACGGTAGCATCTACCTCACCACCGAGGCAATGAAGATGCTCGCACGCCTTAACAGCATGCTGGGCAGACAGAGCCAAACCGCCGTTCTGATGGACAAGGCATTCGCCTACCTCCAGAAAGAGATGGACAGACAGGTGCGCGAGATGAAGAAAGACGAGGCAAAGAAGATCAAGCCAAGCCTGACATACACGCAGTTGGATTGGCTCTACGCACTGACATTAGAGAAGAGAGACGGCGGTGCGGCTGCTACATACCTCCGAAAGCTTATCGTTGAGGACACGAAGAGTGCCGACATGATGACAAAGTCGGTGGCTGCGATAGTCCTTGACGCTGCAGCAAAGAGGAAAGATGCGGACACTTTTGCTGAGTCTATCAGGCAGCATACCGTCTATCGTGCGGACATGGGACGCTATTTCGACAGCTATCGTGCGCAGTACTCATGGTGCAGCTACCGCATCCCGACACACACTATGGCGATAGAGGCACTCTGCAAGGTGACGGAACGTTATAAAGCCTCTAATAACGAGCGCAACAATGCTCTCCGCACGGATTACGAAAAGACGATTTCCGAGATGCAGCGATGGCTCGTTTCGGCTAAATGCACGCAGCGATGGGATTGTCCTATCAACGCCGTCAACGTCATCTACGCCTTCCATAACGCAAAAGACACTACGGTCACTGCGTCATTCATCATCAACCCCGAGGACATTAAGGATGCCCTGACGATAAAGCGAGAGGTCCTTAACAGCAAAGTTACCAGCGACTCGAGCGTCGATAGTGGCATTGTTGGCAGCGGTGCTTCCGCTGCCGTGGGCGATAAGGTAACCATCCGCCTCACGATTACCGCAGACCGCGACTACGATTTCGTCACCGTAACGGACAACCGCCCGGCATGTCTCGAACCTGTCTCACAGTTATCCGGCTACCATAACGGCTACTATCAGGAGTCGAAGGACAGCAAGACGAACTATTACTTCAACAAACTCCGAAAGGGTACCCACGTAATAGAGACGGAATACTATATCGAGCGCTGCGGCACCTACTCCTCGGACAATGCCACTGTCGTATGCACATACGCTCCGGAGTTCCATGGTTCAGCTGATAGCTATACCATAAAGGTAAGGAAAGATAAATAGAGCCCTCCGAATCACGGAGTTCACGTTATGCGTGGGACATAAAATGAAAAGTCAAACTACAAGATATATGAAGAAAAAATTAGCTATACTATTTACATTCAGCTGCATGATCGGCACCGTTTCAGCGCAGTCACTGAAGCCTATGCAGTCAGCGATGGAGTGCGGACAGATGCTCTTCAAGCATCCTTCTACGTACTCCTTCACCGTACGCAACACCTCGCAGCAGCCGACTCAGATAAAGAGTATCGACACTGGTTGCGGATGTACGAAGGCAACATACCCCGAAATGATGATTCCAGCAGGCGAATCCATTACCGTCAGCCTAACCTTCGACGGCAAGCAGCTAGGTCATTTCGCACGAAACATACGCATCTACGACACCTCTTCCGACACTCCTGCGGAGATAGAGGTGCGCGGTCAGGTGGTTACGAAACTCGAAAACTATTCCGGTACGTACCCATACAAGATGGGCGCATTGCTTGCTGACGTAGAGGAGATAGAGTTCGACAACGTGAATAAAGGTCAGCACTTCGTTCAGGAGATTCACATCATGAACCCTACGGGACAGAATGTGCAGCCAACGGCACTGCGTCTGCCATCGTATCTCAAGGCAGAGATGCATCCGGAGGTGCTTGGTCCTAAGCAGAGCGGCACGATGTTCATCACACTAAACTCCGGCGACCTGCGCGACTACGGCCTTACACAGACAACGATTTACCTCGGCAAGGACCCTTCCGATAAGGTCAACGAGGACAAAGAGATAACCGTTTCGTCAATCCTCCTGCCACATAAGATGGCGAAGGATGACGTGGCACGTCCGTATGCACCGAAGCTTCAAATGTCTTCCCTGACGGTTGACATGACGGGACTGTCGAAAAAGTCGAAGTCGAAGCAGGAGATAACATTAACGAATACCGGTCATTCGACCCTCGAAATATCAAAGCTCCAGCTCTTCTCTGCCGGCATTCAAGTGCAGCTCGACAACAAGACGATAAAGCCGGGCGCATCAACACGCCTGAAGGTCACAGGCATTGCGAAGGAACTGAAGAAGGTTCGCACACGCCCGCGTATCCTTATGATTACCAACGACCCCGACAACCAGAAGGTCGTAATAACTATCAAGAAGTAATTTAATATGGAACATCCAGAAAACAGCGAAGAATATAAAGGTCTTGTCGTCAACGATGGCGTTGCGCAGCCTTCCATAATAAACCCTTACCTCAACCGCAAGAGGTTCGTGCGTAAGCAGTATAGCGTCGATGAGATAGTAGATGGAATTCTCAAAGGCAACGTCACGATGCTCGCACAGGCGGTGACTCTCGTGGAGAGTATGATACCGGCGCATCAGGAGAAGGCGCAGAAAGTCATTGAGCGCTGCCTGCCTTACAGCGGAAAGTCAGTGCGCATCGGTATCTCTGGCGTGCCTGGTGCAGGAAAGTCAACGTCTATCGACGAGTTCGGCATACACGTATTGGAGCGTTATGGCGGTAAGCTTGCCGTGCTGGCTATCGACCCTTCATCGGAGCGCAGCAAGGGATCAATCCTCGGCGACAAGACACGTATGGAGAAACTCTCCGTTCATCCGAAGGCCTTCATTCGCCCTAGTCCATCTGCCGGCAGCCTTGGTGGCGTGGCACGCAAGACACGTGAGACGGTGATACTATGTGAGGCAGCTGGCTTCGACAAGATTTTCATCGAGACGGTAGGCGTCGGACAGAGTGAGACGGCATGTCATTCGATGGTTGACTTCTTCCTCCTTATTCAGGTGGCAGGTACTGGCGACGAGCTGCAGGGCATCAAGCGCGGTATCATGGAGATAGCCGATGGCATCGTTGTGAACAAGTGCGACGGCGATAACGTAAAGCGTTGCGAGATGGCTGCACAGGGATTCCGTAACGCACTGCATTTCTTCCCTCTGCCTGAGAGTCAGTGGATGCCGAAGGTGCTGACCTATTCCGGTTTCTACGGCTATGGCATCAAGGAGGTATGGGACATGATCTACGAGTATTTCGACTTCGTAAAGGAGAACGGTTACTTCGATATCCGCCGACAGATGCAGAACAAATACTGGATGTATGAGACGATAGAGAACAATCTCCGCAGCCGCTTCTACAACGACCCAATAATCAAGCAGACACTGAAGTTTATGGAGGAGCGTGTGCAGGGGGGCGAGAAGACAAGCTTCATGGCAGCGCATGACCTGCTCGACATGTATTACTCCGAATTGAAGGAAAACAAATAATCCTTCAAAGCATGGATTACTCTGATTTGAAAGAAAACAGATGATAATAGAAATAGACAACGGTTCGGGCTTCTGCTTCGGCGTGACAACGGCGATAGAGAAGGCAGAAGAGACATTGAAGGAGGGACAGCAGCTGAGCTGTCTCGGTGACATCGTGCACAACGGCATGGAGTGTGAACGCCTCCGGAAGATGGGCCTCAACACCATCGAGCATGAGGAGTTCGAGAAGCTTCATGACGCTACGGTACTGCTGCGCGCTCATGGTGAGCCACCTTCAACATACCATCAGGCAGAACAGAACAACATCACCATCATCGACGCTACTTGTCCGGTGGTGCTGGCTCTTCAGAAGCGCATCAAGAAGAAGTATCAGGCAATAAAGGAACAGGGCAATGGCAGCATCGTCATCTTCGGAAAAATGGGACATGCAGAGGTGCTTGGTCTTGTGGGACAGACAGAGGGCAATGCCATTGTCATTGAGCATGCGGAGGATGCGGAGAAGCTTGACTTCTCGCACGACATCTATCTGTATAGCCAGACAACGAAATCGCTGGATGAGTTCCATCGCATCATAGAATACTGCCAGGCGCATATCGCACCGAATGCCACGTTCCAGAGCTTCGATACCATCTGCCGACAGGTGGCAAACCGCATGCCTAACATCTGTCAGTTTGCAACAAAGCATGACCTCATCCTCTTTGTCTGCGGACGCAAGAGCAGCAACGGCAAGGTGCTCTACAATGCATGCCTTGAGCATAACCCCAATACCCACCTCATAGAAGGCCCGGAAGAGATTGACACCGCATGGCTCTCCGGCATCAACAGCGTCGGCATCTGCGGTGCTACAAGCACCCCGAAATGGCTGATGGAACAATGTAAAGAAAAAATAACAGCAATATGAAAAAGATAACAATCGCAATCGACGGCCACTCTTCTTGTGGCAAGAGCACAATGGCAAAGGACCTCGCAAAGGAGGTTGGTTACATATATGTTGACACTGGCGCAATGTACCGCACCGTGACACTCTACTGCATGCGCAACAATCTCTTCGACGCACAGGGCGACGTGCTTGTTGACAAGTTGCAGGCAGAGATGCCGAACATCAAGGTCAGCTTCAAGTTCAACGAAGAGACAGGTCGCCCGGATGCTTACCTTAACGGCGAACTGGTAGAGAAGGTGATACGCAGCATCGAGGTGTCAAACCATGTCAGCAAAGTTGCTGCCATCGGCTTCGTTAGAGAGGCAATGGTTGACCAGCAGCGTGAGATGGGTAAGGAGAAGGGCATCGTGATGGATGGCCGTGACATCGGCACTACAGTATTCCCTGATGCAGAGCTGAAAATCTTCGTTACGGCATCGGCAGAGGTTCGCGCAAAGCGTCGCTACGACGAGTTGCAGGCAAAGGGAATGCCGGCAGATTTCGATGAGATACTGAAGAACGTACAGGAGCGTGACTACATCGACTCGCATCGTGAGGTATCTCCACTGCGTCAGGCTGACGATGCAATACTCCTCGACAATTCCGACATGACCATTCCTGAGCAGAAGGAATGGCTCCGTAACAAGTTCAACGAAATAGTAAACAAGTGATAGTTTGCATAGCAGAGAAACCGAGTGTGGCACGAGAGATAGCAAGTGTTCTTGGTGCCACGTCTGCTCGGGACGGATATATAGAAGGTAACGGTTATCAGGTGACTTGGACCTACGGTCATCTGTGTACGCTGAAGGAACCTAACGACTATCAGGATATGTGGAAGCGCTGGACACTCGGCTCACTGCCGATGATACCGCCACGCTTCGGCATCAAGCTGATAGACTCCGAGCATATCAAGAAACAGTTCGCCATCGTAGAGCGACTCTTCCAGAATGCTGACAGCATCGTGAACTGCGGTGATGCCGGACAGGAGGGAGAGCTGATACAGCGTTGGGTGATGCAGAAGGCTGGCGTGAAGTGTCCAGTAAAACGTCTGTGGATTTCTTCACTGACGGAAGAGGCTATCCGCGAGGGCTTCAAGGAATTGAAGGATCAGAAGGACTATGAGCCACTGTATCTTGCTGGACTCTCACGTGCCATCGGCGACTGGCTTCTCGGTATGAATGCCACACGCCTCTATACACTGAAATACCGCAACCAGGACAACCGCAATGCAGGTGCCGGCAGCGTTCTTTCGATAGGACGTGTGCAGACACCTACCCTTGCCATGATTGTCAACAGGCAGAAGGAGATAGAGAACTTCGTACCTAAGCAGTCGTGGACGCTTTCCACTATATACCGCGACACTAAGTTCACGGGTATCTCTCGCGATGAGGATGCAGAGGCAGAGGAAGCGGCAGAGATAAAGAAGGCGGCAGAGGAAGGCAAGACGCTGAAGTCGAAAGGGCCGATATACCGACAGACGGAGTTTCTGAAGGAAGAGGATGGCATTGCCGTACTCGAATCCATCAAGGACAAACCGTTCCACGTTGACTCCATAACAAAGAAGAAAGGCAGCGAGGCACCTCCAAGACTCTATGACCTTACGTCACTGCAGGTTGAGTGCAACAAGAAGTTCGCCTATACTGCAGAGCAGACACTTACACTCATCCAGAGTCTCTACGAGAAGAAGGTAACGACCTATCCGCGTGTTGACACACAGTTCCTTACCGACGACATCTACAAGAAGTGTCCGCAGACACTCAACGGGGTCTTTCAGGTAAAGTTCAATGGTGTAGCGCCATACGCAGACCTCGTGCGTCCGCTTGGTGGCAAGCCGTTGAAGAAGAGCAAGAAGGTGTTTGACAATTCGAAGGTTACAGATCACCATGCCATCATTCCTACAGGTGTCGTTCCGGCAGGGCTGTCTGATGCCGAGCGCAATGTCTATGACCTCGTAGCAAGAGCTTTTATAGCTGTTTTCTATGAGGACTGTAAGTTTGAGACAACAACCGTCATTGGTTCCGTAACACCAGACAACAACGAGCCTGTTCTCTTCCGTACATCCGGAAAAGTGATAATCGATGAAGGATGGAAAGTTGTTTTCAAGAAGCAAAAGGCTGACGAACCTGACGAGGAGACACAGAATAATTCAGACAATCAAGAAACTCAAAACAACTCTGGCAACTCAGAAGCATCCCCTCGGGGAGGTTTGGAGGGGGCCACACTACCTATCTTCAATAAAAACGAAGAAGGACCTCACGAACCACTGCTCTCCGAGAAATGGACCACTCCCCCACCCTATTACACCGAGGCGACACTTCTCCGTGCAATGGAAACGGCTGGTAAGTTCGTTGACAACGAAGAGCTGCGTGCTGCTATGAAAGAGAATGGCATAGGACGTCCTTCCTCAAGAGCAAACATCATCGAGACACTCTTCAAGCGCCACTACATACGTCGTGAACGAAAGCGTGTCGTTGCCACGACGACAGGCATCGAGCTGATAGACATCATACACGAAGAACTCCTGAAGTCACCTGAACTGACAGGCATCTGGGAGAAGAAACTGCGTGATATAGAACACCAGACGTACGATGCCGGTACGTTTATCAACGAACTGAAGGGACAGATAACATCTATCGTGAATCAGGTTCTCGCAGACAACTCAAATCGCAAGTTACAATTAGAAACAAAATAAGAATGAACAAGTTAGTTGCACTTTACTTGGCTGCCATCGTAGCACTGCCCGTATTTGCTGAACCAGCAGAAGAACAGTCATCATCTGATGCTGTTACCACAGACGCAAAGGAAGAATTCATTTCAGAGGAACGCACCGAAGAGGGATTCCTAACACATTACCTCAACAATGCCATAGCATCAGGCATGAAGAAGGTTGATGAAAACGAGAAGGTACAGTATGGTCGTAAGATTACGGACTATGTATCAGCACCGAAGTTCGGTGGTTACTTCATCGGCAAGTACGCTTACTCCAGTCGCGAGGGCGATGACTCCGGCGATGGTTTCACTCAGCGAATGACGCGTCTGTATATTGACGGTACGATACTGGAGGACTTCGCTTACCGCGTGCAGATGCAGGTCAGCAATAGTACCTTCCACATGAAGGACTACTTCATCGAGTGGCGCAGATTTCCTGAACTGAAAGTGAAGATCGGTCAGTTCAAGCGTGCCTTCGGACTTGAGAATCCAATGAATCCATGGGATGTAGGCACAGGTGACTATTCACAGCTCACGAAGAAGCTTTCCGGTTATACAGACTTCATCGGCGTTGAAGCATCAAACAACGGTGGACGCGATCAGGGCATCCAGTTGCAGGGCGACCTCTTCCCTATCGGCAAGGACAAGCACCGCTTTGTGCACTATCAGATTATGGTAAGCAATGGCCAGGGCATAAACACAAAGGACGCGAACTCACGGAAGGACGTATCTGGTACCCTGCAGTTCCAACCGATAAAGGGGCTCATCGTAGGTATGTATGGCTGGACAGGCAACTTCACATACGAAGGAGTAACAGTTTCCCGCAACCGCTATGACATCGTTGCGTCATACGACAAGAACGACTGGACGGTGCGTGCGGAATATGCACATTCTACCGGCAGCAAGATAAAGAGCAAGGATTTGTTCGTTAACCACCTTGTTATGCACAACGGCACCGTTGCAGGTACATACGGTGAAATGAAGAAGCAGTATTATGCTGGTGGCAGCGACCGTGCAGATGCATGGTACATCACAATGGGGATACCTTGCACCTCATGGCTTAAGACTTACCTGAAGTACGACGTCTATCGTGATGACGCCACATGGGGAACCACACGCTCCATCTACTCCATCGCTCCAAACATACAGCTTCACAAGAACCTTATGTTCCAGCCACAGTTCAACTACGTTCACGATCGCTCTGCGGCATCCGGCAAACGTAACTTCTGCGAACTGTGGGTAGAGAGTTACGTAAGGTTCTAAAAGAGTGAAGAGTGAAGAACGAAGAGTGAAGAATTTAGGTTACCTTTTGAATGGTTGTGATTTTAGCAATCAGTAGTAACTTAAATTCTTCACTCTTCGTTCTTCACTCTTCACTTTTTATCTCTTCACTTTTATATTATCACTTCGCCGTTTCCTTTGGCGAACGCTTATCGCGATGATATGAGCGATAGTCATCCATCTCTATCTCTACGTCCGGCTCTGCAAGCGTAGCAGTGCGTGGCAAGCGGAACTTCTGATATTTTATGTTCAACCCACGCTCAATCCACATTGACTCATAGTAGGTCTGTATGGACAGGATGCGCTGCGTCTCATCGTCAAGTCCCTCTTCCCTTACCTCAGAACCTTCACCCTTCACCTCTCTGTTATACAGGTCGGTGGTGCGGAAGAGCAACGGCAACTTATTCTCATCCACCATATACGATGTATAGGTGAAGAGGAAGTTGGAGTCAGTCTTCAGATGTATCAAGCCACCATCAACTAGGAACCTGCGATAGCGCTCCATGAAGTATGTTGACGTTAGGCGCTTGCGAGGGTTCTTCATCTGCGGATCAGAGAAGGTGAGCCATATCTCCTGCACCTCATCCTCCGCAAAGAAGCGGTCGATAATCTCAATGGAAGTGCGAAGGAACGCAACATTCTTCAGTCCTTCGTTAAGTGCCTGCGTAGCACCTGTCCACATTCTTGCGCCCTTAATGTCAACACCAATGAAGTTCACGTCAGGATAAAGCTTAGCAAGCCCTACCGTATATTCTCCCTTTCCGCAGCCTAGCTCCAGCACTATCGGGTTGTCGTTATGAAAATACTGTTGTCTCCAACAGCCCTTCATTTCGAAAGGCACGTCAGAGACAACACCGTATGGATACTGGTACACATTCTCATAGCGTTCCATATCCGCAAATTTAGCGAGTTTTCCTTTTCCCACAAATATAATTATGCACTATGAATTATGACTTGCGAAGCTTGATGAGCTCCGCGAATAACTATGCACTATGAATTATGAATTAAAAACTATCCAATCACCACACGTGTCCAATTGTGTGTATCAGGCTCAATGCCATACTGTATGCCACGAAGCTTGTTGAAGAGCTTCTCACTTACAGGACCTGGTTTGTCACCGAATACGTATGACTTGCCTGTTGCAACATCGTCGATGCGTGAGATTGGAGAGATAACGGCAGCAGTACCGCATGCACCAGCCTCCTCGAATGTCTCCAGTTCCTCTTCCGGAATCTGACGACGCTCCACCTTCATTCCCATGTCCTCAGCAAGCTGCATGAGAGACTTGTTGGTGATGGAAGGAAGGATGGATGTTGACTTTGGAGTGATATATGTATTATCCTTGATACCGAAGAAGTTAGCAGCACCAGCCTCATCAATGTATTTCTTCTCCTTTGCATCGAGATAGAACTCACAAGCATAGCCAAGCTCGTGTGCCTTCTGGTTAGCAAGGAGGGAAGCAGCATAGTTACCACCTACCTTATATATACCTGTACCGAGTGGAGCAGAACGGTCGTGGTCGCGGATGATGACGTATGGGTTAGCGAAGAAACCACCCTTGAAGTATGGACCGACAGGTGTTACGAACATCAGGCAGAGGAACTCTGTTGCAGGGTGTACGCCAACCTGTGGGCTTATACCGATGAGGAGGGGACGGATATAGAGTGTAGCACCGCTCTCGTATGGTGGAATGAACTCCTGATTGAGACGTACAACCTTGTCAACCATCTCGTCGAAGAGCTCTGTTGGGAGCTCCGGCATGAGTATGCCACGGCATGTTGACTGCAGACGCTTAGCATTCTCGTCAGTACGGAACACGCGCACCTTGCCGTCCGGACAACGGTAAGCCTTCAGTCCCTCGAAAGCCTCCTGACCATAGTGCAGACATACCGCAGCCATGTGCATTGGTATTGTCTCTTCCGAGCAAGCTTCTATCTCGCCCCACTTGCCGTCGCGATAATAGCAACGAACGTTGTAATTTGTCTTACGGTAACCGAATCCAAGGTTACTCCAATCTAATTCTGCCATTGTAGTTATTGTTGTTTATGTTATTTTTCCTTAGTTATCTAATCACAAAAAATCATTTGAATATGCAAAATTACTAATAATTATTCTAATCACCAAATAATTAGGATTGTTTTTTCGATTTAGGACTTATTTTAGCAAATTACAACCAAACATAAAAGCATAAACAAGGTGCAGCCCGAAGGATGCACCTTGTTATTATTATTCGTATCAATTGCTTTTATTAATGGAATCAAGAGAATCTGGAAGGATTACATTACTTAAAAGCACGTCTGCAATTCTTCTTCAGATCATCGTAAGACATTGGCAAAGATGTTCTCTGAAGAACAGTCCTATCGCCATCAGCATCTACCCATGACAATGTATTACCACTGATGGTAGCATTCTTAACTACAGGCTTATCAGAAGAATCTTCCTGTAAAGTAAAGACACCATTAGATGAGTTATAAGTATATCTCATCTCCTCAATATCATGTATAGCACCATTTCTATACTCAACAATAAACATTGTCATTCCATCAGGACAGAAAACAAAAGTCTCTTTAAGGATGCCATCATCATACCAGCCCCAAGCACCTACGATTCCTGTACCACTTGCAGAAGAGTCGTTATTTGAACTGTTTTGCGAATTATTTGAAGAAGACTGGTTGTTAGAAGCTGTGGTCTTATATTTTGAAGGTGTTCCAAGCGAGCCATCGGAATGCACTGTTGTTGAAGTAAGAACGCCATCCTGAACATCAAGTTTCTTACGCTTTGTATCTTGACCAATAGTAATGGTTACAATACCTGTTTTCTCATCATAAGTAAAAGTACCCTTATCTATTTCTGTCTTTGTAACAGATGTTCCAGAAATTGTATAGTACTTTTCTTCTTCATCATCATTGTTCTGATTTGCCACTTTACTATCGTAATATTCCTGAGCATAAGCTATAGTAGAGAAAGTAATTGTACTTTCCTCTTTCTTCTGATATTTTCCATCAGAAGAATAAGTTACCGTCGTTTTCTCTTTATAGCCAATAGTATTAGCAACAGGACCATAAGGCGAAGAATCTTCTGCCACCCAAGTACCTACGAAAGGATAAGAGTTTCCACCTCCTCCGCCACCAGCACCAGAGTTATTATCCGAACTACAGCTTGCTAAAGCCATGAATGCCGTCATCACAATCAGCGACAACATCAGATTGATTTTTTCATTTGATTTGGTAATTTAGTTAAGAAATTCTGTTTGTATTTTTTCTGTAAAAAATATTTAACACGTACGAGCTATTTGATCTATTTCCTCTAAGGACCTCCCTAAATTCATAGCTATCACATCCTTTGCAACTCCAGCCTGCAACAACAGTTTCACTGAAGTTCTTATCTTCTCATCCTGCTCCTTCAACTGTGCACCTTGCTCCTTCAACTGCGCACATTGCTCCTTCAACTGTGCACCTTGCTCCGCTAACAGTTTGTCACGCATGAGGATTTCCGTATCACGATTCTCTATTGCCGAGAAATACTCATCCTCTACATTCATATTATGCCGCAATGCAGCATCAGAAGCCGCCCTAAGCAGTCTGTGTATGATATGCAGCATCTCCTCATCATCAGCATAAAGAGACTCATCA
>CAMADY010000023.1 GCA_945831805.1 uncultured Prevotellaceae bacterium
GTGACGTTCATGTTCAGTTCCTCTGCCATCACTGCCGTCTGGTAGTCTATCGGCAGGGTCTTCTCATATACTCGGCAGCCTGTTCCCGACTGCTTGCAGATATGGTGGAGCTCAGATGAAAGACCGTCCGACACGTCCATCATTGCCGTAGGACGTATTCCTGCCTCACGAAGTCTCTTGATGATGTCGCCGCGAGCCTCTGTCTGAAGCTGTCTCTGTATGAGGTATTCGCGTCCGGCGAAGTCCGGTTGCCAAGCCTCTTCCAGCTGCTGTCGCAGAGTGGCGATCACCTTCTCGTCCTTCGTTTCCTTCATCTTCTGCTGGATTTTCTGCACCTCGTTGTAGTAAACCATCTTCTCGCGCTCCAGCAACTGTAGTCCCATATACGCCGCACCGAGGTCTCCCGAAACGCAGATGATGTCCGTTTCCTTCGCTCCGTTGCGATAGATGATGTCCTCTTTCCTTGCTTCGCCGATGCAGGTGATGGAGATGGCGAGACCAGTCAGTGACGATGTCGTGTCACCACCAACGATATCCACGTTCCATTTGTCGCAGGCCATGCGCAGACCGACGTAGAAGTCCTCCAGATCCTCCACCTGGAAGCGCTTTGACAGTGCAATGCTGACAATCAGCTGGCGTGGAGTTCCGCCCATGGCGAATATGTCGCTGATGTTCACCATCGCAGACTTGTAGCCCAGATGCTTCATGTCAACGTACGTAAGGTCGAAGTGTACGCCCTCCATGAGCATGTCCGTCGTTACGAGCGTCTCCATCTCTCCGTAGTGCATCACGGCACAATCGTCGCCAACGCCCTTCACCGTTGACTCGTTCTTTATCTCTATATCTTTTGTGAGGTGGTCAATAAGACCGAACTCTCCGAGGTTCTTTATTTCCATTAACTTCTTATTTCATTCGTGTTACTAATTCCTTCACGAGCGTGTTCACCTTCTGCTGCGCGCGGAGTCCGGCCTCCTGTACCTCCTCGTGGGTAGCAATCTGTGGCGTATCGCTGATGCCCATGTTCGTGATGATGCTCAATCCGAAGACGCGTATGCCGCAGTGACGTGCCACGATGACCTCCGGCACGGTGCTCATGCCTACCGCATCAGCTCCCAGGGCGTGGAAGGCACGGTATTCTGCAGGCGTCTCGTAGCTTGGACCTTGCGTACCATAATATACTCCGTGCACAATACGCATCTGCTTCTCTGCCGCAATCTCGTCGGCGAGGGCTATCAGTTCGTGGTCATAGGCCTCGTGCATGTCCGGGAAACGAGGTCCCGTCGGTATGTTCTGTCCGCGCAAAGGATGCTCTGGGAAGGCATTGATATGGTCGGTGATGACCATCAGGTCGCCCACTTCGAACGACTTGTTCGCACCTCCGGCAGCATTGCTGACAATCAGTGTCCTGATGCCCAGCTCATACATTACGCGCACCGGCAGCGTCACCTCCTTCATGGAGTAGCCCTCGTAGTAGTGGAAGCGGCCCTTCATGGCCATCACCTCCTTGCCTCCGAGGCGTCCGAAGACGAGCTTTCCGTCGTGACCTTCAACCGTAGAGACGGGAAAATTCGGGATATCCTTATACGATATCTCCTTCTCCACCTCTATCTCAGAAGCTAACTGACCGAGTCCTGTTCCCAGGATTATTGCCAGTTGCGGCTGCAGGGGCATTCTTTCCTTCAGCCATTGAGCTATTTCTTGTATTCTTGCGTACATAATCTAAAATAGTTTCGTTAAATTTCTTGTCTTCATCCTGTATGAAATCAACCCGTATCGGCTGCACATACAGTGCCTTTCTAACCGCCGGCGACAGCGTGTCGAGGTGCTCCAGACGCGTGCCGTCCTTCTCTGTCGTAATGATGATAGCCGGCTTCTTCATCATCTTGAACTGCATGTTGATAGCCTCCGCGTCAGACTTCGTAAACTGATGGTGGTCAGGGAAGTGCATCGGCATTATGCTCTCGCACTTTCCCTCCATATCCTTTATCATCTGTTCCGGCGACGCAATGCCCGTCAGCAGCAGCACGTTAGGCCACTTCATATCTTCGTTGAGCTTCGGAGCCTCCTTGAACAGCGGGCGCAGAGGGTCGTGTACTATCTGCGTGAAGAACAGCTTCTGCCATGGCTGCAGGTCTATAGCCCTCTGCAGCACGCGGAACTCCATCGGCTTCAGGTCCGCCGGACACTTCGTGATGATTACGATGTCCGCCCTGTTCTTGCCTTCCTGCGGCTCGCGCAGTCGTCCGGCCGGCAGCAGTTTGTCGTGAACTATCATGCGGTGGTAGTCAACGAGCAGTATGTTCATACCCGGCTTCACGTATCGGTGCTGGTAGGCATCGTCGAGAAGCACCACCTGCGTATTCCTTGTTTCTGGCTGCGTGGTAAGCATGTCGATGCCGTGACACCTGTTGGCATCCACCGCCACGAAGATATCCCTGAACTTACGGTGCATCTGGTAGGGCTCGTCGCCGATCTGCGGCATCGTCGTCTGCGCATCAGCCACACGGTAGCCGCGCGTCTTGCGCTTGTAGCCACGGCTGAGCACCGCCACCTTCACCTCGTCCTTCAGCAGTCGTATGAGGTATTCCACGTGTGGCGTCTTGCCCGAACCGCCAACCGTTATGTTTCCAACGGATATCACCGGCACGTCGAACGACCTGCTCTTCAGCACTCCAGTGTCGAAGAGCAGATTGCGGAACGTCACTCCTAACCCGTAGAGCCAGGAGAGAGGAAGCAGCCGTTTGTTTATCTTTATGAAATCACCTTCCACGAATTCTCAGTTTTCAATTTCTCTTTTTCAATTAGCAATTTGCACTATCTCGCACCTTGCCTGCACCGGACTCTGGTGCTGCAGCTGCCTTACGAGGACGAATGGCTCATAGAATGCGCCGAGGGTAAGGCGCAGCTGTTGATCCAGCTCATCGTCGGTACCTGCCGTTTCCGTCAGTTGCTCCATCCACGTCTTGGCCTTCGGATAGGCTACGGTCTCGTAGTCCTCGTCCTTTATCTTAGCCATTGTGGCAGCCTTCTTCAGTGCTTCCGGCATGCCGCCTATCTCATCGACGAGCTTTATCCTGAGAGCATCGGCACCCGTCCATACACGTCCCTCCGCAATCTGCTTCACCTGGCCGATGGAAATCTTTCTGCCGTCAGCCACACGCTTGCAGAACAGCTCGTAGCCTCTGTTGATATACGCCTGCAGGTAAGCCTCTTCCTCTGCGTTGAACGGTCTTGCCGTCTGCAGTATCGAGAAGTCGGCGTGCTTGTTTGTCTTCACGTTGTCATACTTGATGCCGAGCTTCTGCTGCATCAGGTTGCTCATGTCGGGGAAGCATCCGAAGATACCTATGGAACCCGTCAGCGTCGTTGGCTGCGCTACTATCCACGAAGCGCCTGCAGAGAGGTAGTATGCTCCCGATGCCGCCATGCCGCCCATGGAGATGACCACCGGCTTCCTGGCTTTCAGCTTCACCACGGAGTTCCATATTTCCTCAGAGGCGAAGGCATCGCCGCCACCGCTGTTGACGCGTATCACGACCGCCTTGATGTCGTCGTCCTTGGCTATCTTGTCGAGGTCCTTGACCATCTTCTTGCTGACGATGCCCGCATCGCCCATCACCATGCCCGACTCCTGATTCTGAACAATGCTGCCCTCGCAGTAATAGACGGCAATCTTGTTGTCGGAGACGATGCTTTCGATGGTGCTTCTGTTGAGAGCCGCACAGCCAACCATCTCCACCTTCTCGTCCTTATCCTTCTTCAGGAGGGTGTTGAGGTAGGCCTCCACCTCGTTCTGGTATAGCGTCTTGTCTATGAGACGGTGCTGCTTGAGGTATCCGGCCCCCTGCAGTGACGTCATTTCGTCGGCGAAGATGTTGAGCGAGTCGATGCTTATTCTGCGGCTCTTGCTGATGTCCTGAAGCACCACGTTCCATATATTGGAGATGTAGCGTGTCGTCTGCTCGCGGTTAGCCTCGCTCATCTGCTCCTCGGTATATTGCTCCGTGGCGCTCTTGAACTTTCCAACCTTCACGACGGTCATCTTCACGCCCACCTTCGCCAGCAGATCCTTGAGGAACATAGGCTTCGAACTGATGCCGTGGAGGTCGAGCATTCCCTGCGGATTCAGCAGCACCTTGTCGGCTGCCGAGCACACATAGTAGGCACCCTGGGTATATTCGTCGGCAAACGCCACAACCCATTTCCTCGACTTGCGGAACTCTATGACAGCCTTGCGGATTTCCTGCAGCGTGGCATAGTCTGCCTGCAGCATGCCGGCCTCTATGTAAAGTCCCTTGATATTCTCGTTGCGTGCAGCCTTCTCTATGGCTCCCACGATGTCGTTGAGCCCCTGCCTCTGCGTCATGTCGCTAATGCCGAGCATGCCGCTGATGGCATCCGCATCCTGCTTCTCTACAATCTCGCCGCTGAGTCTCAGGCGCAGCACGCTGTCGTCCTTGACCTCCACCGGGGCAGTGTCGTCGCTCAATGCCATTGCAGTGCCCACAACGACGAGTCCGGCAACCATTATGATGCCGGCAATGAGCACTCCAACGATGGTGGAAAACGTATATTTTATGAATGATTTCATTTATTTTCTTTGCATGATAATATAATTCGCTTACAAAAGTACAACTTTTTTTGTTTATCTCCAAATGATTTACACATTATTTATAATATAGAAAGAAAAAAAACGAAGTTTGTTAATTTTTTGTAAAATAATGCACAAAAGAAGCATAATGATTTTTTTTTTACAAAAGAAATGACTACCTTTGCACCAGATTTATTCACAACATTTCATTCAAACGGGTGATTCTCCCTCTGTTTTCTCTCCGAAAAACGGACAGAAAGGTTCAGCGGATGCCAGGAGAACCACCATTCCCAAACATCTTATTAAAACAAGAATCGTGAGGCAGTAGCCTTGCAACAATATCAATATGGCAAATGAAGAAGAACTGTTGGATTCGCCTATCAGCGAAGAACCACAGAAGAAGAAACGTACACGAGTAACACGTAAGGCAGCTGATCCGGTAATCAGTGCCGACGGAGCCCAGACGGAGAACCACGAGGCAGCGCCAAAGAAGCGCCGCGGACGTCCTACAAAGGCAGAGAAGGAACAGGCACTCCTGCTTCAGAAGCAGCAGGAGGAAGAGGCTGCGCGCCTTGCTGCAGAGGAGCATGCGGAAGCGTCTGCCGAGGTTGCAGCAGAGGAGTCTGTTGCAGAACCGGCTGCAGAACCTGCCGCAGAGTCGCAGGATGCCCCTGTTGAGGCTGACGGCGAGGCTCCGGCAGATGTAAATAATGAGGCGTCGGAAGATGCTAATAATGAGTCACCTAAGAAGAAGCGTGCCCGCAGGAGCAAGGAAGAGATAATGGCTGCCGCTGCTGCTGCCGCCGCTGCACTGGCTCAGAAGATTCAGGGTACGGAACCAACGCAGCAGGAACTGCCGTTCAGCGAAGAGGAGGGTGGCGAGAATGCCGATATCAACGCCGTGCCGGAAGCGCAGTTTGCGGGTGGTGCGACGGCTGAGGAAGGCGAGTCTCTCGGACTCCTTGAGCAGCTTCAGAGCAAAGTTAGCAAGCTCAATGAAGAGCAGAATGCGGCTAACGTATGGGAGGGCGACCCTGGTGACGGAACAGACTTCATCATCGTGAAGGACATTCCGGTGGAGGACAACGCCGCAATACCATACTACGACATGTTCGACAACCCACAGAACATGCCGTCGGAGGTTAATACCTTCCAGCAGGAGGCACCTGCCAGCGAGAGTTCCTTCGACTTCGGAGACATCGTTACGGCTAATGGCGTGCTCGAACTGATGCCTGACGGCTACGGATTCCTCCGTTCAAGCGACTACAACTACCTCTCTTCTCCGGACGACGTACACCTCACCCAGCAGCAGATCAAGCAGTATTCGCTGAAGACCGGCGACGTTGTGCAGTGTAAGGTGCGCCCACCTCACGGACAGGAGAAGTACTTCACAATGAGCACGGTACTGCGTGTCAACGGACGAGAGCCATACGATATGCGCGATCGCATTTCCTTCGAGAACCTCACTCCGCTGTTCCCTGAGGAGAAGTTCACGCTCTGTGGCGATCCACGCACTACGAACATATCAACACGTATCGTCGATCTCTTCTCGCCAATAGGCAAGGGTCAGCGTGCACTCATCGTGGCTCAGCCAAAGACGGGTAAGACAATCCTCATGAAGGACATCGCAAATGCCATTGCGGCGAACCATCCGGAGGCGTACATCATGATGCTCCTCATCGACGAGCGACCAGAGGAGGTTACCGACATGGCACGTACCGTAAACGCCGAGGTCATAGCATCTACCTTCGATGAGCCTGCCGATCGCCACGTGAAGATTGCGGGACTCGTGCTTGAGAAGGCAAAGCGCATGGTCGAGAGTGGTCACGATGTGGTGATTTTCCTTGACTCCATCACGCGTCTCGCACGTGCATACAACACCGTTGCGCCTGCCAGCGGAAAGGTGCTGACGGGTGGTGTCGATGCCAATGCGCTCCAGAAGCCGAAGCGCTTCTTCGGTGCTGCGCGTAATATAGAGAACGGTGGCTCGCTGACTATCATCGCTACCGCACTGACCGACACCGGTTCAAAGATGGACGAGGTAATCTTCGAGGAGTTCAAGGGTACCGGTAACTCCGAACTGCAGCTCGACCGCCAGCTTGCCAACAAGCGCGTCTTCCCTGCTGTCAACCTCGTTGCGTCAAGCACACGTCGCGATGACCTCCTGCTCGACGAGACAACCATCAACCGTATGTGGATTCTGCGCAATCATATTGCTGACATGAACGCTACGGAGGCTATGAACGAGATTCACAAACTCATGCGCAATACACGCACAAACCAGGAGTTCCTCATGGCCATGAACGGCTGATCGAGGCAGAAAGAAATACTAATCCCCGGCACTCAGAAATGGGTGTCGGGGATTTTTTTCGCCTTTCTGCGATACAAATTTCCGTTAGTTCAAAAACGACTGGAATGCATAAAGATGGCACTTTGTAACATATTGATTATCTACGTGTTACAAAGTGCCTCGTAAAAGCTGTCTAATTACGGTGTAATCTCTATGCTTTTACAGTGTAATCTCTATGCTTTTACAGTGTAATTGCATAGCTTTTACATCGCAATTAGATAGCTATAGGTTTCCGATACAAATTTCCGTGCTTTTTCAAGACATTTTTCTGCACTCTCAATAGCACGTTTCAGAAGGTCCTGAAAGGGGACGTTCCGTTACTTTACGTTCACGTTCTTGTAGTTGAAACCGTCAACATACTCAGGGTGGAAATCCTTCTTGTTCGCCGTAACGTTGAGGTCTTCGAAGGTGAAGTTTGAGAGCTTATAGACCTCGTCCTGCTTTGCCACGTTGAAGAAGACGTTACAATCGACATCGCAGCGGCGCATGGTGATGTGGTCGGAGAAGGAGAGTGGGGAGTCCTTGCGGCCCTTGAGGTCGTAGAACTGCTTCCAAGGAGCCACGAGAATGAAGTTCTTCACGCTGCCCTTGATGTCCTCAACGGTGATGTACTCATAGAGCTGAGGTGTGTCCGGACGCATCTTGAGCCACAGGAGGTTGTTGCCCATGGTAGAGATGTTGATGCGGCGCAGTATGATGTTGCGGCTATGAACAGACTCTGAACCGAGGGTGAGGCAGCCATGAGAGAAGCCGTACTCGCAGTCCTCGATGATAATGTTCTCGTTGACGCCGTTGCCGATGCTCTCCTCTGGTATCTTCACGCCCGGATAATCCTTCTTGAAGGCGTCGGCGTATGGGCCCTTACCACCCTTGATGGCTACAGCGTCGTCGTTGACGGACATGTAGCAGTTCTTCACGAGCACGTTCTTGACAACGTCAAGGTCAATGGCATCCGTCGAAGGACCCTTCGTGTCGTCTGGCTTTCCGAGGGAGTAGATGCGCAGGCCGAGGAGCTTTACGTTCTGGCTATTATAGATATGTGTGGTCCAGAAGGCAGAGTTCTGGAGCTTAACGCCCTCTATCTGAACGTTTTTGCAGTTGCTGACATAGACGAGTCGTGGGCGCTGCTCGTCCTTGTTGGTGCACTGGCGGTTCCACTTACGGCGCAGCCAGAACTGCTTGTGGTAGCGGAGTCCGTTGCCGTCGATGGTGCCCTTGCCGGAGATTGTGAAGCCGTCAAGTCCGTCGGCGTTGATGAGTGCACCGAAGTATGTGCAGGTCTCACCCTCGATACGTGTCTTGCCGAGAGGGTAGTCGCCGATAAAGTCGGAGCCCATGAGCGTTGCGCCGTCCTCAAGATATAGGTGCGTACCCTGCTTGAAGTGCAGGCCGCCGGTCATGTAGATGCCTTGTGGCACCACGATGACACCACCGCCGTTGGCTGCCGCCTTGTCGATAAGTGCCTGAATCTCTGCGGTATGGATGCGACCGTCAGCGTATATGGCGTTGTCCGTCAGTTTATACTGCGTGCCGAGCTTGGAGAGGTCAACGCTTTCGTTCTTGTGGAACCACTCCGGAATCTCCGTTCCGTCTGGGAAAAGGTCTTTCTGTGGCTTCTTGGCAGCATCTGCCATCGTCATGGAGAGCACTGCTATGAGTGCTGTGAAAAAGATTTTCTTCATATTTTTTTAGTCGTTTTGTTGTATAGTTGTTTAGTTGTTTAGTTGAGTGTATTTTTTAGTTGTTTTGTTTTTTGGTTTTTTAGTTGTTTTGTTGTATAGTTTTTTAGTTGTTTAGTTGAGTGTAGTGTGGTATTTCCTTGAGGTATTCCCACTGGTTAGAGGCTTCGTTGAGGTGCAGGCAGACGTGCTGGTTGCCGTTGCTGACGAGCAGATAGCGCACGTGGAGCAGCATGTTGTAGGTCGTGATCTGCGTTATGACCTTCTGGGTGAGCACGATGGACTCTGCCTTATACTCCATTATCATCTGCGGCTGGCGGTCTTGGCTGAAGAGAACGGAGTCGCATCGCAGGTGTTTATCGCCCACCGTAAGCTCCACTTCGTTAGCCATCAGCGCCTTAGGGTAGCCGAGGTGCTCGGTGAGATAGTTCACGAAATGCTGGCGTACCCACTCTTCCGGCGTGAGAGTGACGAACTTCTGGCGCAGAACGTCGAGGACTTCAAGCCTGCCATTCTCCGTCTTTCTGATTCTTATGTCCTTATATTCCGGAAGATTCATGTCAAGAATTAGATTTTTTGAGAATTACTCAAGTCTCAATTATCAAATCTCTGTTACCATTTTTTCAATTTGAAAGCACCGCATTGAGGTTGCGCTCCATCTGCTCCACCTTGCTGACGCCAACGATTACGGAGGTTACGCCACGCTGTTCGAGCACCCAGTTGAGGGCTTTGTCGGCGAGGGTCTTGCCTTGCTGCTGCGCTTCGGCAGACATCTGGCGCAGTTCTGCGAGGAGTTCGTCGGTGAGATTCTCTGGTTTTAGGAACACGCTATGCGTCATGCGTGACCCCTCCGGAATGCCATTGAGATAGCGGTCGGTGAGGAGTCCCTGCGCAAGTGGCGAGAAGGAGATGAAGCCTATGCCGTTGTCGGCGCAGTAGTCGAGGATGCCTTCCTCTATCGGTGCCCTGTCAATCATGTTGATGCGGCCCTGATAGATGAGCAGCGGCACGTCGTGGGCGGCGAGATACTCCTTAGCAACCTTCAGAGCCTCCAGCGGCCAGCGTGATATTCCGACGTAGAGAGCCTTGCCCTGCTTCACGATATCGACAAGAGCCTGCAGCGTTTCCTCAAGGGGTGTCTCAGGATCGTAGCGGTGGCTGTAGTAGAGGTCAACGTAGTCGAGGTTCATGCGGCGGAGACTCTGGTCGAGACTTGCCATCATGTACTTCCTGGAACCCCAGTTGCCGTAAGGGCCTTCCCACATGTCGTAGCCAGCCTTTGTGGCTATGAACAGCTCGTCGCGATAGGGACGGAAGTCCTCCGTCATAAGCCTGCCCATCACTTCCTCGGCTGCTCCATAAGGAGGACCGTAGTTGTTGGCGAGGTCGAAGTGCGTAATGCCGTGGTCGAAGGCATAGTGCGTCAGCTGGCGGCAGCGCTCGTATGGGTCTGCATAGCCGAAGTTATGCCAGAAACCGAGGCTTATCTGCGGCAGCTTGACGCCCGATCGACCGCAGCGGCGATAGAGATTGTCCTCGTGGTCATAGCGGTGAGCATCAGCGATATAAGGCTCACGGAGTATCATTTCTTTGCGTCTCATTATTGGCTATTGTTTGGTTGGCACGATTGTAATATGGATGGCGGCTTTTGGTGCAGCCATGTTATTTCGTTTACAAAAGTACAATTTTTCCGCTAAATAACAAAATAATTCCATCGAAAATTTGCTATTCCATTTTTTTTTAGTAATTTTGCCATCGGATTTTATATTTTATATAAACAGGAAGAAATTGGTTACTAACCTAAAATAAAAAGACAGAATGATAAAAAGAATTGTATTTTCGATAGTTATGCTCTTTGGCTTGTTGTCGGGAGCGATGGCTCAGATGCAGTGGGTTGACGTTACGGACAGCTATATCCGTAACCCTCGTTTCGACAATAACGACTGCACGACGGGATGGAGCGGTACGAGTTTCGGTGCGGCATACCCGAAGGAGAATGCAGAGTTCTACCAGATGAACTATGATGCCTATCAGGTTCTGACAGGACTGGCGAAGGGAAGGTATCGCCTGAGCGTCAAGGCGTTCTATCGTATGGGCGATTCCAATAGCGACTATACCAGGTATTCTTCCGGAAACTATAGCGCCTATCAGTATGCAAAGCTCTATGCCACTTCTTCCACGAAGACCTTTGAGACGAGCATTGTGCCGATAAGCTCAGGCATGGTGTCGTCAGGTCTTGGCGGAGGAATCGCCGTTGTCGGTGGATGGAACTATATTCCGAACAACATGGAGGCGGCATACTACTGGTTTCAGGCTGGCTATTACAGCAACAGCGTGGAGTGTCAGGTGGATTCTGACGGAAGATTGCGCATCGGTGTGCGAAAGAATAGCACCCTGACAGCTGACTGGAGCTGCTTTGATGACTTCAAACTGGAGCATTATACTACGATAAAGAACGTGACTGAGATAAACATCAGTGCCACTTCCGTGAAGATGATTCCTACTGAAATGCAGCAACTTACGGCAACGGTAGTTCCTGAGGATGCTACATACAAGACCGTTACGTGGTCTTCAAGCCACAGCTCCGTCGTGGCAGTAAACTCGAAAGGTGTCATAAAGGCTATGGGAGTCGGCACGGCAACGATTACTGCTACGTCGAAGGATAGCGGCAAGAAGACTGGTACAATAACCATAACTGTCGTTCCGGCAGGCAAACCATCGGCAGAGAGCGTCGTGATAAACGAGGTGATGGCGGCTAACGTGGACGTATATCGCGACCCTTCTACGAACTATGGTTCATGGGTGGAGCTGTATAATCCTACCGATGACGGCATAGTCCTCGGAGGACTGACCATAGAGATGACTGATGCTGACGGCATTGTATCAAGGCACAAGCTGAAGTCGAACTACGGAGTGTTGCCGGCACATGGCTTCGCGGTGCTTAACTTCGACCATTATGAGCAATATGCCACTCAGTCCTATAGGCAGATAGACGACAAACTGGATTGCGATGGCGGCACCATAAGGATTTTAAACGGTACGGATGAACTGGCATCCTTCACATATCCTGCGGCAAAGAGCAGGCTGTCATACGGACGAACGGAAGATGGTGGCACGTTATGGAGATGGACTGGTAACCCTACACCTTCCGCAACAAACGCTACAAGCCAGTTTGCACTGACACAGTTGCCAGCACCTGTTGTTGACAAGGCACCGCAGCTCTTCACCGGTTCGCTGACATGCAGGGTGACGATACCGGCCGGAACAACACTCAGATATACTACCGACGGCTCTGCTCCGACGATGGAAAATGGCTACACATCTACTACTGGAGTGTTCACCACCAACTCTTCAAAGAGCTATCGCTTCCGACTCTATCAGGACGGAATGCTGCCAAGTCCGGTCGTTACGCGTACCTTTATATATAATAGTGGCAATGAACCGTTCCCTATCATATCCCTCACCAGTGCACCAGGCGAGATCTTCGATGGTGGAGAGTATGCCATCTTTGCACAATCAGCAAACGGTCGTGCCGGAAGAGGACAGAGCGGCATGTGCAACTGGAACATGGAGTGGGACCGTCCGGTGAACTTCGACTACATCACTACCAACAATGAGTGCGTTGTTTCTCAGGAGGTAAACCTGTCGGCATGCGGAGGTTGGAGCCGTGCATGGACTCCGCATTCATTCAAACTGAAGGCAAACAAGCAGTATGGTATCAACTACCTTAGCACACAGTTCTTCGCGGAGAAGCCTTTCCTTAAGCATAAGGTGCTGCAGATACGTAATGGCGGTAACGACACGGGTGCCCGTATCAAGGATCCTGCATTACAGCAGATTGTGGCACGCAGTGGAATGAACGTGGAATATCAGTCATGGCAGCCGGTTCATGTGTTCATGAATGGTCAGCCTTACGCCGTTCTCAATATGCGCGAGCCGAACAATAAGGACTACGGTGAGAGCAACTATGGCATCGACGATGACCTCATGGATCAGTTCGAGATATGCCCTGACTCCGGTTATGTGCAGATGCGTGGCACGAAGGAGGCATTCATGCGACTCTATAATCTGTCAAAGACGGCTTCCACGGCTGCGTCATACGAAGAGATAAAGACGCTTCTGGACATAGAGAACTTCGTGAACTACATGGCGGTGGAACTGTATCTCGGATGCACCGACTGGCCTCAGAACAACGTAAAGGCATTCCGCAGCGTCTCTGACGGTAAGTTCAGATTCGTACTTTTCGACCTCGACGGCGCATTGGCAACGGACACTCCTCTGTCAACATTCATGGACAAGCGAAACTACACCTTCGATTATCTCTATGGATACGACTATTCACTTGGAAGGGATATTACCGGATTGCGCATAACAAAGGAAAATGAAGTTGTGACAATCTTCCAGAATATGCTGAACAACAGCAGCTTCAAGAAGAAGTTTATCGACGCATTCTGCCTTGTTGCAGGCTCTGTATATACGCCGGAACGTGTGAACAGCATCGTTGACGAGATGGCTAACTACCTCTCTCAGGGTGGTTATGTATATCCTTCAAATACTGCTAACGACATAAGAAACAGATTAGGCTACAGACAATCAACACTTGTCAATCACTTGAAGAGTTATTTCTCGCTCGGAACAGCTAAGAACGTAACCTTCGGAAGTAATATAGAAAGCGCTGGAATACTTCTTAACGGCGTGGATGTGCCTACAGGAAAGTTCAGCGGACAGCTCTTCATGCCTGTAACATTGACGGCAAAGGCACCTGCCGGCTATGAGTTCTTGGGATGGAAAGACAACAGCGGCACGACAACAGGTACGGAGACCGTCATTCCGCTTCAGTCAACATGGCGTTACTTCACCACTTCACTCGATGGAAAGGCATGGAAGTCTGCTTCATACGGCGACGGTTCATGGGGAAGTGGCAAGGCTCCTCTTGGATATGGTAAATCACAGAACAATACCAACAGCCTCGCGGCTAACAAGAGCTGCTACTACTTCCGCAAGACGGTGACACTCAGCAACGTGTCGTCAGACGATGTCTTTAAGCTCAACTATACTGTTGATGATGGTATGGTGGTCTATGTAAACGGAACGGAAGCTGGTAGATACAACATGCCTAACGGTACTCCTACATACTCTACTGTTGCTTCTTCATACGCACCGAATAACCCTGACATGGGTACGATGACGCTCAATGCATCACTCTTCAAGACCGGAACGAACGTCATTGCGGTGGAGGTTCACAACAACAGCACAAGTTCTTCCGATATCATGTGGGAGGCATCGCTGACCAGGAATTATAAGAATGTATCGGATAGCTATATTACTACCTCTGCGGAGTATCAGCTTACGGGTACAGAAACACAGGACATCACCGCCGTATGGCGCAAGATTGAGGGCATACAGCAGCGTGGAGAGTGCGATGTTCCGATAAAAATCAATGAGGTAAGTGCACAGAACGACTCATACGTCGATGAGAACATCAAGAAGGGTGACTGGGTGGAACTCTACAATACTACCGATACTGACCTCAATGTTGCTGGACTCTATATCTCGGACGATGCGTCGAAGCCTACGAAGTTCCAGATTGCTGCAAACGGAAAGGCGAACACCATCATCCCGGCTCATGGTCACCTCATCGTCTGGTGTACGAAGAAATACAAGACAGATACACAGCTTCACGCTACATTCAATCTCGGAAACGACGATGGTTCGGTGGTGATGATTTCTTCCAGTGCAGACTTCGAGAAGAACAATAAGGCGTTCTTCGATGCTCATCCGCAGATGAAGAACTTCAAGGATGCAATAAGCTATAACGCACATACCTACGACCAGTCTGTCGGCAGATACCCTGACGGTGGCAATGCGTTCTTCCTTATGAATAAGAGTACCATCTGCAAGTCTAACATCCTGCAGAATGCAGACAGCTATGTGGGTGCAGATGACACATTCGTTGTTGGTGATGCTGACGGTGATGGCAAGATTACTAAGGCTGATGCGCATCTTATAGTACGGAAATATCTTGGCGAGGATGTTAACATAAATGTCAATGCTGCCGACATTAACAACGATGGCAAGGTGTCAATGCCTGATGCTAATGAAATCACCAACATGGCAGAGTAATCGCAAACAAAATAAAGAAACGCCACCGTAACATTATGTTGCGGTGGCGTTAATATTATATGTGAGTGTGTATGTTGCTAAAAAAGAATTGGAACGTGGATGGCAAGAACCTGTTAGATAAGGTTCATGCCTGCCTCGCGGCATTCCTTGCGCTGCTCATCTGGCCAGATGCTTGCCTGGATCTCACCGATGTGAGCCTTCTGGAGCATTACCATGCAGAGACGGCTCTGTCCGATGCCACCACCGATAGAGAGTGGCAGTGAGCCTTCGAGGAGACGCTTGTGGAAGTAGAGCTCCTTGCGCTCTGTCTTGCCCTCAATCTCAAGCTGGGTGAGGAGGCTCTCCTTGTCAACGCGGATGCCCATTGATGAGAGCTCGAAGCTGCGCTCAAGGACAGGATACCAGATAAGGATGTCGCCGTTGAGACCAAGGAATCCATCAGTGTTAGGTGTTGTCCAGTCATCGTAGTCGGGAGCACGACCGTCATGCTTCTTACCGTCAGAGAGCTTGCCACCGATGCCCATCACGAAGACAGCACCATACTTCTTACAGATCTCATCCTCACGCTCCTTTGGAGTGAGGTTAGGATACATCTGTACGAGTTCCTCAGCGTGAACGAAGTGTATGTCCTGTGGAAGGAATGGCTTAAGCTGTGGGTATGTCTCGCAGGTAAGGAACTCTGTACGAAGTATAGCAGAGTAGATGCGGCGCACCACGGTCTTGAGGAATTCGATGTTGCGGTTCTCCTTGGAGATAACAGCCTCCCAATCCCACTGATCAACGTAGAGAGAGTGGAGGTTGTCGAGCTCTTCATCTGCACGGATAGCATTCATGTCGGTATAGATACCGTAGCCTGGCTCGATGTTGTAGTCAGCGAGTGTGAGACGCTTCCACTTTGCAAGGGAATGCACTACCTCTGCCTTCTTGTCGCCAAGGTCCTTGATAGGGAATGTTACGGCACGCTCTACGCCATTGAGGTCATCGTTGATGCCGAGACCCTGCAGTACGAAGAGAGGGGCTGTAACCCTACGCAGACGGAGTTCTGTTGAAAGGTTCTGCTGGAAGAACTCCTTTATCAGTTTGATGCCCTGCTCTGTCTGCTTGAGGTCGAGCAGCGCCTTGTAATTCTTTGGTTTGATTAATTTGCTCATGATTTGCGTTTGTTAAATTTGTGTGCAAAGGTACTACAAATTTATTAAATTGCAAACGATTTTGCGAAGTATTTTTACAAATAGTCAGTTTTTTTGCTTATTCTTTGACTATTTGCTATCATTTTATCTGTTTTCGCCTATTTTTTTATCCCTCGCGGAAGAAATCGAGTGCCTCTTCTATCTCCTTCGTTGTGGCGGTCTGGTTGATGCGTATGTCGCCCACGCCACCGAGGAGTGTGAAGTTGATGATGCCGGCAATGTTCTTCTTGTCGTGCGTCATCAGTTCGAGAAGCTCCGGATAGTCGTCGCATGTGATAGGCAGCATGCCATATACCTCGCGGATGTAACGCACCGCCTGACGCATCACGTCCTGCGGGAATCCGCACTTTGTAGCAGCGAGATAGAGCTCTGGGATGATGCCGTAGGCAACGGCATAGCCGTGGAGAATAGGCTCGGAGATTCTCTTGTCGTTGGCATCTGCTGCGTGACGCATAGCCCATGACTCAAAGGCATGGCCTACGGTATGACCGAGGTTGAGTGCCTTACGGATGCTGTGCTCATGTGGATCCTCCTCAACTACGAGTTCCTTTACCTGCACGCTGTCTGCTACCATACGCTGAAGCTGCGCGAGGTCCGGCGCTGCTATGTTGAAGGAAACGAGTTCCTGCCACATGTCCATGTATGTGCCGCCATCCTTTATCTGCACAGGACGCTCCGGACGGTTTATGAGTCCGTGCTTCAACATCTCTGCATAGCCGGAACGCAGGTTGGCATCGTCGAGGGTCTTGAGGAACTCCGTACAGAGAATAACGTACCTAGAGTCGTTGAAGACGCCTATCTCGTTCTTCAGACTGCCGAAGTTTATGCCTGTCTTGCCGCCTACGCTGGCATCGACCATTGAGAGAAGCGTGGTGGGAATGTTGATGAAGTTGATGCCACGCTTGAAGGTGCTGGCAGCAAAGCCTCCGAGGTCTGTTATCATACCGCCGCCGAGGTTTATCATAAGCGAGTGGCGTGTGGCACCGCCCTGCTGCAGTTCCTGCCATACATGGGCTGTTGACTCAAGGGTCTTTGCAACGTCGGTGGCCCCGATTGTGATGACTATTGCATCTGCGAGGGCGGGGTAGTCCTTCACGATAGGGAGGCAAAGCTCCTTCGTCGTGGTGTCGGTGAGGATGAATATACGGTCGTGCTCACAGTCGTTGACGGCATCGGTGAGCTCTGCTTTGAGGTCTTTTGAAATGATTACTCTTTGGTTCATATTATATTTTGTTTTTGGAGTGTTCAACGCGGAATGTTGAACCCATGACAATTGATTCTTTTTATTTGCACAAAGCGATGCAGATGTTGTCCTGGAATGTCTTTGCCGGGGCAGACTTCATAACGCCTTGGTTGATGATGCAGAAGGCTAGTTCGTGACCATTAGCGGCAGTGCAGTAGCCCGCAAGGCTGCTGATGCCTGACAGTGTGCCGGTCTTTGCTGCTACATTACGCTCAGCAACGGTGCCCTGCATGCGCTTTTCGAGCGTTCCGTCGATGCCTGCCTCCGGTAGGGTAGGGCGCAGGTATTTGTATATGTGCGAGTTGTTGTATGCGTAACGCAGGAACGCCACCTCCATCTCTGCCGTCACGTAGTTGTAGAGCGACAGTCCGGAACCATCGGCAAAGCGGTGCGGAAGGTTCTGTATGCCTATCTTTCGCAGCATAGCCTCCTCTACGGCCTTTGCCTTCTTTGCCGTGGAAGGCTTCCCCTGCGTGCGTCCTATCTGATAATACACAGCCTCGGCATAGAGGTTGTTGGAGTCCTTCATCATCTTATTAAGTATCATAAGGAACGCGTGCGTACGTGTATATATATGTTCGGAGCCGGAAGGGCAAGTCTTCTCGCCTGTCTCGCCATCGTGGAAGATGCCGGCATCCTTCAAAGCGTTGAGGAAATGCTTCATGGCATCGTCCTTGCGGTTGAAGACGAGTGCGGAGAGCATGGAGTTATCATCATCCCAGCACCATCCCTCACCGTATAGGTCGGCATCCTTGAACGACTTGTCGGCATAGATGCTGCCTCGTATGGTGTCAATGCCTAGAGCCTTCAGGGTATCAGCAAACGCCTTCATATCATCCTTTGAAAGGCGCGGGTCCATGCCACCAACTATGTATATGTCACCTTCAAAGACTCTTGTGCTGTCTATGTAGTCACCTTTGCGGTAGAGTTGCGTCTTGAACTCATGGTCGATGCCCAGTTTCTCAAGAGCCGTAATGGCTGTTATAAGCTTCATTGTAGAGGCCGGACGCATCACCTGCTTGTGGTCATGCGTATAGAGCACGGAGTCTGCGGTGAGGTCATAGACCATCAGTCCAAGCTGTGATGTCTTCAGCACGGAACTCTTCTTTATCAGTGTATCGAGCCTTGCCTGCAGTGACTGTGGCCATGGCAGGTCGGGTATGGAATCAATCTGCAGCGTATCTGCCGCAATGCTGTCTGCCGCTACGCTGTCAGCAAACTTCTGCTCCTGAGCCATGATGGTAGTGCTCAGGAGGAGAAGTAAATTTAGAATGTATAGTCTTGTTCTGTTTATTATCATAGGCAGCTTATTTGTTATCGTAGGCATGCAGCGGATAGTCCGTCGTGAAGTGAAGTCCGCGACACTCCTTGCGCTCAATAGCCCAGCGTGTTATGAGGTAGCCCACGTTGATCATGTTGCGGAGCTCGCAGATATCCTTTGTAGGAGCGACGCGCTTGAAGAGCTTTTCAGTCTCTTCGTATAGCGTGTCGAGGCGCACCCATGCACGCTTCAGACGCAGGTCGGAACGTACTATGCCGACGTAGTTTGCCATTATCTGTCCCACCTCATGCACACTCTGCGTGATGAGCACCTTCTCCTCGTTTGAGAGCGTACCCTCATCGTTCCATTCCGGCACCATAGTGTTGAAGTCGTACTCGTCAACATGGTCGAGTGAGTGCTTCGATGCCGTCTCAGCATATACGACGGCCTCGATGAGAGAGTTTGATGCGAGGCGGTTGCCGCCATGTAGTCCTGTGCACGAACACTCGCCGAGTGCATACAGACGCTTGATGCTTGAACATCCGTTGAGGTCAACCTTGATGCCTCCGCACATATAGTGTGCAGCTGGGCGGACAGGTATGTACTCCTTGGTTATGTCGATGCCGATGGACAGGCACTTCTGGTAGATGTTAGGGAAGTGATGCTTCGTCTCCTCCGCATCCTTGTGCGTAACGTCGAGGCACACATGGTCGAGACCGTGAATCTTCATCTCCTTATCAATGGCACGTGCCACGATGTCGCGTGGAGCCAGCGAGAGGCGCTCGTCATACTTCTCCATGAACGTCTCGCCATTAGGCAGACGCAGTATGCCGCCGTATCCACGCATCGCCTCAGTAATAAGGTATGCCGGATGTGTCTCGCCAGGATGATGCAGCGCCGTAGGGTGGAACTGCACGAACTCCATATCTGCCACCGTACCCTTCGCACGATACACCATTGCCTCGCCGTCGCCCGTTGCAATCACAGGGTTAGTGGTTGTCTGATAGACAGCACCGCAGCCACCGGTACACATGACGGTGACCTTGCTGAGGTATGTGTCCACCTTCTGCGTCTCAGGGTTCAGCACGTATGCACCGAAGCACTCGATGTCGTTCGTACGGCGTGTCACCTCGATGCCGAGATGGTGCTGCGTGATAATCTCCACCGCAAAGTGGTTCTCCTTAACCTCAATCTCCGGGCATGCCTTGACGGCAGCAATGAGTCCGCGCTGTATCTCCGCACCCGTATCGTCGGCGTGGTGCAGTATGCGGAACTCAGAGTGTCCGCCCTCGCGGTGTAGGTCAAAGAGTCCGTCCTCCTTCTTGTCGAAGTTGACGCCCCAATCTACCAGCTCGCGAATCTGCGACGGTGCCATGCGCACCACCTGATCAACAGCTGCCGGGTCAGAGATGTAGTCACCAGCAATCATGGTGTCTTCGATATGCTTCTCGAAGTCATCAACAATAACGTTTGTTACAGATGCTATGCCGCCCTGTGCGAAGTTAGTGTTAGCTTCTTCTAGTGTGGTCTTGCAAATAAGGCATATCCTTCCCTTCTTAGCTCTCGCTACCTTAAGGGCATAACTCATTCCGGCTACGCCTGAACCGATAATGAGAAAGTCATATTTGTGTATCATATATAAGAATATAAAGTATGTTTATCTCGTCAATGAGAACTTCATGCTGAAACCGAAGTCCTGCGTCACGGTAGGATAGCTACCGGCGGAGAGCAGTGGGCTGTTAGCCTGGCGGTCATAGTAGAAGCTCATGGTGAGCAGACGTGAGAGAGTATAGTCAGCAGTGAATGCAAGCTTGAATGCATTGTTGCCTGACGTTGCCGTTGACTTCACCGAAGCAATATCTCTCGTTATTGCAGCCTGCCGGCGATAGCTGAAGTCCAGGCGCAGGTTTAGGTCGTGCGCAAAGTCCTTCTGCTTGCTGTTCGTTCTGGAACTGCTGCTGTTCTGCTGCTTGTTGTCATCGTCGTCGCCCATCGCCTTCCTGTTCTTCTGGCGAGCCTTCAGCGCACGGCTCTTGATGAATCGGAAGTCATTGATCTTATATCCCATGCCGAACACCCAGTCCTTGGAGAGCGTCTCGTTGATCTGAACGCTCGTAGTAGAGAGCGAGAGCACACGCGTCGTGCGGTACTCACCCTTGAACGTGAGGTTGTTTGGCAGCGTAAAGTCAAGTCCGAGCAGTGGCGAGAACGCCTCATTGATGCTCACCGTAGAGACGTTGAACATAGAGTTCGGCGTCGGATTGCCCGTCTTCGTATCGTTGATGAAGCCTATTCTCTCGCCCATGACAGACATGAACGTAGAGTATGAACTGTATGAACCTACGGCGAAGATGCTCTTGTATGCGTGGTTGATGTTGACACTCTTGAAATGCTCCTTCACCCAAGGTATCTGTGACAGTCCGCTGAACTTCACCGACCAGTTCGGCAGCATCCTCTTGATAGCCGGCAGAATGCCGATGTCGCTGTAACCGGTGTATGCATTGAGGAATGCCGGAACGAGAACGTCGGCACTATACTTGTTGACAGGCGTAAGGTTAGGGTCGAAGCGCTGTCCGGCCATCGACGTACCGTCAGGGTATAGCGCGTTGGCATACTGCTTCTCAACCCTCATGCGGTAGCCCTCCAGCGAGTTGCAGAACTTCTCGAACGATGCGGAGTGGTATCCGTTGTCAGCATCTCCGATGCCTTCGAATGCCGACTTGATGCTTATCGTCGTCATCGTCAGCGACCCCGTCTGCGTCGTTGGGTTGCCCTTATACATATATTGTATGGACTTTGACTTCTGCTGCGTATGCGACATGTTGAGGTCTATCTTGAAGTTGCGGAACGGCTCCAGCGTCATTCTCACCTGAAGGTCCTGCGAATTGCTCGTCGTAGCAGGCGTTGCCACGGAGTCGGAGTTGAGCAGCCAGTTGTTCCTGCGAGCCTTCTCGATGTATCCGTCGTCAATAAGTCCGAACGCGAAGTCGAGACCTGGCGAGAGCACGTTGTCCTTTCTCTGTCCGAAGAAGTCGCCAACGGTAGGCATGAAGCCCGGCAGTGCCATGGAGTACTGGTTGCGGTATGTCACCGAAACGTTCCTTACGAGCATTGCCACGCGTGTTGCTGCCTGTGCCACCTTATACCATGTCTGGTTCTCCAGCGGCTCCAGCGCGAGCACTGCCACGCGCATCTTTATAGCGGAATCCGTCGGGTTGAACACCTGAATCTTGTTCTCGTCAACCTTCTTGTACTTTATCTTCAGCACCTTGCCCTTCTCGTCCTTCGCCGAAACGATGAGTCTCTTCGATTTCTTGCCGTGGTTTATGATGGTGGAAGTATCCGCCTTTATCGTAACCTCACGGATAAACGACTTTTTGTTCTTCGAAATGTCCTCCGGCTCCTTTGACTTCTTGCCGTCAGCCTTTTTGTCGCCATCGGCAGATTTGCCGTCCTTTCCGTCCTCCTGAGCCAGATCCTTGTTCTTCTCGTCGGCTGATTGCTTCTCGTCGTCAGCCTTCTTGTCGTCCTTCTTCTTAGCGTCCTTCTTCTGGTTCGCCGGCTTTTTCTGCGGAGTCTTGTTGAACTTCTCGTTCACCTTCTTGAGGAACGGTATCTGGTTATACAGCTTCTCCATGTTGAAAGTGGAGTTGATGTTCACCGTGCGGTTGCTGTTGATGGTGTTGCCGAGCGATCGTCCGTCCTCCTGCTTCGTACCTCTTGCCCAGTGGTATGTAGCGTTGTACGACGCATCTGCCGTCACCCAGTCGAAGATAGGAATGAGGTTCAGCGGCAGCTTGTATGAAGCCGTCACCGTCTGGTTGTAATCCAGCGGCGTACCCATGTGCTTTATGCTCTGCCATACGGAGTCCTTCCAGTGCGAATACTGCTCCGGATACAGGTCTTTGTTGACAGGAGTGTAAGGTTCCTCTATCTCAGCCCTCGTAGCACTCTGGAAGTTGAAGTGCAGGTTCTTCGTGAGGTCCCATCGGAGTGAGAAGTCTCTGTTCCAAAGGAACTGCGAGTTGAACGTCACCGGAATGCTTGCCGACGTCTGAAGGTCGTCGAGGTCGCGCTCCTGCATCTCGTAGTAGCTGCGCGTCATCTCGGTGTTTGCGGAGATGTTCTGTGGCAGCCAGTTGAGCGTAAATTTCTTCACGATGTCAAGATACTTCGACTTTGACTTCAGCTTCTTGAACGGTTCGAGCGACTTATAGACCGGAGTCCATGAGTAGTTCAACGCTCCGCGCCACTGGTCCTCGTTCTCATATACCGTCGTCTTGCCGTCGGTATGGCGGTGCTGATGGCTGTATGAGAGTGAGAAGTTTGCCGGGTCGTACGGCATAGGATGCCTCTTCGTGGCAATACCCACGCGAACACCGGAGAACGAGAGGTTCTTGTTCACCGTATTCGTTATTGCGATGCTCTTGATGGAGTCCTTCTCATGCTTGTCTGCGGCACTT
This sequence comes from uncultured Prevotellaceae bacterium, assembly GCA_945831805.1. Lineage (GTDB taxonomy): Bacteria > Bacteroidota > Bacteroidia > Bacteroidales > Bacteroidaceae > Prevotella. The sequence continues at coordinate 22,901 of CAMADY010000023.1, forward strand.
TCCAGTGCATCGTCGAGCAGCATGTCGGTGTCCAGAGGGTTATACTTCGGCGATGTCCTCTCCTTCGTATAACTATAATAGAAAGGTATTGTCACCTTTGCTTTGTCCGGGAAGAACTTTCCGAGCTCAAGGCTTGTCGTCACGGAGTAGCTTGAGAACTTGTCCGTGGTGCGCTGCATCACCTTGTCCTCGATTCCTCCGAAGCCGTCGCTGACGTACTTTCCCGTAGCAGCCACGGAGCCGAGGTCCGAGAGCTGCACGTTGAGGTTGCCGGCAGCAGCCCATCCTCCGGTGCTCTCCGGCTCCATCAGTCGTAGCTCGTTGACCCATACCTCGCCGCTCTTCATCTCTGCCGACTTGTTCTTCACGCCGATCATGATGGTTCGAACCTCTCCGAGTGAAGGGTTACCGACGATGGATATGGTGTTGTTCTGATTGTTGGGATCCGGCTTCGAATACACTACGTTGAGCGAAGCCTGTCCGGCTCCCTTCGCCTTGTTGCGCTCCTTCTTGAGTGCCGTCAGTGCGCTGAGCTCTAAGTCGAGCATGTTCTCCAGCGGCCATACGGCGCGGCAGTCCTCGTAGGAGTATGTGTTATACTTTCCAGGAGGCGTCAGTTTCAGCGGAATCTCGTACTCGTAGTAGTTGTTGTTATAGTCGGTACCGAGTCGCATGAAGAGTGCCAGCTGGTGGTTCTGCAGGTTTGTGGTGTTCATCTCCAGTGCATTGGCGTGTACGAACATCTGCAGGTGCTTGTAGTAGCGCATGTCGTAGTTCGTGTTCTTATACACGGCGATGGCATCGTTGTGCTCCATGTCCGAGAGGTCGAGGCGCATAGCCTGCTCATTGTTCTCCGTCAGCTGTGGCTGCGAAGGGTCAACGACACGCGTGATGCCCGGAGGCAGCACGTAGTTGACAGGCGTCTTGTTGTTGTTCTCCTCGATGTTGACGCTGGAAGGCGTGAACTTCGGCTTGCCGTAGCTTGCACCCTTGATGTGCTGGTCGTAGATGCGCCAGTCGCCACGAACGAGGTCGAGGCTTCCGAATCGCAGCAGCGTAGGCTCCTCAAAGCCCTTCATGTACATACGCATGAAGCGGATAGAGGAGAAGTCGCTGATTTTTCCTATCCTGCGGCCCATGTTCTCGCTGAACTGGTTGGAGTTGTTGACCTGGCGGATAGGTATGCGCACCTGGTACCATGTCACCGTTTCCGACTGTCCGTTGCGCAGGGAGACGGTGGCTTCGCGCTTGTCAACGATGTAGTTACGTCCTACCTGGAGCTGGTTGTCGTCAATCTCCATCTTGTATTCGTAGTAGCTCTCGTTGTCAATCTCGTTCAGCGTGTAGTCCTGGTTTATGTCCTCCACGTCAGGGCCCGTCTTGTACGACGTGTCGTAGCCCTCCGTCCTGTTGTCGGAGTCGGGCGAGTTGCCCTGAGGGTTGTTTATGAACTTGTAGCGCTCGGTGATGGATGCCTTCCTCTGGTCGAGGTCGTTGCCACGGAAGTAGCGGTAGTTATCGTTGGCCGGGTCACGCATGATGGCCTGCTTTGCCGAGTCATTCTGCACCGTACCCGTACCGTCATGGCTTTGTCCCAGCACTACGTCGAGGAAGTTCTTGTAGCCTTCCCATTTCAACTCCTCCTCGTCGGTCAGTCCATTGAAGCCTACGTCCTGCTTCTGGCGTGAACCCGGTGTGGTGGCGAAGGCATAGCTGATGGTGTTCTCCACCGGAATCTTACCCCACTGCGTCGTTGCCGTCGTGTCGGTATTGTTTACCGGCATGCCGCTCTCGTAGAACTTCTTGCCGTCGAGCAGTATGTCCTCCGATATTTCGCCGAGGTTGAAGTAGAGCTGGCCGGTGTGTTTCGCCGTCGAGCCGTCCTTTCTGGAGTAGATGAACGGGTCGAGCATCCAGAACTCGATGTACTCTATGTTCGCCTCCTCGAAGTCGTTGGTGTCGAGCTTTCGCATCATGCCGCCCCAGTTGCCCTGAGGGTTAGGCAGGCGTCCGTTGCTGTCGAGGCTTGGGTTGAAGTTGTATGGACCGCGCTCTGATGGATAGAAGGCGAGGTTCAGCGGCGAGAGTGTCGATGTGGCACCGCTGTAGGTGTTCTGGTCGCGGTTAGGGTAGAGCTCGTTGACATAGACCTCGCGCACATAGTGGTTCGAGAGCTGGTCGGGATCGTCCTTCAGGTGCGATGGCGTCAGCGTAGAAGAGCGGCGCGTGAAGATAGGATCGACGGTGTACCACGCCAGTCGTGCGCGCTCATAGCCAGAGGAGAGGTCGGTCTTGTCGTACGTCTTGCCGTCCTCGCGAGGCACGCTGGAGAGCGTCCACGATGTCGGTGTGAGGACGTCGATGCCGTTGGTGGCACTCTCGAAGTCGTCGATGTACGACGCATTGTCCTGCACTCCGCCCGCCATTGACGTGAAGAGCTTTGCGAACTCTCCGTTGAACTGTATCTGCGAAGGCTGCGTGAGGTGCAGGAACGGTATCTTGTCGAGCATGTTCGTAAGCCACTGGCTCTCCTTCTTCCAGTTCATGTTGAGGCCTATGAGCGTGTTGTTGACAGGCTCAGCACCCATTGCCACCTTCGATGTCAGCGTCTGCTCCGAGAGGTGTTGTATGGTACCGCTCAGCTGGAAGTCCTTCGTGAAGTCGTACTCCCAGTTTATGCCGAACATCGTCTTGCGTTCCATGGAGTAGTTCTCCTGGTTCTCGCACGATACGTTGACGGATGTTCCGGCGTCTATGATGCTCTGGTTGAGGATGGTAACCTCGCCGGCAGAGTAATCGACGCTATAGTCGCTGCCCTCGGTGAGCGTTACGCCTCCGGCAGTTACCACGACGGAGCCCTGCGGTACGTTGTATGCACCGAGGGAGATGACGTTGTCGGCACTGCCCTTGAACTGTCCGACGAGCTGGAAGCGGTTTTTCTCCGCGTTCTGCTTTGCCGATGTCTTTGTCTGCGTATAGAGTTCCGGGAAGGAGTATTTTGAAGCCGTCTGCGCATCGACGCCCTTTGCTATGAGGGCATCGTAGAGTGCCTGTCCGAAAGGTTCCGCCTTAGGGATGAAGACGCGGCCGTTGCTGACGGTATAGCCCTCCACGAAGTCGAAGTAGCCATTGCTGTGAGGCTTGTTGTTGTTGTCGAGGCGGTCGGCACCGAGGAGCTTTATCAGCGGTGTATTCTTCGTGCTGGCCTCCGGTATGTAGTTGACATAGACGCCGATACTGTCGCTCTGGTACTTGATGTCGAACTTGAACTTCTCCTTCTGCACCTGCGACGCGAGGTAATAGACGTTGCGCATCATGAGGTTCCAGTTCGGCTGCTCTGGGTTGCACGACGTATTCTTCAGCGACTTCACGTAGATGGCCTGGTTGACGTCGGTGAAGTCGCTCGAGAACTCACCCACCTGATAGGTCACGCCGCCGTAGGTGTATTCGTATGCGATGGCGAGAACCTGGTCTGACTGCAGGTTTGTCTTGAGCGAGATGTAGCCGAGGGCACTGTTGAGGCTGTACTCCGAGGTGGAGAGCAGGCGCGCCTTCTCTATCTTCTCGTACTCCTTGCCGCTCTCAAGGCCCATGCCGTTGAGGATGCTGCTCGTCTGGTTGACGTCGCGTGCGGCATCGTTGCCGGCAAGCTGGCTATAGAGTGAGCTGGCGTTGTTCGACGGTACGGTAGTGCCGGGGTTCGCTCCGTCGCCGAGTTGCGACAGGGCTATGATGTTACGTGTGTTGGACGTCTGGCCGTTCTTGTTCGTTACCCACACCTCCACGCGGTTTATCGTAACGCCGCTGGTGAGGTTCGGCAGCTGTTGCATCCAGCCGTCGTAGTGCGAACGGAAGTATGTGGCGAGGTAGAAGTGGCGGTTCTCCTCGTAGTTTGCCACGTTGAGCTCGAACGGTGTCAGCTGTACGCCGCCCTTCGACTGCACACTTGTCGTGGAGGACTTCTTCTGCGAGAGCACCGTCTGCAGCTTCAGCTTGCCGAACTGGAGGTCGGTTCTGATACCGAAGAGCGACGAAGCGCCTGTTACGAGCGACGAGTTGCTTGGGAAACTGACGTTACCCGCCTCGACGAGTTTCACGATCTCGTCCTCCTTACCGTCGTACTTCAGCTTCATGTTCTGCGCATCGTAGTCGAAGGTAGCGTCGGTGTTGTAGTTGAGGTTGAGGTTCATCTTGTCGCCTATCTTGCCCGTCACGTTGATGTTGATCTTCTGGTCGAAGTCAACGGTTGTCGTAGTGCGGTTCCTGACAGGCAGGGAAGGGTTATCGACGTTCTTTATCGTTGCGCCGAGCTTCAGTTCCGCCGTTCCCTGAGTCTTCACTCTGATGCCGCCAGGACCGAAGATCTTCTCCGCAGGACCAAGGCTGAAGTGCATATCTGTCCAGTCGAACTTCTCCTTTCCCTTTGCCTCGAAGACCTCGGAGTTCTTCGAACGGAAATAGTCGCGGAAGAGATGCTTCTCGCTCCACTTCTGATACTCCGTGAGGTCCATCATGATTGGTGCTGCAAGCCATGTGTTGCTCATGCGCGTACCGATGACGTAGCGGTCGAGGGTGTCGTTGTACTCCACCTCCTGCTTCAGGTTCTCGGGGCGCTTGAGGTCGGTGACGCCCTGCTTGAGGTCGTCATACGTCACGGGCATCGTCTTCTGAATCTTCCATCGCGGATGCAGAAGGCTGTCGGGAATGGTGTCCTGCTGCAGCTTAAGGCGCGCCTGCCTCTCCCTGTATCGGTCGAGCGACGTCTTCTTTGCAGCGGCACGCTTGGCCTTGGCGGCGTCCTCCTTCGTTGTTTCCTGATTGCCCTTCTGCTCATTCTTCGTATCGTCTTTCTGCGCGGCAATAGCCATATCGACCATCGCCGAACTGACAACGACCGAAAGCAAAAGGGATAATATGATTGCGTATTTCTTCATCAAATTCTATGTTCGCAAGTTTCCACTTGCTCACTTTTAGGTAGTTAATGGTAGTTAAAGGAAGTTATCGCTTTGCTCAGGGAGTTAATGGACTAATGTACTGAAGTCCACCAGCGACAAAACTAATGTCCTTTAACTTCATTATAACTTCCGCTAACTCCTTTTCACTCCCATTCAACAGGAGCTTGCGAAAGTTGAATTACTTTATTAACTTCAGTGCTTGCTTTATGACTTGCTCTACAGGCATCTGCGGATTGCCCTGCAGTATGTCCGTAACGACCTTCGCACTTGGCGCCGGAGAGAAGCCGAGCATGGTGAGAGCGCCCACAGCCTCGTCGCGGACCTCCTGATTTACCTGAGGCGCAGCAGCCCCTGTCATGCCGCTCGCCATATCCTGTATGATGCCGCTGGCAGACATCTTGTCCCTCAGGTCAACGATGATGCGCTGCGCCGTCTTGAGACCGATGCCCTTGACGCCCTTCAGTGCCTTCTCGTTGCCGGTGGATATGATGTTGACGAGCTCCGAAGCACTCGTGGCGCTCAGTATCATCCTGGCGGTGTTGCTACCCACTCCGCTGACGGTTATCAGCATACGGTAGATTTCGCGCTCCTGCTTGTTGAAGAAGCCGTAGAGGGTGTAGGAGTCATCCCTGCCGCCCGTCATTATTGCCTCATGCACATACAGCTTCACCTCCTTCTTGTCCTGGATGGCGGTGTACGTGTTCAGTGAGATGTTAAGCAGGTAGCCGACGCCGTGCGCCTCGACCGTTGCAGTGGCAGGAGTAACCTCCGTCAGTTCGCCTTTGATGTATTCTATCATTTGTTCTCTTCGTTTTTCGACTTGTACGGTTAAAAATTTTTGATTAAATTTATGGGTAATTTACGGGCATTTACGTTCTTTACCGTAGGCATTATTTTTTCTTTTTAACGCGAATTACCGTGAATTGTCCGCGAATTTATTCGTAAATTTCTTCATTATAGACTTTTCAACCATACAGTTTGTTATTTGTTTTTGTTATCTCTTTTTTTACTCTTACGCCAACGCACTTTATTGCGCATACATACGTGATAATATAACGCACACGTGAACATATTATTGTATATCGCCAAATGTTTTTGCTGTCAACCATTGTTAATGCAAATAACATTTTGTTACTTTTCTTTTGATTTTAGTGACACTTTGATTTTCTGAACCGCCAAAATACTCGCGTAAAAACAATGAACCGTAAACTCGCTCGCGTACACGTAAATCTACGCAATTTTTCAGTTGCTTAATAATCAGCAACTTACAAAATCTCACCTTCAGAACCTCCGTTTTTAACCCTCAAAAACACCCTTTTTACCCCTGTAAAAGCTATCTAATCACGTTGTAATTGCATAGCTTTTACCCTCTAATTGCATAGCTTTCATCTCCTGATTGCATAGCTTTTACACTATGCTTCCTATTTTTCGCCCGTTTAACCCTTATTTTTCCCTCTCGTAATCTCTAAAACATCAGCTCGCCACGATAGTTTCTAAAAATCAAAATGTCACAAATTTGACAAAAACAATTACAAAATGTCAAAATTTACATGTTGGCACTTTGTCACTTTTTTCCTCGTTCAGATAGAGTGTACGATCGAAATTAACCCCATGAAACTCTTTACCTGATGTAACTCTTTGCAACTTCGATTCGGCTTATTTTATTTTTTTTTGTTTCCATGTAAGCAACATTTCTCCCTGAATCCTTTGCGGATTGATTTTTTATTTGTAACTTTGCACTCGCAAAGTGCTTCGCACCGTGCGCCAGCTTGCAGCTGACCCGCACTCTTTGCTGCGTGCGTTGCTCTCCCCCGCAAAACGGGGGAGTGGCGAAGCGGAGGGGGTGTAAAGACTATTGACCCAGAGTTTGCACTTGGAAATTAACGTACTAGAGATATGGCAACAAAGAAATACTGCATTCCAGAAGAAGAGTCGATGATGGCTTCAGAACCCGTAGTAGCATACGGAAATGCTGCTGCGGTGCCTGTACCATGCCAGATTACGGTGAACATAGCGGATATGAGTATGCTGAAGGATATAAAGCGTGCCATCAGCATGATACGTGGCGTCATCAGCATAGACAAAAGTCGCGCTATGAAGTCATATGAACGGGCGCGTGCTGACGTGAAAGCTGGGCGCGTGGTGGAGTGTCGAGACAAGGAAGACTTCTTCAATAAACTAGGTATCTGATGGCATACAAAATTAACTTCACAAAGAATTTCAAAAAGGATGTAGAAAGATGCCGCAAGCGAGGCTACAACATGTCTCGTTTGAAGGCTGTACTCGATACTCTTATTGAGACGGGTACAATACCTCCTTCATGCCGTCCCCACAAACTCTCGGGCAATCACGAAGGGGAGTGGGAGTGCCATATTGCTCCCGACTGGCTCCTGATATGGGAGCAGAACGATACGGAGTTGACCCTCTTGATGCTCAGTACGGGTACGCACAGCGATTTATTCTGATTACCAACCAAAACTATCGCAGCCACATTGACGGAAGAGTGTCAGTGTGACTGCGATTTCATTTGCATCTGCTGCTTAAATCATTTTTTTCATTCTAAGCCACTCCACGAAGAAAAGGTCGTAGGTGGAGTATGTGCCTTTGTCCTGCGTCACGAAGTCTTTGTCGAGTAGCCCCTTGACAGCTGAGAGGACGGAACTGGATGATGGCAGACGGTATTTTCTTACAAACTGTCCTCCCGATATGCTTTCGGCACGCCCTTCTGCTGATATGGCAAGGAAGAGATTGCGCTGCTTCTCTGGCATCTGGCAGAGTATCGTCTCGTATGTGTCTGAGGCAAAATCGAGCAGGCGCTTTACGGCTGCGTCAATCATGTCCGCAGTACATGTCTCGCCTTCGTCGGTCATAGTAAAGAGTATGTTCATGACCTTCTGAAGGTACATCGTTGTGCTATTGAAACGTGAGTACAATACTTCTACAACATCATCTGCAAGAGCTTTATTGGCTTCCTGGAATTTGCTGTGACAGAACATTTTGTACTTCTCTAAGGGGATAGGCTGCAGGTTGATTATTGTCACGGATTGATAGAATGGACGGCTGGGAGTGACGAACATGCCGCTCATGATATGGCGATGTGATCCGGAGAAGATGAAATTGGCGTTGCTGCATCGCTGGATATGTGTGCGCAATAGTGCCTCAACCTTCTCACCGTCGGGGTATTTTAGTATCTGCTGAAACTCATCGATGGCAACGATACATGGGCGGTTTGCATTCTGCAGATACTCAAAAATCTCGCCAAGTGTCGTGATGGGGTTTGTTATCTGTCCGAGACCGAGTCCCCATACTGGATTTCCCATCATGTCAAAACTTATCTCCGATCGCACAGACGATATGACATTCAGGAATCCTTCCCATACGTTGCGCCCCTTGGTACGCAGTGTCTCCAAAACGGCTTTGCCCAACACATCTATAAAATCGTTCAGGGAATTCGTGGAATAGATGTCAACCTCGAAGGTGTAACAATGGTCTTTTAGTTCCGGCTGATTAAGACAATGGCGTATCAAGTCGGTCTTACCCATACGACGTGGAGAGATAAGAGCCAGATTGTTCTGGCTTGAAAGCAAATCTACAATGATTTCTGTTTCTGAAACACGATCACAGAAATACTCAGCACCAGCATATCCATTGGTTGTAAAAGGGTTTCTTTCCATTGTCTATCAATTGTTAATCAATAACTTAGTGTTATCATTATTTTATGATGATTGTAAAATGATGATGCAAAGGTACGCATTTTTTTTCAATAAAACAAAAAAAACCGAAAAACTTTTGGTCTTTCGGAGATACATTACAGATTGTACGATCGAAATTAACCCCATGAAACTCTTTACCTGATACAACTCTTTGCAACTTCGATTCGGCTTATTTTATATTTTTGTTTCCATGTAAGCAACATTTCTCCCTGAATCCTTTGCGGATTGATTTTTTATTTGTAACTTTGCACCGTGCAAACTTTACTTTGCACTCGCCTTGACGAACCGAAGCCCACATGGGATGAGGGAAGGAGGGGTACTTACATTACTAAAAGCGTTTACGCGCTTGTTTCTTGACTTCGTGAAACTTCGCAACTTTCCTAGGTAGATCAAGAACATGCAACGTAGAGAAATACCTCATCGAAGAAGCATAGACATTATAGGTGAATTACTTTATAGAAGAAGCATAGGCTTTACCATCTTCTCCAATGTTCAACAACATATCGATCATCAGGGATGTTGACACTTCATTGTCATTTCGTTGACACTTTATGTCACTTCTCAAACCGAAGTGTCAACATCTATACCATTGATAATAACCATACTTACGACCCACATTGACACTTTGTCACTTTTTTCGACTACATAGGGAAGATGTATGATTGAAGATACCATATAATTATTTGTCATAATCATTTCCTTGTAACTTCAAAACGGTTCGTTTGTAGTTTTTTTTTATTGTTGTCCGCTAAATGGACATTAGTCCTTGATTTTGCTGTTATTTGTCA
>CAMADY010000024.1 GCA_945831805.1 uncultured Prevotellaceae bacterium
TATTAGGGCTCACTCGGGACTTGCACCCGTTAGACAATGCTCATGCCGAGCGTACGCCTAAAAAGGATGTACCAATTAGATTGATACATCCCTTATTATTTTTTACGCCTTATGGCGTGCATTTCTTAGTAAATGCCCTGAGCCATCTTCAGTAAAACCTTTGATGGCGTGCATTTCTTAATAAATGCCCTGAGCCATCATAGCCTTAGCAACCTTCATGAAGCCTGCAACGTTAGCACCCTTCACGTAGTTTACATAACCATCAGGCTCTGTACCGTACTTCACGCAGTTCTCGTGGATGTTCTCCATGATCCAGAGGAGCTTAGCGTCAACCTCCTCAGAAGTCCAAGAGAGACGCTCTGAGTTCTGTGACATCTCAAGACCAGAAACTGATACACCACCAGCGTTAGAAGCCTTACCTGGAGAGTAGAGGATCTTAGCCTCCTGGAATACCTTGATAGCCTCTGGAGTAGAAGGCATGTTAGCACCCTCAGCAACAGCGATAACGCCGTTAGCTACGAGAGCCTTAGCAGCCTCCTCGTTGAGCTCGTTCTGTGTAGCACATGGGAGAGCGATGTCTGCCTTCTCATTCCAAGGCTTCTTACCCTCAACGTACTTAGCGTTAGGATACTGCTCTACATACTCCTTGATACGTCCACGCTGAACGTTCTTGAGCTCCATGATGTAGTCGAGCTTAGCGCGATCGATACCTTCCGGATCGTAGATATAACCGTCAGAGTCAGACATTGTCATTGGAGTACCACCGAGCTGGATAACCTTCTCAGCAGCGTACTGTGCAACGTTACCAGCACCAGAGATGAGCACCTTCTTGCCCTCTACTGTCTCGCCCTTTGTCTTAAGCATAGCGCGGAGGAAGTAAACAGTACCGTAACCAGTAGCCTCAGGACGGATGAGTGAGCCACCGAACTCGAGGCCCTTACCTGTGAGCACGCCCTGGAACTGATGTGTGTACTTCTTGTATGCACCGAACATGTAACCTACCTCACGACCACCTACGCCGATATCACCAGCAGGAACGTCGCAGTCAGGACCGATGTGACGGTGGAGCTCAAGCATGAATGCCTGGCAGAAACGCATTACCTCAGCGTCAGACTTACCACGTGGCGAGAAGTCAGAACCACCCTTTGCACCACCCATTGGGAGAGTTGTGAGAGAGTTCTTGAAAGTCTGCTCGAAAGCAAGGAACTTAAGGATACCGAGGTTTACAGACTTGTGGAAACGGATACCGCCCTTGTAAGGACCGATAACGTTGTTGTGCTGGATACGGTAACCCATGTTGGTCTGAATCTGACCCTTGTCGTCCATCCAAGTTACACGGAACTGATAAACTCGATCTGGAATACAAAGACGCTCAATGAGGTTTACCTTCTCAAACTCAGGGTGCTTGTTGTACTCTTCTTCGATAGTACCAAGTACCTCTTCTACTGCCTGATGATACTCAGGCTCATTTGGAAAACGACGCTTGAGGTCTTCCAGAACTTTCTGTGCATTCATTTTTTTCTTTTGTTTTGGTTGTTGTTAATATTGTGTCGCTATATTTCAAGCGGCGTTAATTTGCATTGTGTTTTGGTATTTGTGTCTGTTGTTGTTGTTTGCGAGTGCAAATTTACAATAAAATATTTAATCCACCAAGAAAAAACGAAGAAAAATTCACATTTTAATGAAAATTTCTTCGTTTTACTTACTTTTTGTCAATTTTTAGGCTTCTTTGTGTACAAAATGTTATTTTACATATCCATAACGACTCTCAAGCCAACAGACAGAGATTTATAGTCCGGATCATAGTATTCGCGTGATGCCGTACGTATCTGAGTCTTGCCGCTGGCGAAGTTTCCGCCACGTGCAACATGTGAGAGAGTATCAGCCAGCACCACACATGGATCCGTCTGCGCACTGTCCTTATATACAGCATAGTTGTCCTCAACCCACTCCGATACGTTTCCGTTCATGTCGCGCATATCGAGTTCGTTAGGCATGAACTGTCCTATAGGATGCGGCATACCGTCGCTGTTGTCCTTGAAGCAAGCCACACGGTCATAGTATTTCGAACCGGAATACTGCAGTCCGAAGGTTTTTGATGCGCCACGTGCTGCATACTCCCATTCAGCTTCTGTCGGCAGGCGGAACTTCTGACCTGTAACCTCAGACAGTTTCTTCACGAAAGCCTTTGCGTCAGCCCATGTGATGCCGGAAACAGGGAGCTGCTTGTCCTCCTTGCCGTCAAACTCCTTTACGGCAGAAGGGTTTGAACCCATTACAGCCTCCCACAGCTCCTGCGACACCTCCAGCTTACCGATCCAATAGCCCTTTGAAAGAGTGATATCGTGGGCTGGCAGCTCTGTGAAAGAGTCGAAACCATCCTGTTCAGAGGTAGCTCCCATACGGAACTGTCCCGGCTCTACGAATACAAGTTCGAAGGAAACGCCGTTAGCCTCTACCGTTGCTACGTCCTTCTCCTTTGGATTCTCTGGAATACTGTTTCCACCGCATGACGTTATGGCAAGTGCGGAAATCATTGTGATGCCTGCAAAGGCGAGCGTCTTTAATGTCATAATGAAAAAAATGTTTAGGGGTTAAATCCTTGCAGCACCCGGGCTGCAGATTGAATTATAGATTCTGAAGTTTCTTAAAACAATAGCACACAACCTGTAGAAGTTTTCGTTAATACCTTCGCCAAGATGTGTGCTATATAATATAAATAAGGTGTTATCTTATTCTGTCTGCCGAGCGTATGAGTTCCTCGTCGTGCTGTATGCCCTTGATGGCAAGCCTCAGCATAATATATGCCACTATCGGCATGAAAGGACCGCTCAGCAAATCGGCGTTCAGCCCTTCTGCCTTTGCAATGAACCTCTCGTAGCAGTAGTATGCCATCCACAACACGATGAACACTGTTCCCACCCTGCAGAAGTATATCTGCTTCTTTCGGTTGCTGTACATGAAGATTGAAGCAACAGAGAATAACGCGGTAGCGATGTCCATTCCCAGCATTATTCCGTCATTGTAGAAGCATGCGTGGACAATCATCAGCAGCGTTGCAATGATGAGATATATAGTTTGTTTACGTTGCCACATACCCTCATCTTTTTAATAATCGTCGTCGTCATCGTCTCTCTTGTCGAGAGCAGGGTCGTGCCAGTAAATCTCATTGTTGAGGAACTCCTCTGTAGCGATGAGTGTTGGCTTTGGCATCTTCTCGTAGTAACGGCTGATCTCTATCTGCTCACGGTTCTCAAACACCTCTTCGAGGCTGTCGTTGTAGTTAGCGAACTCAGCCAGCTTCTTGCTCAGTTCCTGCTTGATGTCAGCGGCAATCTGGTTGCTTCGCTTGCCGAGGATAGCAACGCTCTCATAGATGTTACCCGTAGGGTCGGAGAGTTGCATAATGTCACGTGTTACGGTGTTTGTAGGAGCTTTTGACTTTTTGTAATCCATTTTCTTTTCTATATATTATTTTCGTTATCTTTTCGTTTTCGTTTTCGTTTTCGTCTTCGTCGTCATTTTCGTCTTCGTTTTATTCCTGATCATCGACCAGCTCACCGGAAACATGCTTCTTGCACTTCTCGATGAGTTTCTCTGCCTGTGGAGCATCCGCAGACTCCGGATACTCATTAAGGAATCCATAGCACTCATCCAGTGCATCCTGGAAACGGTCTGCCTGCTTGTCCCTTACCGAGTGCAGCGCCAGCTTATACTTGCTATTCATGATGAGCGCGGAGAACTGCTCTCTCAGCGAAGAGAAGGGATAGTCCTTCAGCGCATTCTGTGCTGTCACGATGCAAGCCTCATAGTTGTTGCCGCTGCTGCCGGCACAGTTGCCGAAATACGTTCCGAGATTGTAGTACAGACGTGCGTTTATCAGTTCCTTCTCTACCAGCTTGTCCTGCAGCTCATAGAGCTTTTTCTCCGCCTGCGGCTTATAGTCGCTGTATGGGAAGATATCCATGAAGTCCTGATAAGCCTTCATTGCCTGATACGTCGTTGACTGGTCGAGCCTCACCTCCGGCGAACTGAGATAGAGGCATTCTCCCGTGTAGTAATACGCCTCCTCAGCAAATTTCCCCGAAGGATAGGAGGTATAATATTTCTTCAGCACCTCTGCCGCCGACTCATAGTCCTTGCCATGGAATGCCGACATGCCATACAGGAACATGCACTCCTCACCGTTTTCCTTTCCCTTGGTGTACGAAAGCATGTCACCGAGCAAGAGCGACGCCTGGTCGTACTTGCCCCTTGCAAACTGCTCCTTGGCATATTCGTAGCGGTAGTCGTAGTCCGATGATTTATACACGGCATTGAACTCCGACCTGCAGCTTGCCAGGAGTACTATTGCAGCAAATATCTGTATTTTGACGATAATCTTCTTCATTTCGAGTGCAAAGGTACACATTATTCTTTGAATAACAAAGAGTAAATGCAACTTTTTCGGTAATTTTTGCGGAATTATAACATTTATTATAAAGAAAAGTCGTATCTTTGCAGTCGAAAAATCAAAATCCAAGGCAAAATCACTACATGAACGAGTTTCAGCTGACATCAAGATACAAGCCTACCGGCGACCAGCCGGAAGCCATCCGACAGCTTGTGGAGGGCATCCGCGACGGACTTCCTGCGCAGGTGCTTCTGGGCGTTACGGGTTCCGGCAAGACCTTCACCATGGCAAACGTCATCCAGGAGGTCAGGAAGCCTACGCTCATCCTCTCCCACAACAAGACGCTGGCAGCGCAGCTATATGAGGAGATGAAGGCGTTTTTTCCTAACAATGCGGTGGAATACTACGTCTCCTACTACGACTACTACCAGCCGGAGTCATACCTCCCCGCCTCCGACACGTATATCGAGAAGGACCTCGCCATCAACGAAGACATTGACCGCCTGCGCCTGGCAGCCGTCTCCTCCCTACTCTCCGGCCGTCAGGATATCATTGTAGTGTCCTCTGTATCATGCATCTACGGCATGGGCGGTCCGTCAACGATGCAGGGCAGCATCATCAGCATACACCAGGGGCAGCAGATAGACCGCAACGACTTCCTGCGCAAGCTCGTCAATGCCCTCTACGTCCGCAACGACATAGAGCTGAACAGGGGCGAGTTCAGGGTCAAGGGCGACACTGTTGACATTGCCATGGCGTACAGCGAGGGGGTGCTTCGTGTGACGTTCTGGGACGACGAGATCGACTCCATCGAGGAGCTTGAGGCCGTAACCTACCGCCGCAAGGAGTCGTTTGCGGAATATCAGATATACCCTGCCAACCTCTTCGTCACCACAAAAGACCAGCAGGAGATTGCCGTAAGGCAGATTCAGGACGACCTCGCAACACAGATCGACTACTTCAAGTCCATCGGCGAAGACCTTAAGGCACAGCGCATTAAGGAGCGCGTAGAGTATGACCTCGAGATGATAAAGGAACTCGGCCACTGCTCTGGCATAGAGAACTACTCACGCTATTTCGACGGCCGCCAGGCAGGCGAGCGCCCATACTGCCTCTTCGACTTCTTCCCGAAGGATTTCCTGATGCTCATCGACGAGAGCCACGTCACCGTTCCGCAAATACGTGCCATGTACGGAGGCGACCGCTCACGAAAGCAGAACCTCGTGGAGTTCGGATTCCGACTCCCTGCTGCCTTCGACAACCGTCCGCTCCGCTTTGAGGAGTTCGAGGAGATGCTCAACCAGACGATTTACGTCTCTGCCACCCCTGCCGACTACGAGCTGGAGGCATCGGAGGGCATCGTCGTAGAGCAGGTGATACGCCCTACGGGACTTCTCGACCCGCCTATTGAGGTGCGTCCGACTGAGAACCAGATTGACGACCTGCTGGAGGAGATAAACATCCGTATAGAACGCCATGAGCGTGTCCTCGTCACTACGCTGACAAAGCGTATGGCAGAGGAGATGACGGAACATCTGCTTGGTCATGGCATCAAGACAAACTACATACATTCCGATGTAACGACGCTCGACAGAGTACAGATTCTCAACGATTTACGCGCTGGAGTATATGACGTGCTCGTTGGCATCAACCTGCTTCGTGAGGGACTCGACCTGCCAGAGGTTTCGCTCGTAGCCATCCTCGATGCCGACAAGGAAGGATTCCTCCGCTCACACCGTAGCCTTACGCAGACGGCAGGCCGTGCCGCACGAAATGTTGACGGCAAGGTCATCATGTATGGCGACACCATTACGGAGAGCATGCAGAAGACCATCGAGGAGACCGACCGCCGACGTGCCAAGCAGATAAGGTACAACGAGGAGCATGGCATCGTGCCACAGCAGATCAAGAAGGCCCTCAACCGCGAGAGCATAGCAAAGGTACTGAAGAACGAAGAGACCCTGGCGAAGCTGAAGATGGACGGACGTCCTACGGGCGAGATGTTCTCCGGCTCCGCTCCCGACGGCAGCAACCATATCGCCCTCGGCAAGGCTCCCGACGGCAGCAACCATATCGCCTTCGGCAAGGCTCCCGACGGCATGCAGACGGCATCGCATCACGAACCGATACCATACATCGAACCTGACTACGAGACGCAGATGGCAGCAGAGCCTATCGTCTCGCGCATGACGAAGGCACAGCTCCAGAAAGCCATCGAGACCGCCACCGAGCGCATGAAGGAGGCAGCCCGCAACCTCGACTTCATGCAGGCAGCAAAATACCGCGACGAGATCGTCTCCCTACAGTCGCACACACTTTAACACCTGTTAACATACAGTGTTTTGCAATTGCAAGCATATTACGTTGTAAAAGCATAGCGATTACAATGTAAAAGCATAGTGATTACAATGTAATTAGATAGCTTTTACACTGTAATTGGATACATATTGCAACATCTTAAATTACAACAACTTACAGACCCCAAAAACGGACAGGATCCCAATATAGGTCC
Organism: uncultured Prevotellaceae bacterium; assembly: GCA_945831805.1. Lineage (GTDB taxonomy): Bacteria > Bacteroidota > Bacteroidia > Bacteroidales > Bacteroidaceae > Prevotella. The sequence goes on from CAMADY010000024.1 coordinate 6,906, forward strand.
CATAAAACCATCTCAAATAATTAACATATCTTCACAGTTTATTATAAACAAATGTTAATACACGCCATTTGCGTACAACCTGTTCACAGGTCAGGTTCTATTCGATGCGACGCTTGTACCTGATGAGTTCGCTGTTGCTGCCTACAGATGTCTTGAAAATGTTAAAAAATGGAGTTGGGAGGTGTTTTTCTTGAGGTAGATTTGTTTATGTCGTAAAAATGTTATATCTTTGCAGTGTATTTCTAATAGATAAAAAGGAATTAAACGAAAATAGACAATGAAAAAGAATCTTGAGACCATCTGCATCCATGGCGGATGGAAGCCAACAAAGGGTGAGCCTCAGCAGCTGCCTATCTATCAGTCAACAACTTTCAAATATGATACGAGCGATCAGATGGCGCGTCTCTTCGACCTTAAGGACGAGGGTTATTTCTATACACGCCTTGCAAACCCTACCAACGATGCTGTAGCAAAGAAGATAGCAGCACTGGAGGGTGGCGTTGGTGCCGTGCTGACGTCTTCGGGTCAGGCAGCCAACTTCTACGCTATCTTCAACATCTGTGAGGCTGGCGACCACTTCATTACTTCGAACAACATCTATGGTGGTACGTTCAATCTCTTCGGCGTGACGCTAAAGAAGCTCGGCATCGAGTGTACCTTCGTTGATCCGGAGTGGGAAGACGAGAAGATTGAGGCTTGCTTCAAGGAGAACACCAAGTGTTTCTTTGGTGAGACGATTTCCAACCCTGGCGGCAAGGTGTTTGACATTGAGCGTTTTGCAAAGATGGCTCACAAGCATGGTGTGCCACTCGTGATGGATAATACCTTTGCTACTCCTATCAACTGCCGCCCATTCGAATGGGGCTGCGACATCATCACCCACTCTACGACAAAGTACATGGACGGTCATGCTACACAGGTAGGCGGCTGCGTTGTTGACTCTGGCAACTTCGACTGGGATGCATACGGAGAGAAGTTCCATGGTCTTACTACTCCGGACGAGTCATACCACGGCCTCACATACACCAAGTCGTTCGGCAAGATGGCTTACACTACTAAGATCGTAGTTCAGCTTATGCGTGACCTTGGCAGCATTCCTGCACCACAGAACTCCTTCCTCCTGAATCTCGGACTTGAGACTCTTGCACTGCGCATGAAGCAGCACTGCTCCAATGCCCAGAAGGTGGCAGAGTGGCTTGAGAAGAACGAGAAGGTAGGTTGGGTTAACTACTGCGGTCTGCCTTCAAACAAGTACTATGAACTTGGTCAGAAGTACATGCCAAACGGTTCGTGCGGCGTTATTGCCTTCGGTCTTAACGGTTCACGCGAGGAGGCTATCAAGTTCATGGATAACCTCGACTTCATCTCTATCGTAACACACGTTGCGGATGCACGTACCTGCGTGCTCCATCCTGCCAGCCACACTCACCGCCAGCTCTCTGACGAACAGCTCCGCGAGGCAGGTGTTGCTCCAGACCTCGTACGCCTCTCTGTAGGCATAGAGAACGTGGAGGACATCATCGCTGACCTCCAGCAGGCTATGGACAAGATGTAACTTCGCTAAGAGAATAAAAAATAGGTTTATAGCGAAAAGAGTGAAGAACGTTTGGGTTCTTCACTCTTTCTGTCTGTAATAGTAATACCAGTAAGTTCCGAAATATGCCTCACGTATAGCGCTCTGCCTATGCGTGGGGTTTTTCTTTGAACGCATCGTGGTGAGGAAGTCGGCATAGTCTGCCTTCACCGCACTGCTTACGATGCTGTCGGTAAGGCTCATCTTCTCGGCATACAGCACATACGCCTCCTGATAGTGCTTCGGCAGCGAGTCGTTGAGGGCGTAATGCTTCGGCAGTTCTCTTGCGAACGAGCTAAGGTCCTTGTCGAGCAGGTAGGCACAGAGGAGATAGTCCTTGCCGCAATCCGCGATGGCATGGCGGCGGATCTGCTTCTTCATGAAGTGTGCAACAGGCTCGGAGGTGTTTCGCGGAACTACCCCTATCGTCTGCCACAGTATGTAGGGACTGCCGAGGAGGAAGCACGCGGAGTTATCCTTCTGCTGCCACAGCGCCCTGGAGCCTCCATGCACGTCGTAGTTGAAGAGATGTTCGCCGAGGAGTCCCTGACGTGCGAGAGCCATTGCCCGCAGCATCGTCATTGAAGAATCGCGGTCGTAGCTCGGTATGCCGGCGTCAAGAGCATCCTGCCAACGCTGTTCCCGGCACAGGCGCTCTACCTCAAGGCGTGTATGCAGGTTTCGCGAGCTGTTGCCCATGGCGTTTGTCAGGAGCATCATAGCAGTCATCACCATGAGGTTGGTCCACCATGGCTGAGAGAGGAACGTGGTGCTTCTGAGCGGTATGAGGAACGGCTTGAAGCTCTGAACCCCACGTAACAGCACGATATACAGGACAAAAAGTACGGGAGCGGCAATAAGCCACACCATGCTTGTGGTCACCTGTGTGCCTTCCTGGCCTACCGCCGTCAGTAATCCCATGCAGAGGAAGGCGGGGAAATATATCAGCGAGGAGAAGCGCTGCGGCAATCGCGTGAGGAATGCCGTGGTGAACGACAGCAGTAATGCTACCGCCATGATGATGCCGAAGCCTATCTCACGGTTGTAGCGAGTCTTGCCATCAGACCACGCATACTGCATCATTCCAAGGAGGTCGCCCTGGAAGGTGTAGATGTAATGAAATGTGAATGCTATAAAAAGGATAGCACACACTACCTTAAGAGTAGCGGTGCTATCTTTTGATTTATTGTTCATTTATGTCAATATGTTTGTTGGTCATCGGACCGATACCGATTGCCTATTAACAATAGATGAGAGTTCTTTTAGTTCTTCTTCAGCACAACGGCAGAGCGAGCCGGTATGTAGAGCTTCAGCCACTCCTTATGATCCTCAACGTATGTAGGGTCATAGTTGGTGAGGTGAGTGATGCTGTCGTCAGAGTTGCCGAAGCCGCCGTAGTCCTTTGAGTCGGTGTTGAGGACTACGCTATATGAACCTGTAGGGACAAGGAATCCGTAGTCGGTGAACGAGCGTGTTGGCGAGAAGTTGAAGACGAAGAGAAGGTCTCCACGCATGAACGCCATGATCTGGTCGCCCTCATGGACCCATATCTCCTGAACCGGTGTGAGGTTGAAGTTCTTCTGGGACTTCATCACCTCTATCATCTTCTGGTCGAAGTCACCGAGCCAGTGGTAGCAGAGTTCCTTGTTGTCAACGAGGTTCCACTGACGGCGTGCGTACTTGTAGCTCCATCCGTTGCCCTCACGTGGGAAGTCAATCCACTCCGGATGTCCCCATTCGTTACCCATGAAGTTGAGGTATCCGCCCTGCATCGTCGATGCCGTAACGAGGCGTATCATCTTGTGGAGTGCTATGCCACGGTTTGCCACGTCGTTCTCGTCGCCCTTCTTGAAGTGCCAGTACATGTCGGAGTCGATAAGGCGGAAGATGATGGTCTTGTCGCCTACGAGAGCCTGGTCGTGAGACTCGCAGTACGAGATAGTCTTCTCGTCAGCACGGCGGTTGGTCATCTCCCAGAAGATGTCGCGAGGGTTCCACTGCTCGTCGCTCTTCTCCTTGATCATCTTGATCCAATAGTCAGGCAATCCCATGGCGAGACGATAGTCGAAGCCCATGCCGCCATCCTCGAACTTTGCAGCGAGGCCAGGCATGCCCGACATCTCCTCGGCAATGGTAAATGCATTCTTGTTGACCTCGTGGATAACCTTGTTGGCAAGGGCGAGATAGCAGAGTGCGTTGTCGTCCTGACCACCGTTGAAGTAGTCGCCGTAGCCTCCGAAGTCAACTCCGAGACCGTGGTTATAGTAGAGCATCGACGTTACGCCATCGAAGCGGAAGCCATCGAAATGGAACTCCTCCAGCCAGTATTTACAGTTGGAGAGGAGGAAGTGCATCACCTGATCCTTGCCGTAGTCGAAGCAGAGGCTGTCCCACTGGTTGTGCTCACGGCGGTCGCCAGGATAGAAGTACTGGTTAGGATCGCCGCAGAGGTTTCCGAGGCCTTCGTTCTCATTCTTCACGGCATGAGAGTGTACGAGGTCCATGATTACGGCAACGCCCTGCTGGTGTGCTGCATCGATGAGTTCCTTGAGCTCCTCCGGTGTGCCGAAACGTGAAGAGGCAGCGAAGAAGTTTGATACGTGGTAGCCGAAGGATCCGTAGTAAGGGTGCTCCTGAACAGCCATCATCTGCATGCAGTTGTAGCCGTCCTTGACGATGCGAGGAAGCACGTTGTCCTTGAACTCCTTGTAGGTGCCTACCTTCTCGGCATCCTGTCCCATGCCGATGTGGCACTCGTAGATGAAGAGAGGGTTGCGTGTAGGCTTGAACGTCTTTTTCTTCCACTTGTACTCCTCTTCCGGAGCCCATATCTGCGCAGAGAACACCTTTGTCTCTTCGTCCTGAACGACACGGCGAACCCACGCAGGGATACGCTCGCCTTCGCCTCCGTCCCACTTCACCTTCATCTTGTAAAGGTCGCCGTGCTTCATGGACTTTGCAGGAAGCTTTATCTCCCATACGTCAGAGTCCTTCAGACGCTTCATGCGGTACTTCTCGTCCTCCTTCCAGTCGTTGAAGTCACCGATGAGGTAGATGTCGGTAGCGTTAGGAGCCCACTCACGGAACACCCATGATCCGCGCTTGTCCTTATGCATGCCGTAGTAGAGGTATCCGGTAGCAAAGTCCGAGAGCGTCTTCTTGCCGTTGTCCGTCAGGCGGTTTATCATCCACTGCGCATGGTCATGGCGTCCCCGGATGGCAGCCTCGAAAGGTTCGAGCCATGGATCGTTCTTTACTATGCCGATGTGCTGTGGTGCCTTAGGTGCAGCCACCTTCTTCGCACATGATTTCTTGGCGCAAGGCTTCTTGGCTGTAGCAGCCTTCTTTGTGGTAGCAGCCTTCTTTGCTGCAGGTTTCTTTGTTTCAGCCATAATATTGCGGTTTGTCGGTTGTAGATTTGCGGTTTGCCGGTTTTGCGGTTTGCCGGTTTTTGCGGTTTGCCGGTTTTGCGGTTTTATGCCTTTACCTTGAAGATAGCCTTCTTAATCTCTGGCACGCTGGCGATGCAAGGCTGGTGACCGTCCTGTGGGAAGAAGATAGCCATCATGCCCGGACGGCATGTCACGTAGCTGGAACCTGGCAGGCCAGGATACTTCGTGATGTCCTTCTCGGCGTTGTACTCCTGCTCTGGCATGTCCTCAAGAGGAATGTATCCGAAGGTCTCCTCCTCGTCAAGAGGAATCTGGATGTCGATCATGTTGCGGTGGGTCTCCATGACAGCCTCCTCCTGGGTCTTGCCCTTGGCGGTGGTGATGTTTACAAAGAGGTCCTTATCCTTTATGAGATGCTTGCCTGGCTCAAGAGCAGCAAGGTCGTTTTCTTCAATGAACTTTACGACGTCGGCAAAGAGTGGGTTGATGCCAACATAATACTTCAGGTTTTCAAGTGTGTCGATAATCATAATGCTGTATTATTTAAGTTGTTATTTTGTTGTTCAATTATTTTTCGTCTTCGTTTTCGTCTTCGTTTTCGTCTTCGTTACTTTTCATTACGTGCCCCCATCTCATAGACGCCACGTGCCGTCACCTGACCGTTGCGGTCTTTCTCTACGAAAGCTCCGTCACGCTCATCGTCGTTGTAGGAACCCTCGAAGCGCACGCCGTCCTTCGATTCCTCGATAGCCTTGCCATGGCGCTTGCCGGCCTTGTATGTACCCTTGAACTTGGAGCCGTCGGCATAGTGGATAATCATCTCGCCATCAGGCATGCCGTTCTTGAAAGAGCCCTCATAGACATCGCCGTTCTTCTTCATCAGCTTGCCCCTGCCGTTCTGTTTGTCTGCCCTCCAGTTGCCGGTATAGGAGTCGCCGTTCTTCCATACGAAGGTACCCATGCCCTCCTTGCCGCCATTGAGGAAACCGCCGGTATATTTGTCGCCGTTGGCATACTTGAAGATGCCGTCGCCCGTGCGCTCGTCGTTGACGTAGCTGCCTTCAAAGACATCGCCGTTATGGAACTTGTAGATGCCCTTGCCCTGCTTCACGTCGTTTGCCCACATGCCGTTATAGCTGTCGCCGGTAGAGTATTTGAAGACACCCCTGCCCTGGCGCCTGTTGTCAAGCCACTGACCGTCGTAAGAATTGCCGTCGCCCCAGTCGAAGACGCCCTTGCCATTCTTCATGTCGTTCTTCCACTCACCGTCATAGTACGCACCGTTCCTGTAGCTGTAGCGACCCTTGCCCTGGCGCTTGTCCTCGTACCAGTTGCCGTCATACTTGTCGCCGGTATAGTAGTGCATCACGCCATGTCCCTGCTGGTAGTCACGGAACCACAGGCCCTCATAGCGGTTATTGTTCGAGAAGTAGTATGTACCCTTGCCATGCTGCTGATCCTGGAACCATTGTCCCTCGTAGCGCTCGCCGTCAGTAAAGGAATAGACACCGTAGCCCTGGCGCTTGCCCTTCACGTACTCACCCTCATAGCTGTCACCATTTTCAAACCTGGTACTGCCCTTGCCATGAGGTTTGCCGGAAAGGACCTCACCCTGATAGGTACCCTTGTCATGCGTCACACACGTGCCCAAAGTAATCTTCTGGGCACCTGCCGACATGCAGGATAATATTAGTATTATGCTTAAAATATAACTTTTCACGTTCTGTTGTTGAGGTTCGAAATAAAAATTACGCTTCAAAATTACATATTTTTTTCGAGAAAAACGAATAAAGCAACATTTTTTTATATTTATTCAACAAAATATTGCATAAAATGTTCTTTTATTTATAAATAATGTGTAACTTTGTACCCCATAAATGCGAAAAAGCACCAAACGGTTGTTTTTCTTTTCACAAAAAAAAATTATGAAGCTTATGAAGTACGTTGCAGTAATACCAGCCAGATACGCATCAACACGTTTCCCGGGAAAGCCGCTGGCAATGCTTGGCGGCAAGACCGTCATCCAGAGAGTCTATGAACAGGTATCGAAGCAGATGGATGCCGCATGGGTGGCTACAGACGACGAGCGCATCTTCGACCACGTAAAGTCCTGGGGCGGCAATGTTGTAATGACGGCAACGACCCACAAGAGTGGCACCGACCGCATTGAGGAGGCGATGGAGAAGATAGAGCAGATGGGCGAGAGCTACGACGTCGTGGTTAACGTGCAGGGCGACGAACCGTTCATACAGCCGGAGCAGATTGCTGCCGTCTGCCGATGCTTCGACGACGAGCAGACGCAGATAGCCACGCTCGGAATACGCTTCGCGCAACCGGAGCTGTCGGAAGAAGAGGTGTGGAACAGAATCAGCAACCCCAACTCCCCGAAGATTATCTGCGACAACAACGGCTTCGCAATGTATTTCAGCCGTTCCGTAATACCGTTCATCAGGGGTAAGGAACAGGCTGCTTGGGCTGCGGCATTCCCATTCATGAAGCATATCGGGATGTACGCCTACCGACGTGAGGTGCTCCGTCAGGTTACGGCGCTGCCGCAGTCGTCGCTGGAGATTGCAGAGAGCCTCGAACAGCTACGCTGGCTGCAGAACGGCTATCGCATAAAGGTTGGCGAGACGTTCACCGAGACTATCGGCATCGACACGCCGGAGGACCTCGCAAAGGCGGAGGAGATGGTTTAACGGGTTTGCGGGTTTACGGTTTTACGGTTTTACGGTTTTACGGTTTTACGGTTTTACGGTTTTTCGATTAAAAGAGTTTTTCGATTAAAAAGGTTACGGCCTATGCATAGCACCATAATAAATAACTTACTGATACTCACGGAGTGCGGAGCTTTCGGAAGCAAGCCAGAGGAGGGCGACCTATCCTTCATGTCCCCATACAAATGGAGGCAGTTGGTGGCGGCAGCAGAACAGCTTAAGGTGCTGCCATACGTCGCCATGGCTTCAGAGCAGCTGAAAGGCTGCAAGCCACTTATTCCCGCATTCTACGACTGTCTGTCGGAACCTGAGCGCAAGGTTGTAGCAGAGCCCTACAACGTCGGTGACGTCCACCTCTTCAACCACTGGACCGACAAGCGCTTGGAGGAACTGAAGGAGGAGGAGATGAACAGCCGCGAGACGTCCGACGAGACGCTGATGCTCCTCGACATGATAGTGCGCAATGCCGTCTCCATGATACAGAAAGACGTTGACATAGACGGCATCATTGCCCTCGGACTATACATTCGTCAATACAAGGAAAAAATTGACTATGAGAAGCTTGGACGATGGCTCTCACGTATCGGACTGATAAACATGGCTTCGCTTATGGGCAACATGCTGACGCTATGCCTCCACATACCGCAGGAGGATGTGCCATTGGCCATAAAGCAGCAACCCGTTGCTCAGAAGCTCTTCATGAACAGGGTCGTAAAGGCGTTCGAAAAGCATCACTGCAGCAATGCTGCGCGCCTCAACAACGCCTTCGTGGAGACCGTCAGCCATAAGTTCGTCTCTGCCATCTCCCTCGTTACCGACATCGAGGAATAGCCGCTCAAAACATCCCATATCGTCTGATAATTTTTTTTTATAACTAACAACACATTATTAATATGAAACCAATAATAACAAACGACATCCTGTATATCGGACAGGACGATGCTGAGACGCGACTCTTCGAGTCTCAGTACTACGTGCCAGACGGCATGTGCTACAACTCTTATCTCATCATGGACGAGAAGGTTGCCATCATGGACACCTCTGACAGCCGCACCATGGAGTCATGGAAGAAAGACCTGCTGGCGGCACTCAACGGCCGCAAGCCGGACTATCTCGTCGTTCACCATCTCGAACCAGACCATGCCAGCGGCATAGCAGAGGTTGTGGAAGCATTCCCTGACATCCAGATCGTATGCTCCGCAAAGGCGGCACAGATGATGCCACTGTTCTTCCCGCAGACCAGCTTCGAAGGCAGGGTGATGACAGTAAAGGAGGGAGATACCCTCTCGCTCGGCAAGCATACCCTCACCTTCATCATGGCACCAATGGTACACTGGCCAGAGGTCATGGCGACATACGACTCCACCGACAAGGTACTCTTCTCTGCCGACGGTTTCGGAAAGTTCGGTGTAATAGACGCAGAGCCAGACGATTGGGCATGCGAGGCACGACGCTATTACTTCAACATCTGCGGTAAGTATGGTGCTCCTGTAAGCACATTCCTGAAGAAGGCTGCAGCACTCGACATACAGCAGATCCTGCCGCTCCACGGACCTATCCTCCGCGACTTCGACAACTCCGCAACATGCATCAACAGCCTCTCTGAGGCACTGCGTCTCTATGGCATCTGGTCCAAGTACGACGTCGAGGCAGAGGGTGTCTTCATTGCTCACGCCTCCATCCACGGATGCACCAAGGAGGCAGCAGAGAAGCTCGCCGAGATCCTCAAGGCAAAAGGCTGCAAGAAGGTTGCCGTCTCCGACATCTGCCGCGAAGACATGGGCGAAGCTATCGAGGATGCCTTCAAATACGGCAAGATGGTCGTTGCTGCATCAAGCTACGACGCAGGACTCTTCCCTCCTATGTACGACTTCCTGCACCACCTGCAGATCAAGACATGGCAGAAGCGCCAGGTTGCCATCATCGAGAACGGTTCATGGGCACCATCGGCAGGACGCGTAATGACGGAGATGCTCTCCGCCATGAAGGACGTAACCATCTCCGGAGACCTCGTAACACTCCGCGGACGCATGAAGGAATCCGACATTCCTGCCCTCGAAGCCCTAGCCGACGCCATCCTTGCATAACAAAGAGCTTAACACATAAAAATGTGGAATAAATTCAGCAGAGGGGGCTGACCCCTTTGATGATTTTATTCCACACTTTTGTTTATCCAATTCTTCTTTTCTACTATACCGCCTGTTGCTGCGAATGACGCTCCACATCGATGCGTGCCACCTCAAGGGCTTTGTTGATGTTCGGACAGATGTTCTCTTCGCCAACAAGTTCCGGGAATCCGTTTTTCTCAAGAACGGCACGTACGTTGTCGCTGACACCAGAGAGGATGACATCGATGCCGTTCTTGTGGGACATCTCGATGAGGTTCTGGAGGTTGTGCATACCAGTAGAGTCGATGAACGGTACTCTACGGAGACGTATGATGCGGACCTCCGGACGCTCCTTCATGTGGTTCATGAGGTCCTCAAACTTACTTGCCATACCGAAGAAGTAAGGTCCGTTGATTTCGTAAACCTCCACATGGTCAGGTATGATGAGGTGCTCAAGGTTGCCTGCCTCCATATCGCTCTCCTCCTCAGGGTTTATCTCGTCGGTGAGAACCTTGACCTGTGTGGTCTCTGCCATACGGCGCATGCAGAGGAGACAAGCGAACATGAGTCCTACCTCGATGGCGATGGTGAGGTCGAAGATGACGGTGAGGATGAAGGTGAGCCATAGTACGGTGATGTCAGACTTAGGGTTCTTCATCAGCTGCTTTACGGTGCGCCATCCGCTCATGTTGTAGCTAACTACGACAAGTACTCCGGCAAGGCATGCCATCGGTATGTAGGCAGCCAGCGGCATGAGGAAGAAGTATATGAGGAGGAGCACTACGGCGTGGATGAGTCCGGCCACCGGAGTCTTACCGCCGTTGTTGATGTTGGTCATGGTGCGTGCTATGGCGCCAGTAGCAGGGATTCCTCCGAATACAGGCGAGAGGACATTGGCTATGCCCTGTCCGATGAGCTCCTGGTTGGAGTCGTGCTTATGGCCAATGACACCGTCGGCGACAGTTGCCGAGAGCAGTGACTCGATGGCTCCGAGGACTGCAATGGTGATGGCAGGAGAGACGAGTCCCTTGATGGCATCCCACGTAAGCGTTGGCACCACAGGTGTTGGCAAGGAAGGGTCGATGCGGAAACGGTCGCCGATGGTATCTACATGGATACCGAACAGGTCGTTCATAACTACGCCAGCAATTGTCATGATGATGATGGCGAGGAATGCTCCCGGCACCTTCTTGTTTATCAGCGGAGTACAGAAGATTACGATGACGGTGATGATGCCCACGAGGGTCGTGGCGAGGTCGAGGCTAGAGAAGTTCTCTATGTAGCATCCCCACTTCTCTATGAAGTCGGAAGGCAGTGCCCCGTCGATGGTCAGTCCGAAGAGATCCTTCACCTGTGTGGTGAATATCGTCACTGCGATACCACTGGTGAATCCCACGATGATAGGGTAAGGAATGTAGGAGATGATTGTTCCCAACCGGAAGAATCCGAGCAGTATGAGGAATATTCCCGCCATTACGGTTGCTATGGCAAGTCCCTCAATGCCATACTGTTGTATGATGCCGTAGATGATGATGATGAAGGCACCCGTCGGTCCGCCTATCTGCACACGGCTTCCACCGAATGCCGATATTACGAAACCTGCCACGATGGCTGTTATGATACCCTTCTCCGGAGTTACGCCGCTGGCGATACCGAAGGCGATGGCGAGTGGCAATGCCACGATGCCCACAATGATGCCCGCCATGATGTCGGCAGACAATTTCTGCTTGTTGTAGGTGCGCAGAGTCTTTGCCAGTTCCGGCTTGAAACTGAAGAAACTCTTGACCTTTTCTTTCTTGTTTACCATTGGTTTTATATCTTTGTTATTTGATTTTTCAGGTGCAAACTATGGCTCGCGCAAAGCAAACAGTGCGTGTCAGCGTCAGCTGGCGCACGGTACGAAGCAGTTTGCAAGTGCAAAATTACTAAGTTTTTTTGAGATAATTAACATTTTTGCAAAAAAAATATACTTACATGTGCTATTTCTTACATTTTAGCACGAAAGTCATCTTAATATTTCTTAAATAACAGTCGCTAAGGGCAAAATAACTTGCATTTTACTGAAAAAGGTAGTACCTTTGCACTATCGAACATCAAAAGGGTGCCTCACAGAGGATTGAGGCTGAGATTATACCTTCGAACCTGATGCAGTTAGTACTGACGTAGGGATTGAGTCGTATTATTCAAGACAACAGAGAAAAAACTATTATAGGTCATGATGTTCATGTAGCATCGTGACCTTTTTTTCGTTTTCTACAGGGTTGCCCTTTTGTTGCGAGAGGTTATTGTAAAGGCAAAAGGCAATGAAACACTACTACAGAGTATTGACGATAGCAGGCAGCGACAGCTGCGGAGGTGCTGGCATACAGGCGGACATCAAGACGATGCATTCGCTTGGGTGCTACGCCATGAGTGCCATCACGGCAGTGACGGTGCAGAATACGCTTGGCGTCAGTCAGGTGCATGGCGTTCCGACGGACATCGTCAGGGGGCAGATAGAGGCAGTGCTCGACGATATCGGGGCGGATGCCATGAAGATCGGCATGCTGCTGACGGCAGACAATGTGGCGTGTGTGGCGGAGCTGCTTCTCACGCGTAATATAAATAATGTGGTACTCGACCCTGTCATGGTGTCAACGAGCGGCAAGAGACTGCTGGCGGAAGATGCCATAGGGGTGATGAAGGAAGAGCTGTTCCCACTGACTCGTGTGATAACGCCGAACCTTCCGGAGGCAGAGCTGCTGCTGGGCGGTAGCATTGAGAGCGACGAAGAGTCGATGGCTTCTGCTGCGAGGGAACTGTCAGCGAGGTTCGGCACGTCGGTATTGCTCAAGGCGGGTCACATGGAGGGCGACAACCTCGTGGACTTCTTCTACGACAATGAGGCAAAGGTTTTAATAGAGTTACCATCGAAGAGGGTTGAGTCAAGGAATACTCATGGCACAGGCTGCACCATGTCGTCAGCGTTTGCCTCATATCTTGCAAAGGGATGGTCGCTGCAGGATGCTGCTCGTGGGGCAAAGGAATACATCAACAACGCCATCATAAGAGGTGCTGACTATGAGATTGGCCATGGGCATGGAGCGACTTTTCTGCTTCCGTCTGCGGAAACAGAAAATAAGGAATAAGTAATAAGGAATAAGTAATAAGAGATGAAGATACAGATAAACAATAAGGAGGTGGAGACGAAGGCTCTGAACCTCAGCGAGCTCGCCCAGGAGATGGCTTTGCCGGAGAAGGGTGTGGCAGTGGCAGTGAACAATAAGATGGTGCCTCGTGCGCAGTGGGCTGATACGGCTCTGACGGAGGGCATCGCAGTGGTAATTATCAAGGCAGCTTGCGGAGGATGAAGCCCCACCCCCTCCCCCCTGAGGAGAGGGGAGAGCTGGCGCATAAATAGCGAAAGAAATGAATAATCTTCAATTTATATCACACTATACGGAGCAATATAGCTACCTTGATGGCATACGCATGGCATTGGAAGGCGGCTGCAAATGGGTGCAGCTGAGGGTGAAGAGCCCAGACCTCATTACCGACGAAGCCAAGGCAGAGTTCATGGCTTCACTGAAGGCGATGGCTCTTGAGGCACAACGTATGTGCAGGGAGCATGGCGCAACGTTCATCATCGACGATAATGTGGCGCTGGTGAAGGAGATAGGTGCCGACGGTGTGCATCTGGGCAAGAAGGACATGCCTATCAATGGGGCACGAAGGATTCTCGGCAAGGACTTCATCATCGGCGGTACGGCAAACACCTTCGAGGATGTGAAGGCGCACTATGAGGCTGGCGCAGACTACATCGGATGCGGTCCGTTCCGCTTCACCACCACGAAGCAGGGACTTTCGCCAATCCTCGGGCTTGAAGGCTATCGCAGCATCGTAAGCCGGATGAGGGCGGAGGGCATTGACTTGCCTATCGTTGCTATCGGAGGAATAACGAAGGAGGATATTCCGGAGATAATGCAGACAGGAGTGACGGGCATAGCACTCAGTGGTACCATATTGAATGCTGAGAATCCTGTTGCAGAGACAAGAAGAATAATAGAAACAATTAACAAATAATCCCCTTTCACCCACCAAAGGTATTTAAATACCCTCCCTCGGGAGGGCAGGGTGGGGCTGATATGAAACCATTAGTTATTGCAGGCAGGGAATTTAACTCCCGCCTTTTCCTCGGAACAGGAAAGTTTATGAACAACACCTTGATGGCAGAGGCTATCAAGGCGAGTGAGACAGAGATGGTGACGGTTGCCATGAAGCGTGTGGAGCTGGAGGACAAGGAGGACGATCTCCTCACTCACATCATCCAGAACCAGAACATCCAGCTGCTTCCAAACACCTCCGGCGTACGTAATGCTGAGGAGGCTATCTTCGCTGCGGAGATGTCGCGTGAGGCTTTCGGCACCAACTGGCTGAAGCTGGAGATTCACCCAGACCCTCGCTACCTGCTGCCTGACTCTATAGAGACACTGAAGGCAACGGAGGAGCTCGTGAAGCGTGGCTTCGTAGTATTGCCATATTGCCAGGCAGACCCTACACTCTGCAAGCACCTCGAAGAGGCTGGTGCTGCTACCGTAATGCCTCTCGCTGCGCCTATCGGCACAAACAAGGGACTTCGCATGAAGGACTTCCTGCAGATCATCATAGAGCAGGCTACTGTTCCTGTTGTCGTTGATGCTGGTATCGGTGCACCAAGCCATGCCGCAGAGGCAATGGAGATGGGTGCTGACTGCTGTCTCGTGAACACCGCCATCGCTGTTGCTGGCGACCCAGTTCAGATGGCAGTAGCCTTCAAGGAGGCCGTCATCGCTGGCCGCAGGGCATACGAGGCAGGACTCGGTGCCATCAGCGAGAGTGCAGAGGCAAGTTCTCCACTCACTGCGTTCCTGAATTAAATATTTTCGATAAATCGAATTATCGATAGCTCGAAACAAAAAATCAAAGAAAAAACAATTATGCCACAAGACAATAAAGCATACGCAAAGAGAGAAAAGGCTTACATGCAGGGCCAGCTCTTCCCTTTCATCAAGGTAGGAATGACAAAGGTGAACCTCACGCCTACCGTAACAAAGGACAAGAACGGAGTACCTCATACAGAGCAGAATGAGCCAGTGTATATCTACGACACCAGCGGTCCTTTCTCTGACCCAAACATAGAGGTTGACCTGAAGAAGGGTCTGCCACGAATGAGGGAGCAGTGGATTCTCGACCGTCAGGATACGGAACAGCTGAAGGAGGTCACCAGCGACTACGGCAAGCAGCGCCTCGCCGACAAGTCGCTCGACAGCCTCCGCTTTGAGCACATACAGCTGCCACGTCGTGCACAGAAGGGTAAGGCCATCACGCAGATGGCATACGCCAAGGCCGGCATCATAACGCCGGAGATGGAGTATGTAGCAATCCGCGAGAACATGAACTGCGAGCAACTGGGCATCAAGAGCCACATCACTCCGGAGTTCGTGCGCGAGGAGATAGCACGTGGACGTGCCGTTCTGCCTGCCAACATCAACCATCCGGAGAGCGAACCAATGATTATCGGACGTAACTTCCTCGTGAAGATAAACACCAATATCGGCAACTCCGCAACTACATCTTCTATCGAAGAGGAGGTAGATAAGGCTGTATGGTCATGCAAGTGGGGTGGCGATACGCTGATGGACCTATCCACCGGTGCAAACATCCACGAGACCCGTGAATGGATTGTCCGCAACTGTCCAGTGCCAGTAGGCACAGTGCCTATCTATCAGGCACTTGAGAAGGTTAACGGACGTGTAGAAGACCTCTCATGGGAAATCTACAAGGACACGCTGATAGAGCAGTGCGAGCAGGGTGTTGACTACTTCACCATCCATGCCGGCATCCGTCGCCACAACGTACACCTCGCCGACTCACGCCTCTGCGGAATCGTAAGCCGTGGTGGTTCCATTATGTCAAAGTGGTGTCTCATCCACGACAAGGAGTCTTTCCTCTACGACCACTTCGATGAAATCTGCAACATCGTAGCTCAGTACGACGTAGCACTCTCGCTCGGTGATGGCCTTCGTCCGGGATGTACCGCCGATGCCAACGATGCAGCGCAGTTTGCAGAGCTCGACACTATGGGCGAACTCGTGCTCCGTGCATGGGAGAAGAACGTACAGGCATTCATCGAGGGTCCTGGTCATGTGCCTATGCACAAGATTCGCGAGAACATGGAACGCCAGCTCGACCACTGCCATGAGGCTCCATTCTACACCCTCGGTCCTATCGTTACGGACATAGCTCCTGGCTACGACCATATCACGAGTGCCATCGGTGGTGCGCAGATAGCATGGCTCGGCACTGCTATGCTCTGCTACGTTACTCCTAAGGAGCATCTCGCCCTGCCTAACAAGGAGGATGTTCGTGTGGGTGTCGTGACATACAAGATTGCTGCTCATGCGGCAGACCTCGCAAAGGGACATCCGGGTGCTACCATTCGCGACAATGCACTGTCGAAGGCTCGCTTTGACTTCCGCTGGCGCGACCAGTTCCACCTCTCGCTTGACCCAGAGCGCTCGCTGCAATATTTCGAGGAGGCAGGACATACCGATGGTGAATACTGCACCATGTGCGGTCCTAACTTCTGTGCTGCAAAGCTGACGCACGATTTACGTAAGCTATAGACCCTCACCCCGACCCTCACCCGTTAGTAGGGGGAGGGGGAAAGATATGTAATATTTCTTTACAAGGAATTGTTTAGATAAATTCTGTTTACAAGTATAATAATATTTCGGTAAGTTTATTATAAGCATATAAATTGTACGAAAATGTCAGAAATAGAAACACATATTGAAACTCCCTCCCCATATCAACGGGGGAGGGTCGGGGGAGAGGGTCTTCGCTATAACAGACAGATAATTCTTCCGGAGATAGGTGCTGAGGGCCAGCAGAAGCTCTCTGCTGCGAAGGTGCTGATAGTAGGCGTGGGAGGACTCGGTTCACCCATCGCCCTCTATCTCGCAGGTGCGGGTGTGGGAGTGCTGGGACTCATCGATGACGATGTGGTGAGCGTAAGCAACCTGCAGCGTCAGGTGCTCTATGAGGAGAAGCAGGTGGGACAGCCCAAGGTTTTCTGCGCGCAGCGTCGCCTCACCAGCCTCAACTCCGAGATTATGGTGAATGCCTACTACGACCGCCTGACGAAGGATAATGCCATGGAGATTATCTCACACTACGACATCGTGGTGGATGGTACCGACAACTTCGACGTGCGCTATGTCATCAGCGATGCCTGTGCTGCACAGCATAAGCCATACGTCTATGGTGCCATAACGGGACTCGAAGGACAGGTGGCGGTGTTGTGCGTCCCAAAGGGTTCGGACATTAATCCTAATAAGGAAGGCACGACAATCACTTACAGAGATCTATATCCATACTCCGATGAAGAAGCTGGTAATCTCTCCCCCCTCCCGAGCGAAGCGGAACGGGAGGGACGGGGAGGACCTCCTGTCGTCGGCGTTACCCCAGGCATTGTCGGCACCGTAGAGGCATCGCAGGTGCTTCAGCTTATCTGCGGTTATGGCGAACCTTTGATAGACAAACTTTGGACGATTGACCTCAGGACACTTCAATCGTTCATCATTGAATTATAACAAAAATGTTTTCAGACGAATTAAAGAAAATAAGTTGGGAAGAGACCACAGAGCGCATTGCTCAGATGACCGAGATGGACGTACGCCGTGCGTTGGCAAAAGACCACTGCGACGTCAATGACTTCATGGCATTGCTCTCGCCTGCTGCAGAACCATTCCTGGAGCAGATGGCACGTCTCTCACGCAAATACACGGAGGAACGCTTCGGCAAGACGATGTCGATGTTCATTCCGCTATACATCACAAACTCATGCAGCAACTCATGCGTCTATTGCGGTTTCCATCGTGAGAACCCAATGGCTCGTACCATACTCACTCCGGAGCAGATAGAGAACGAATACAAGGCTATCAAGGAACTCGCACCATTCGAGAACATCCTACTCGTGACGGGCGAGAACCCTGCAAAGGCTGGTGTGCCATACCTCGCAAAGGCTATCGACATTGCGAAGAAGTATTTCTCCAACATCAAGATAGAGGTGATGCCACTGAAGGCGGAGGAATACGAGGAACTGACGCACCACGGACTGAATGGTGTCATCTGTTTCCAGGAGACCTACCACAGGGAGAACTACAAGCTCTACCACCCACGTGGCATGAAGAGTAAGTTCGAGTGGCGTTGCGACGGCTTCGACCGCATGGGACAGGCTGGCGTACACTCCATCGGCATGGGCGTGCTGATAGGTCTTGAGAAGGAGTGGCGCACGGACGTTGTGATGATGGCCCATCACCTGCGCTACCTGCAGAAGCACTATTGGCGTACGAAGTACTCCGTGAACTTCCCACGTATGCGCCCTGCACAGAACGAGGGCTTCCACCCTAACTGCTACATGACCGACCGTGAGCTGGCACAGGCTACCTTCGCCATGCGTATCTTCGACCACGACGTTGACATCTCCTACTCTACACGTGAGCCTGCCTTCATTCGCGACAACATGTGTACGCTCGGTGTCACCACGATGTCGGCAGAGTCTAAGGTGAACCCTGGCGGCTATCACACCTACCCACAGGCTCTTGAGCAGTTCACCGTCTCTGATGAGCGTACCGCAAAGGTCATCAACCAGCGACTCCGTGAGCTCGGCCGCGAACCGGTATGGAAGGACTGGGATGCATCCTTCGACCTCTTCAGGAAGTAGGGGCGGTTTTACGGTTATTCCGTTTGGTGGTTTTACGGTTATTCCGTTGGCGGTTAAAACATTTGGTTACAGATGAAGATTATCATCATAACACGTCCGGAGTTCTTCGAGGGCGAGACGGCACTTGTCAACCGGCTCTTTGAGCAAGGCAAGATAGAGCGTCTGCACCTCAGGAAACCCAAGGCTACAGAACAGCAGATGGCAGGATGGATAGAGCAGATAGCACTTCCATTCCGCCACCTCATAGTGCTCCATGACCACCACCAACTGGCATACAGCTATAAGTTGGGAGGCATACACCTCAACAGCCGCAACCCTGACGTTCCTATGTGGACAGAGGAGTTGCGAAGCCAAGAAACTCTACAAAATGCAGTGCTACCGCAGGCCGGAACTGCTTCACTCTGGGGCAACTTCACCATATCACGCTCATGCCATTCCCTTAACGAGGTGCGTCGCTACAAAAAGGAGTGCGACTACCTCTTCCTCAGCCCCATCTACGACAGCATATCGAAGGAGGGCTATGGTGCGGCTTTCTCTCGTGAGGAGCTGGCCGAGGCAAAAGGCGAAGGACTCCTTCAGGACAACGTCATTGCCCTCGGAGGCATCTCGCCCGACAAGCTCGCAGAGGTAGAGCTGTCAGGATTCGCCGGTGCGGCAATGCTCGGAGCCTTCTGGCAAGAGAACATCCCCAGACAATAACAGATTCACAAGATCAAGCATACACAACTAAAAAGAGAGTCGCCTACTGCGGGCGACTCTCTCTTTATATATATATTCAACTATCGCAAGCTCCAGTTGAATAAATAATGTATAAGCTTACTTCACGATACCCTTCTCAAGGTACTCAGCGAGATTCATCTTGCGGATGTTGTCAGCAGCATTGTCAGCAGCAACCTTTGCCATATCGTGCTTCACCATGATCTCTACCAACTGCTCGAAGGTAGTAGTCATTGGGTTCCAGCCCAGCTTTGTCTTTGCCTTTGTAGGATCGCCCCAGAGGTTCACCACGTCAGTAGGACGATAGAAGTCTGGAGAAACCTCCACGAGAGTCTTTCCTACGAGCTCTGCAGGACCATCCACGCAGATGCCCTTCTCGTCCATTCCCTCACCCTCGAACTTCAGCGTGATGCCGGCAGCCTTGAAGGCAGCGTCGGTGAACTCACGAACGGAGTGCTGAACGCCAGTAGCGATGACGAAGTCCTCCGGCTTATCGTTCTGAAGGATGAGCCACATGCACTCTACGTAGTCCTTGGCATAACCCCAGTCACGCAGTGAGTCGAGGTTTCCGAGGAAGAGCTTCTCCTGCTTGCCCTGAGCGATGCGAGCTGCTGCAAGAGTTATCTTACGTGTTACGAAGGTCTCACCACGGCGCTCTGACTCATGGTTGAAGAGGATGCCGGAGCAGCAGAACATGTCGTATGCCTCACGGTACTCCTTGATAATCCAGAAGCCGTAGAGCTTTGCTACAGCGTATGGAGAGTAAGGGTGGAATGGTGTGTTCTCGTTCTGTGGAACCTCCTCCACCTTTCCGTAGAGCTCTGATGTGGAAGCCTGATAAATCTTACAGGTCTTCTCCAGATGGTTCGTACGTACTGCCTCAAGCACACGGAGTACGCCTACGGCATCAACGTCGGCAGTGAACTCAGGAGCATCGAACGATACCTGTACGTGAGACTGTGCTGCGAGGTTATAGATCTCCGTTGGCTGCACCTTGCCCACGAGCTTCACGAGAGACATAGAGTCGCCCATGTCGGCATAGTGGAGGTGGAAGTTCGGTGTGCCTTCGAGGTGGGCTATGCGCTCACGGAAGTCAACAGATGAACGGCGAATGATGCCGTGTACTTCGTAACCCTTCGCAAGAAGGAACTCTGAGAGGTAGCTACCATCCTGTCCGGTAACACCTGTGATAAGTGCAATGTTTTTTGCCATATTTTGTTTCTATAATGTTTTGTTCGTCTTTATTTTCTATGCCGATCCGACGAGCCTTACTTATTACTTTTTACTTTTTACTTATTACTTTTTACTTGCATTGAAAGCTCCCTAAGCTTTCAATGAGCCCCGATACCAGTCGAAGAGCTTCTGTACGCCGTCCTCTATCTCAACCTTGTGCGTCCAGCCGAGGCTGTGCAGCTTATCGACAGAGATGAGCTTGCGCATGGTGCCATCAGGCTTGTTGGAGTCGAACTCCACGATGCCCTCGAAACCTACTGCCTTTACTACGAGCTCAGAGAGTTCGCGGATGGTCAACTCCTTGCCGGTACCCACGTTGATGTGGCAGTTGCGGATTTCGCCGAGCGATGGTATGGCACCGCCACGACCTGTAGAGTGGTTACGGTCAACAACGCCATCAGCCTTCACGCCATAGTGTACGCTGGAGTATTTCTCGATACCGATGATGTCCTTGAAGTCAACGTTGAGGAGGACGTGAACAGAGGCATCTGCCATATCCTCTGACCACAGGAACTCACGCAGTGGCTTGCCGGTTCCCCAGAGCGTAACCTTGTTGTTCTCGATGCCATAGAAGGCGAGGACTTTGAGGATATCCTCCTTGCTTGACTCACCATCAATGACCATACGCACTACCGCTTCGCCATTCTCCTTCCCCTCGCCCTTTGGAGAGGTTTTTTTCATGTTTGCACCGACAGGACGTATGCTAAGGTCCTTGCGTATCATGTCCCAGTTACCGTCGGCAATGAGCTTTGCGAGATACACCTTACGCATCATCGCAGGCATCACGTGAGAATTCTCCAGGTGGAAGTTATCGTTCGGACCATAGAGGTTCGTTGGCATCACGGCGATGTAGTTCGTGCCGTACTGAAGGTTATAAGACTCACACATCTTCAGGCCGGCAATCTTCGCGATGGCATACTCCTCATTAGTATATTCCAGCTCAGAGGTCAGCAGGCAGTCCTCCTTCATTGGCTGTGGGGCATTCTTAGGGTAGATGCACGTAGAACCGAGGAAGAGCAGCTTCTGTACGCCATGGGCATACGCCTCACTGATGACGTTGCACTGTATCTTCATGTTCATCATCATGAAGTCGGCGCGATAGAGCGAGTTTGCCATGATGCCGCCAACGAAGGCTGCTGCCAGCACCACTGCGTCTGGCTTCTCCTCGTCGAAGAACTTCTTCACCGCATACTGGTCGGTGAGGTCGAGCTCCTTGTGCGAACGGCCTACGAGGTTCTCGTAACCACGTGACTTGAGGTTATTCCAGATTGCAGAACCAACAAGTCCGTGATGGCCTGCCACGTAAATTTTGCAATGTTTTTCTAACATGAATTTGTCCTCTTTTTTATGAAATTCCCTGCAAAGGTACAAATAAATTTGTAACCAACCAAATTTTTTTAGCGTAATTTATTCTTTACGTAGTCATTTTTTACATAAGAAAAATAGAACAGCACTCCGATGGCATTCATCAGGAACGCTATCCAGAAGGCTGCATAGTAGCCCGACAGCTCCACCGCCACACCTCCTACGAACACTCCGAGACCCACTCCAAGGTCCCACGAAGTGAGGAACGAAGCGTTGGCAGTCCCCCTGCGGTTGTTCGGCGCAAGGTTCACGAACATGTTCTGTATCGCAGGCATCATGTGGCCATTGCCCAGACCGAGCAGCACGGCATTCAGCATCACGCCCCAGAAAGAGTGCAGCGAGGCGAAGCACAGATAGCCGAAGATGGAGATGCACATTCCCATCGTGGCATTATGCACCACCCTACCCTCTCTCAGCGACTTGCCACCCGTCAGACGACTCAGCATGAGGCATACGGAGAGCATGAGGAAATACACTCCGGCACCCTTCGTAACACCGAGCACCTCCTTTGCATAAATAGCTATGTACGTGGATATTATACCATACGGAAACGCCAGTGCTGCAAGCATCAGGCCTACGCCCCACCCTTTCTTCAGGAAGAACCTGTCCATGCCTACCACCTGCTTCTCCCCGACCTCCTTCTTCACCTTCTTGCCGTAGTCCGGAAACTTCACCGTAGAGTTTATGAAAACACCCATCGCCGCCATGAGGAAGCTCAGCAGGAAGATAATCTGGAAGCTGCCGATCGCCTCGTAGAGAAAGAGTCCTATCGTAGGACTTATGGCTGTACCGAGATTGTTCGCAAGTCCGTAGTAGCCAATACCTTCCGCCCTGCGTTCCGACGGCAGCACATCTATCGCCACAGTACTGTTCGACACCGTCGTAGCACCGAACGGCGCACCATGCAGCGTACGCACGATGGCAAAGAGAATCATCGAGCCGCCGATGAGGTAGCCGAGAAAGAAGCATGCAAAGAGCCCATAGCTCAGCAGCAGCACATTCCTACGGTTGAACGTATCAACGATATATCCGCTGAAAAGTCGAGCAAAAAGTGCCGTCACCGTATATCCGCTGAGCACCACGCCGATGGTATGCTTACCCGCCCCAAACTCGTCCGTCATATAGAGCGGAAGCAGTGGCATGACGAGCATGAACGAGAAGAATATCATGAAGTTAGCCGACCACACCTTAGTATAGTTGGCATTCCACAATCGTGGCAATATCTTCGTTTCCGAGTCTTCATTCATAACAAAAAAAAATTGTTTTTGACATGCAAAGCTGCGAAGCAGGGCTCGCACGCAGCAAAGAGTGCGTGTCAGCTACAAGCTGGCGCACGGTGCGAAGCACTTTGCAAGTGCAAAATTACAAACTTTTTCCGAAACCGCCAAACATTTACCGAGAATTATTTCAATACCATCGTGCGGTCGTGCGGATATAAGGTTGTAAGGTTATACGGTTGTAAGGTTATACGGTTATGAGGTTATGAGGTTATAAGGTTATACGGTTATGAGGTTATGAGGTTATGAGGTTGTAGGATTATGAGGTTGTAAGGTTATAAAAAAAGACGCACAGGCTTTTTACACAAAGGTGTCAGACACCTTTGTGTAATTTTCTTCACCATCAAACGCTAATTTACACAAAGGTGTCAGACACCTTTGTGTACTACCCAGTGTCCGTTTTTACGACCGCCATTACGACATATATACCCCCAAAGCATCAAAGTCGTAACCCCAACTAAGCTGTAGTCACTTACTTTTTTTCAAAAACATTTGGTTGATTCAAAATAAATATGTAACTTTGCAAGCAATAAACGTATAATCATTTATGTCATCCATAAAGCTATGTTAGAAACATCATTAAGATACAGTCGCAACATGACACCTTTATTCTTCACTGGCGCATCTCGTGATGATGTTAAGTGGACGATAAACTATCTTATCGGACTTTTGGAAGCGCCAGAACTCCCTAGAACATCAGAAACGACGATGTTGACCGTTGATGAAGCAAGGATGAAGCTACGCAAGCTTAGGCTGAAGAACCACAATGTACCAGCAGATTTCAATGGTATGCGAGACGAAGTGAATCCTAAATATCTTTGATAATGAAAGCATTCGTAGATACAAATGTACTAATAGATTTCGTCTGTAACAGAGATACTTTTTATGAAGACGCAGAATTAATCTTTTCTTATGCACTAGCAGGGAAGATTGAAGTCTGCTTTTCAGATATAAGCGTCATAAACACCTTATATGTCGGAAAGAAATATTCATATACAGTAGAAGAACTTGCGTCACAACTTAAAGAGTTGCTTCTTTTCTGTAATATATCAGTCATAGACACGACCACAATGCTTAAAGCACTTTCTTCTGAATGGAAAGACAAAGAAGATGCTACACAGTATTTTTGCGCCTTCGCCTCGAATGCAGATGTAATAATAACAAGAAACATAAAAGATTTCACGCTTTCAGAAATTAAGGTAGCAACCCCCTCGGATTTCTTACTCACGATAACAACGGAATAACCCCAATGGTGCATCATTTGCCTTTACTCGGCTATGATGCAGCATTGATCTTTTATTAAGAGAGCGCAAAGAAGGCTATCCCACGTTAGATAACTACCACCCTTATCTTTATCCAAAAATAACTATTGCCACAAAGAAAAATCAAAACAAACAGACAGTATGGAACCTGTTGGAAATTACACAAAGGTGTCTGACACCTTTGTGT
>CAMADY010000025.1 GCA_945831805.1 uncultured Prevotellaceae bacterium
AACTCGTGACCCACGCATTACGAATGCGTTGCTCTACCAACTGAGCCATATCGGCACGCTTTTCTGTTTGCGAGTGCAAAGGTAATACTTTTTTTTCATTTACACAAATTTATCGACAAAAAAGTTGATTTTTTTTCATTTGCAACCCCTCAATTCTTAAAACTTGTTAACAAACAGTGCGTAATAAGTTGAATTTCTTGCATATATAGAAAAAAAGTAGTACCTTTGCACACTGTTTGGAATAAGTATCAATTAACGATCTTAAAAAAGGAAAGATAGCAATGTCTAAAGTTTGTCAAATTACCGGTAAAAAGGCAATGATCGGTAACAACGTATCACACTCAAAGCATCGCACAAAGCGTACTTTCGATGTGAACCTTTTCAATAAGAAGTTCTTCTATGTAGAGGAGAACTGCTGGATCAGCCTCAAGATTTCTGCTGCTGGTCTTCGCATGATTAACAAGGTAGGTCTTGACGCAGCACTCAAGAATGCTGTAGAGAAGGGCTTCGTAGAATGGAAAGATATTAAAGTAATAGGAGAATAAGTACTATGGCAAAGAAAGCAAAAGGCAATCGTGTACAGGTAATCCTTGAGTGCACAGAGATGAAGAATAGCGGCATGCCAGGTACAAGCCGTTACATCACAACTAAGAACCGCAAGAATACTCCAGAGCGTCTTGAGCTCATGAAGTACAACCCAATCCTCAAGAAGATGACCCTCCACAAGGAGATTAAGTAATACTTCGGCAAGATTAGGCAACTACAAGGTTTTTAAGTTTATAACACATATTAAATATTAAAGAACTATGGCTAAGAAAGCGGTCGCTACCCTCCACGAAGGATCTACGGATGGTCGCGCATATTCAAAGGTAATCAAGATGGTTAAGAGCCCCAAGACTGGCGCTTACATCTTTGACGAACAGATGGTTCGTAACGAGGACGTTCAGGCTTTCTTCAAGTAATCTGAAGAATGGCTTAAGATATCACAAGGTAAAGGGTTGCAATCGTGTTATGTCGCGTTTGCAACCTTTTCCGGTTTTAGTTCACTTTTCAAACCACACTAACAACAATGGAGAATTTCAAAGTCATCATAGTAGAGGACGTACCACTGGAGATGAAGGGTACGGAAGGACTACTGAAAGCGGAAGTTCCTGAGGCAGAGATTATTGGCACCGCACAGACGGAGGGCGAATTCCTTAAGCTCATGCGTACGGAGGAGCCAGACCTCATACTGCTCGACCTCGGACTTCAGGGCAGCACCACCGTTGGCGTTGACCTTTGCAGACAGACGAAGGCAGCACATCGCAATGTCAAGGTACTCGTCTTCACCGGAGAGATTCTCAACGAGAAGCTATGGGTTGACGTACTCGATGCGGGAGCCGATGGCATAATCCTAAAGACGGGCGAGATGCTCACGAGGACAGACATCCTCAACGTGATGAGCGGCAAGCGCTACGTCTTCAACCAGCCTATCATGGAGGTCATCGTGGACAACTTCCGCCGTGGCATAACAGGCGAGATGATGAAGCGCGAGGCATCGATAGGCTACGACATAGACGAGTACGACGAGAGGTTCCTGCGCCACCTCGCCCTCGGATACACGAAGGAGCAGATAACAGGTCTGCGAGGCATGCCGTTCGGCGTGAAGAGCCTGGAAAAGCGTCAGGCAGAACTCGTACAGAAACTGTTTCCTGACGGACATGGCAAGCAGAGCGTCAATGCCCTGCGCCTCGTAACGCGCGCCTTCCAACTGCACATCCTCGACCCGGAAAATCTCGAAGAAGACGAGGAATAGCATTCGGAAAAGTCGCGGAAGATATTGAAACTGGCAAAGAATAAAAAACATTCCATTTTATTCTACAACATACAGAAAATAAGCACCAGAAGGGAGAATAACCCCTGGAACATCAAAAAAGGTACTCATTTTTTTGCATAATTGCAGATAAATGAGTATCTTTGCAGTCCATTTACGCGCACGTACGTATTACGCACGTATAGTTAATAAGTAGCGGGCGCGCCAACTTAGATAATAATAACAAAAAAATAAAACATACAAAGACAATGAAAAATCAACTTCGCAGCGCTGTCTGCACAGAAGGTCGCCGTATGGCTGGAGCCCGTGCTCTTTGGGTTGCCAACGGCATGAAGAGAGAACAGTTTGGTAAGCCAATCATCGCTATCGTCAATTCATTCACACAGTTCGTGCCAGGTCATACACACCTCCATGAGATTGGTCAGATTGTGAAGAAGGAGATTGAGGCAATGGGCTGTTATGCTGCGGAGTTCAACACCATAGCTGTTGACGACGGTATAGCAATGGGTCACGACGGCATGCTCTACTCACTCCCATCACGCGACATCATCGCTGACTCTGTTGAGTACATGGTAAATGCCCACAAGGCTGACGCTATGATCTGCATCTCAAACTGCGACAAGGTTACACCAGGTATGCTGATGGCTGCAATGCGCCTTAACATCCCTACAGTTTTCGTTTCTGGCGGTCCTATGGAGTCACACAAGCTCAACGGCGAGAATGCCGACCTCATCACTGCAATGATCAAGGGTGGTGACCCAACGGTAAGCGACGAGGAGCTCGCAAAGGTAGAGCACATGGCATGTCCTGGCTGTGGTGCTTGCTCTGGCATGTTCACTGCAAACTCCATGAACTCACTGACAGAGGCGCTCGGTCTCTCACTCCCTGGCAATGGCTCCATCCTTGCTACCCACAAGAACCGCATACAGCTCTTCAAGGACGCAGCAAAGCTGATCGTGAAGAACGCCTTTGCATACTACGAGGATGGTGATGACTCTGTTCTCCCACGTTCTATCGCAACACGCCAGGCATTCCTCAACGCAATGACTCTCGACATCGCAATGGGTGCTTCAACAAATACAGTGCTCCACCTCCTCGCTGTTGCACAGGAGGCAGAGGTTGACTTCACCATGCCTGACATCGACAAGCTCTCACGCAAGGTGCCATTCCTCTGTAAGCTCGCTCCTAACTGGCAGAAGTACTCTATCCAGGAAGAGAACCGTGCAGGTGGTATCCTCGGCATCATGGGTGAGCTCGCTAAGGGCAACCTCCTCGACCTCTCATGCAAGCGCGTCAATGGCGCTACACTCGGTGAGGATATCGACAAGTACTCTATCCTCAAGGAGAACATCGACCCTGAGGCAGACCGCATCTATCACTCTGCTCCTGGCGGCGTATTCTCTAACGTCATGGGATCGCAGGATGCTCAGTGGGAGTCTCTCGACACAGACCGTGAGAACGGTTGTATCCGTGACATCGAGCATGCTTACACAAAGGACGGCGGCATGGCAGTGCTCTTCGGAAACATCGCACAGGATGGCTGCGTGGTAAAGACTGCCGGCGTAGCACCGGAGCTCTGGCACTTCGAAGGTCCTGCAGTAGTCTTCGACTCTCAGGAGGATGCTTGCGAGGGAATCCTCGGCGGCAAGGTAAAGAAGGGCGACTGCGTTGTCATCACACATGAAGGTCCTAAGGGTGGTCCTGGCATGCAGGAGATGCTCTACCCTACCTCATACATCAAGTCAATGCACATGGGTAAGGAGTGCGCCCTCATCACTGACGGACGCTTCTCCGGCGGCACATCAGGCCTCTCTATCGGCCACATCTCACCAGAGGCTGCCAGCGGTGGTAACATCGGCAAGATAAAGGACGGCGACATCATCGTCATCGACATCCCTTCACGCTCTATCAACGTGAAGCTCTCTGACGAGGAACTCGCAGCACGCCCACAGCAGCCACTGAAGCGCAACCGCGTTGTAAGCAAGGCTCTCCGTGCATACGCTCAGAGCGTTGCCTCCGCAGACAAGGGTGGCGTTCGTATCATCGACTAAAGGCACTACCCTACCTCACCGAGGGGAGGCTTTTAGGAATCATTTTTTAATCAAGACTCTCAACAATAAAAATGGACAATAATACAAATAAGAATATTTCTCCCTCAGGGGAAACGAAGGGAGGCCAGATAACTGGCGCAGAAGCACTGATGCGCTCTCTGGAGCACGAAGGCGTTGACGTACTATTCGGATACCCTGGCGGTGCTATCATGCCAACATACGATGCCCTCTTCGACCATCGTGAAAGCCTCAACCACATCCTCGTTCGCCACGAGCAGGCTGCCGTTCATGCAGCACAGGGCTATGCGCGAGTAAGCGGAAAGGTTGGCTGTTGTATCGTTACCTCCGGACCTGGTGCCATGAACACCATCACCGGCGTTGCTGACGCTATGATAGACTCTACACCTCTCGTCGTAATATGCGGACAGGTAGGTGCTGCAATGCTCGGTACCGATGCCTTCCAGGAGGTTGACGTAGTGGGTGTTACACAGCCAATAACAAAGTGGAACTATCAGATTCGCCGTGCAGAGGACATACCATGGGCTGTTGCACGAGCTTTCTATATCGCAAAGTCTGGCCGCCCAGGTCCTGTCGTTCTCGACTTCGCAAAGAATGCGCAGACGGCAATGATAAACTATGAGCCACAGACCGTTGACTTCATACGTTCATACAAGCCTATCCACCACCCTAGCCTGGATGCCATCAAGGCTGCCGCAGAGATGATCAACAACTCCGTGAAGCCTTTCATGCTCGTTGGTCAGGGCGTGGAGCTCGGCAATGCGCAGGCAGAACTCCTTGAGCTATGCGAGAAGGCGCAGATACCATTCGGTCAGACACTGCTCGGACTCTCCGCAGCACCTACAGACCACCCTCTCAACAAGGGCATGCTCGGTATGCACGGCAACTACGCACCGAACTTCATGACAAACCAGTGCGACCTGCTCATCGCTGTCGGCATGCGCTTCGACGACCGTATCACCGGTAACCTCAAGACCTACGCCAAGCAGGCAAAGATAATCCACTTCGACATCGACCCTTCAGAGATCAACAAGAACGTGAAGGTTGACCTCTCGCTCGTCGGTGACTGTAAGGAGACTCTTGCACAGGTATCGGAGTTCGTGAAGCCTGCAAAGCATCAGGCGTGGATTGACGGTTTCGCACCATACGCTGAGAAGGAGTACGACAAGGTCATCAATCCTGCCCTCAACCCAACAGAAGGACCACTCCTCATGGGTGAGGTGGTACGCAAGGTCAGCGAGGCAACAAACCACGAGGCTATCCTCGTTACCGATGTTGGTCAGAATCAGATGTTTGGATGCCGTTACTTCAAGTTTACGAAGAAGCGTTCTGTAGTAACATCCGGTGGCTGTGGCACGATGGGCTTCGGCATACCAGCAGCCGTAGGCGCAACATTCGGAGCACCAGACCGTACCGTCTGCATGTTTGCCGGCGATGGAGGTTTCCAGATGTCCATCCAGGAGCTCGGCACGATAATGGAGCAGCAGTGTCCTGTGAAGATGATAATGCTCAACAACAACTATCTCGGAAACGTACGTCAGTGGCAGTATATGTTCTTCAACAAGCGTTACTCGTTCACCCCAATGGTAAACCCTGACTATGAACTCATAGCAAAGGGTTACGGCATACCATGCCGCACCGTTGTGGAGCGCAAGGACCTCGAAGGTGCCATCCGCGAGATGCTCGACACCAAGGGACCATACCTCCTTCAGGTAGCCGTAAAGGAAGAGGACAACGTCCTGCCAATGACCCCTCCGGGCGGCAATGTTGACGAGATGCTCTTCGAGGTGGAACAGACAACGGAACTGCCAAAGGGCCTCAAGAAGAATTGATAATTGAAAGCAGATAATTCACGCTGTCGCATCATCGACCGATGGATTATCCAAACATCGAAAATAATCGAATAATAATGTCAGATAACAAAAATTACGGAGCAGCAGAGTGTGGCGACTGCAACACCTGCAACAAGTGCGACGAGCAGATACAGCAGGAGCAGGCAGCACAGTTTGATGCTGCCGTTCGTACCGCTGCTGCTGCCGCTGCCGAGCGCAACTCCTTCGAGAAGAACCTCACCCGTGAGCGTAAGGCTACAGAGCGTCACTACACCGGTAAGAACCATACCCCACAGCATGAGACCTTCGAGCGCAATGCCGTAGCACGTCCTGTTACGCCTGGCTTCGAGGGAGCACAGCTCAACCACGAGGGACTGTCTCTCTACACGCTCATCATCTATTCAGAGAACTTCGCAGGTATCCTCAACCAGATTACGGCTGTCTTCACACGCCGTCAGGTCAACATCGAGTCACTCAACGTTTGTGCATCATCCACTCCGGGTGTCCACAAATACACCATCACATGCTACTGCAAGCAGGAGATGGCAGAGATGCTCGTCAAGCAGATAGAGAAGAAAATCGACATTCTTCAGGCAAACCTCTTTGCCGACGATGAGATATTCATCCTTGAGACATCACTCCTCAAGCTCTCTACGCCTATGGTACTCGCAAATCAGGAAATCTCACGCATCGTACGTCGCCATGACGCTCGCATCGTGGAGGTAAACCCTACCTACACCATCGTAGAGAAGACCGGCATCACTGAGGACGTCATCGACAACTTCAACCAGCTCAACGAGCTCGGATGCGTGCTGCAGTTCGTACGTTCCGGACGCATTGCCATCACTAAGTCGTGCATCGAGCGTCTTGACCAGTACCTCACAAAGCGTGCCCGCGAGGAGCAGGAGGCGCAGTAGAGGGGTTAACGGTTAAAGGTTAAAGGTTAAAGGTTAAAGGTTAACGATTAACGGTTAACGGTTTAAAGGTTTTACGATTTTAAGGTTTATGAGCGAACAAATCATATCAAAAGAAGCCTCCCCACGGGGAGGTGCGGAGGGGGCTACAGAGTCATTACATCTCATCACGGATGCCTTCCACTGCGACTTCCGCCATCAGCTTTGCCTCGGACATTTGGGCAACGACATGCTCAATGCCGCCGACATACATTCCACAAAGCGTCATTTCGGCATGACGTACCTAAACACCCTTAACAAGACGTGGGTGCTCTCACGCCTTGCCATAGAGCTCAACGACATGCCGAAGGAACATGACCACATCTCCATCACAACATGGGTGGAGAACGCCATGAAGTACTTCACTAAGCGAAACTGGGAGATAACCTCAGAGGACGGAACGAAGGTATATGGCTACGGAAAGAGCATCTGGGCGATGATAGACCTCACCACACGTGAGCCGCAGGATATCTTCGCCGTCAACGATGGAACCATCACCTCCTATATACACGCAGAAAAGGAATGTCCTATGAAGGATGTGTCAAGGGTGAGGACACCAGAGATGACGGACTACACGGAGTTTACCGTACGCTATTCCGACCTTGACGTCAACGGACACCTCAACTCCGTGCGATACCTCGACCATGTGATGGACACCTTCACACTCGACTATCTCAAAGACCATCAGATACAGCGCCTTGAGATAGCATACGTAGCAGAGGGCAGATGGAACGATACCATACGCATATACCATCGCCAGGACGAGAATCAGCTCAACAACTACTTCCGCTTCGTACGCATCGAGGCTGACGGAACGGAGACGGAGCTCGCACGACTCATGCTACTCTTCCGCAAGGTGTAGTAGCAAAGCTACTCCGAAAGCGCTGAACTTATACCCAAGCAAAGCGCTTGCATACTTACATAATGT
This sequence comes from uncultured Prevotellaceae bacterium, assembly GCA_945831805.1. Lineage (GTDB taxonomy): Bacteria > Bacteroidota > Bacteroidia > Bacteroidales > Bacteroidaceae > Prevotella. The sequence continues at coordinate 7,596 of CAMADY010000025.1, forward strand.
CAGAAATACCGCTTTTCAACTATCAATTTATTATAAATATCATAATAAATGTATATTTTCTTGCGTAATTCTGAAAAATGTAGTACCTTTGCACACAATTATATAAAACGTACGTACACACACGTATATAAAGAAAACAGCTTACAACAGCAAACTGTTATATAACAACTTTATAAAATTATTTACACAAAATGGCAAAAATGAATTTTGGTGGCGTTATCGAAGAGGTAATGACACGTGAAGAATTCCCACTCGAGAAGGCTCGTGAAATCCTTAAGGACGAGACTATCGCAGTTATTGGTTATGGTGTTCAGGGTCCAGGTCAGGCTTGCAACCTGCGCGACAATGGCTTCAACGTTATCGTTGGTCAGCGTCAGGGCAAGACATTCGAGAAGGCTATCGCTGACGGATGGGTACCAGGAGAGACTCTCTTCTCTATCGAAGAGGCTGCAGACAAGGCTACTATCGTAATGTGCCTCCTCTCTGACGCAGCTGTAATGTCAGTATGGCCTACACTCCAGAAGTACCTCACTCCTGGTAAGGCTCTCTACTTCTCTCATGGCTTCGCTATCACATGGTCTGACCGCACTGGTTGTGTTCCTGCTAAGGACATCGACGTTATTATGGTAGCACCTAAGGGTTCTGGTACCTCTCTCCGTACTATGTTCCTCGAGGGTCGTGGTCTTAACTCTTCATACGCTGTATATAACGACGCTACAGGCAAGGCACTCGAGCGCACTCTTGCCCTCGGTATCGGTATCGGCTCTGGCTACTTGTTCGAGACAACATTCCAGCGTGAGGCTACATCTGACCTCACCGGTGAGCGTGGCTCACTCATGGGTGCTATCCAGGGTCTTCTCCTCGCTCAGTACGAGGTGCTCCGTGAGAACGGTCACACTCCATCTGAGGCATTCAACGAGACCGTTGAGGAGCTCACACAGTCACTCATGCCTCTCTTCGCTCAGAAGGGTATGGACTGGATGTACGCTAACTGCTCGACAACAGCACAGCGTGGTGCACTCGACTGGATGGGTCCTTTCCACGATGCATGTAAGCCAGTTGTTGAGAAGCTCTACGCTTCCGTTAAGTCTGGTAACGAGGCACAGATCTCTATCGACGCTAACTCAAAGCCTGACTACCGTGTAGGTCTTGAGAAGGAACTCGCTGCTCTCCGTGAGTCTGAGATGTGGCGCACTGCTGAGACTGTACGTCAGCTCCGTCCAGAGAACAACTAATCCTTGTTCCCTGCATTATCCAAGAGAACACACATTCTCTAAAATACACCCTAAGACATCGGCATTCATTTGCCGGTGTCTTTTTTTTGACCTCCATTCAAGATATTGCACACTACTATATGAGTGTGCGCAAAATTATCAAAACACCTTTACATTTCATCCCTAAAAAACTACTTTTCAGTATTTTTCTGCAATTTATCAGAAGAAAAACACAACATTACGGAGTAACTTTGCATCGCATTTACAACCATAATGCTATAAGAAATAATGTTAGAAAGATTCATGCAAAAAACGGAGTTCTCCAACTACGAGGACTTCATGAACAACTTTAAGGTAACAGTACCTGCCGACTTCAACTTCGGCTACGACGTAATAGACCGCTATGCCATCGAGATGCCAGAGAAGGAGGCCATACTGTGGGTCAACGACCATGGCGAGCAGAAGCACGTCACCTATCGTGCCTTCAAGAACGTCAGCGACCAGTGTGCCGCCTTCCTTCAGGGCATCGGCATCAAGAAGGGCGACAGGGTGATGCTCATCCTGAAGCGAAGAGTCGAATGGTGGTACACCATGGTGGCACTGCATAAGCTCGGCGCCGTTGCCATACCTGCCACCCACATGCTCACAGACAAGGACATCATCTACCGTTGCCACATGGCAGGCATCTCCGCCATCGTAGCATGCGGCGACCCCATCGTCCTCAACCATGTCCAGAAGGCACGACGCTACTGCCCTACCCTGCGACACTGCATCTCCATCGGACCAACCATCCCCAACGGCTGGTACGACTACTGGCGCGGACTTCAGGAGGCCGATGCCTTCGAGACACCTCAGCGCAACAAGGTCACAGACAACTTCCTGCTATACTTCACCAGCGGAACCACGGGCGAACCGAAGATGGTGATGCACGACTACTCATACCCCCTCGCCCACATCATCACCGCACGCTACTGGCACAACATCCACGAAGGCTCCCTACACCTCACACTAGCAGACACTGGCTGGGGAAAGGCCGTATGGGGCAAGTTCTACGGACAGATGATTGCCGGAGGCTGTGTCTTCATCTACGACTACGAAGGACAGTTCCAACCGTCGGAGCTGCTGAAGGTCATGCAGGACTACCACATCACGTCCTTCTGCGCACCTCCCACCATCTACCGCTTCCTCATACGCGAGGACATTGCGCACTACGACCTCTCAGCACTCCAATACTGCACCACAGCCGGCGAAGCCCTCAACCCTAACGTCTTCGAAGAGTGGAAGAAGAAGACTGGCATCATGATCTACGAGTCATACGGACAGACAGAGACAACCCTCGTCGTAGGCACCTATCCATGGGTAACACCACGCCCAGGCGCTATGGGCGTACGCAATCCGCAGTACGACATCGATATTGTTGACGATGAGGGCAATAGCACCAAGCCGATGGAGCATGGCGAACTCGTAATACGCGTTGCCGACGGCAAGCCACTCGGACTCTTCAAGGGCTACTATCGCGATGAAGACATGACCAGGGAACGCATCGTCAACGGCATCTACTACACCGGCGACATAGTATATCGCGACGAAGAAGGATACCTGTGGTTCGTCTCACGCGCTGACGATGTCATAAAGACCTCCGGCTACCGTGTCGGACCATTTGAGGTCGAGTCTGCCCTCATGACACACCCTGCCGTAGTGGAGTGCGCCATCACAGCCGTGCCAGACGACATACGTGGACAGATAGTAAAAGCTACCATCGTCCTCGCTCCCGAGTACAAGGCGCAGGCAGGCGAAAACCTCATCCGCGAACTGCAGAACCACGTCAAGCAGGAGACTGCCCCATACAAATACCCTCGCGTCATAGAATTCGTTGACGAGCTGCCAAAAACCATCAGCGGAAAAATCCGCCGCGTAGAAATAAGAGAAAACGACAAGTAAATATAACCGAAAAATCGCTCCTTACAAAACCCCGCCACACAGAAATTCCCTCAAAAAACTTCCATAAAGTTTGGACAATTCACAAAAACAATGTATCTTTGCACCCATAAACAAGAAAATGATTTTTGAGAAAATGAACAAACTACAGAAGTTACTCCTATCATCAGTCATGGCAGGCAGCTGCATCGGAATTGGTGGCACCGTCTATCTGAAAGTTGGCGGGGTAGAAGGAGCCGTACTCTTCTCCATCGGACTTATAGCCGTCGTCTCCTACAAACTAAAACTCTTCACCGGAGCAGCAGGATTCATCACAAGAGATAACGCCCTGGAACTCATACCCATACTCCTCGGAAACATCCTCGGATGCATACTCCTCTCCCTATTCCCAACCAACCTCGACGTCACCAACATCATTGCCTCGCGAGCCGCCTGCCCATGGTACAGTGCCTTCGTACTCGCAATAGGCTGCGGAGTACTCATGACCACCGCAGTCACCTTTGCTCGACAAGACAAATGGCTCCCCCTCCTCTTCTCCGTACCCGTCTTCATCCTCTGCGGCTTCTACCACTGCGTAGCAGACGCATTCTACTATGCCGTAGGCTGGCAGCAGCTATCCCCCACACTCCTCCCCGTATATCTCGCAACCGTAGCCGGCAACTTCGTAGGCTGCAACCTCCCACGCCTCGCCACCCTCGTAAACAAGTAAACAAGTAAACAAACCGCACAACAGAATTTACACAAAGGTGTCAGACACTTTTGTGTAAATTTCTATTTTTCACCATCAAAACGTAATCCAAGTTCTTCACTTTTACACAAAGGTGTCAGACACCTTTGTGTAATGTGGGGGAAGGGAGATTGGGCGAGAAAAGTGAGGGGGGAAAGTTGCACATTGCTATAGTGGTGTGCGCAAAAGGAGAGGGGAAAAAGTGCGGTTCATCCTTGAAAAACGACAGTTCGGTATTTTTCGGGGACTTTTTATACCTTATACATTATTATATAAGTACCTTTGCTTGCGAAAAATCAGAATAATACAGCAAAAGAATGGATAGTTTCAAGAAAATCTTTGAGAGTAAATATACATGGATCGAGGGATTCATGAGGAACGTACGCAGATACGGCAGTAAGGCAGCGATGATAGAGTCAGCTACGGGCGAGTCATGGACGTACGAGGAGCTTAACGGCGAGACGAACCGCTTGTGCAATGCTCTGTCGAAGGACGGCTTCGGCAAGGGCGACGTGGTGATGGTTCAGATGCTGAACTGCGCTGAGTTCGCCTTTACGTACGTGGCAACACAGAAGATGCACGGCGTATGCTGCCCTGTCAGCTACCGCCTCAGCTCCGGCGAAATGGCATTCAACATCGAGGACTCCAAGCCTAAGGTTATTATTGTCTGCAACTCTAAGCTGGAAAGTACGCTGGAGGCTGTCGGCATGGCGAATCATAAGCCTCAGAAGATTGTGGTTACGGGAGACACTAATTCCGTTGCTTCGATTATCGGTGGCAACATAGTGGCTTACGACGACTACGTAAGGGACTGCGAGAGTGCAGAGCCTGCATATACCTGCGACTACAGCATCTACGACGAGACGACGCGCCTATATACCTCGGGCACTACGGGAAAGCCTAAGAGCGTTCCTATGACGAGCATCAACGAGGTGCTGTCGGCGCACGACGTGATGATACACTTCCCTATGTCGTACAAGGACGTGACGATGAATACTACTCCATGGTTCCACCGTGGCGGTCTGCACTGCGCTGGTCCCTGCCCTACGTTCTATGCTGGTGCGACGCTGGTAATAATGGGTAAGTTCGAGGCGAAGCAGACTCTTAAGCTGGTATGGAAATACAACATCACGTTCATCGTTGGAGTGCCTACAGTGCTTGAGGAGCTTGCCGACGAACAGGAGCGCCAGGGCTACGACCTCCGCTCGCTGAAGGGCATCGTGACGATGGGCAGTCCGTTGGAGCGCTCTGCGTGCATACGCTATCAGAGGGTTCTGACACCGAACATCTTCAACGGCTACGGCACAACGGAGACGTTCTGGAATACCTTCCTGCGTCCGTTCGACCTTCCGGACAATGCTGGTACGGCGGGTGCGTCATGCGTTGACGACGATGTTCGCGTGGTGAAGGTCTATGAAGACCGCAGGGCAGAACCGGACGATCTTGTTGCTACTGACGGCACGGAGGTTGGAGAGGTGATAATCTGCTCTCCAGCAAAGTCGCCTTACTGCTATACGGACAACCCAGAGGAGACGGAACGCAAATATCATAGTGGATTCATATACACTAACGACCTCGCTACATGGGATGAAAACCAGTTTATCACAATCATAGGCCGTAAGGACGACATGATTATTTCTTCTGGTGAGAACATCTATCCTACTGAGATAGAGGCAGTGCTGAACACGCATCCGCAGGTGAAGGACTGCATCGTGACGTCTGTTCCGGATAAGGTTCGTGGTCAGGTGGTTACGGCATACATCGTAAAGGCTGATGATGCAGAGGAACTTACGGCAGAGAACCTGGACGCATTCTGCAAGGAGAGTCCGGACATAGCAAACTTCAAGCGTCCTCGCTTCTACCGCTTCGTCCACCAGATTCCATTTAATGCTACGGGCAAGAAGTTGCACGTGAAGATAAAGGAGACGGCACAGAAGGATCTGAAGAACGGGTTGTTGTGGAGGGTTTAGTCCCCCGATCCCTCCCCCTGGAGGAGAGGGGAGAGGCTTCGCAGTAAGGGGGGAAGGGTTTAGTGAAAAATCATTTTCCGGTAAAAAAATATTGCGGGGGTCATTCTTTTTTCGTATCTTTGCATCAAAAAAGGTAAAGACGCATGACGGATAAGGAACAGATAATATTGCTACAGAAAGAGAATGAGAGCCTGAAGCGGGAGATACAGCTGGTGAAACTAAGGCGCCAGGTGACGCCGCATTTTCTCTTTAACAGCATCAGCGTGGCGGTGAGCCTCGTGGCACAGTCGCCTAAGACAGCCATGAAGTTTCTGAGGCATCTTGCGCAGATGTACCGATACCTCCTGAACTATGGTAATGAGTATCATGTGCCGATAGAGCAGGAGATGGAGATACTGATGCAATACTATGAGCTGATGCGCCTGAGACACGTCAACTGCATAACGATGGAGGTGAGCAGGAGTGCAAAGCGGCTGAAGCATCATCCCCTGCCGCCGCTGGCTCTTCAGGGGCTGCTTGAGAATGCCATCAAGCATAACGTCCATACGGAGGAGAAGCCTCTGCACGTGGTTATCGCCGTGGAGGACGGGATGGTCGTGGTGAGCAACAGGAGGGCGCCGCTGATCTCTGACTCCAGTTCCACGCACAAGGGGTTGGCATATATCAACGAAACGATGCGGCTGCTCTTCTCAAGGGAGATAGAGATAGTGAAGACAGAAGACACGTTCACCGTAAAAATTCCACTGCTATGAAGATACTGATTCTTGAGGATGAGATATATAACTTCCACCTTCTGAGGCACATGCTTGAGGAGATAGACCCGGAATACAATGTTGTGGGACCTATCACGTCCATAAAGTATGGCATAGATTATTTCCACATGCATTCTGACGTGGATATCATCATTGCCGACATACAGCTGAACGATGGTCTTAGCTTCGATGCCTTGAAGTATGCGCCTCAGCATGTGCCGGTCATCTTCACCACAGCATACGACCAGCATGCCCTCCGTGCGTTCGAATACAACAGTTTGTCATACCTCCTGAAGCCTATCGACGAGGATGAGCTTCGCACTGCCGTGAAGAAGGCAATGCGACTGATAGGCAAGGATGGGAATACGACGGACGAGTCGTCCGTAAGTGGTTCCTCTGCGTGTAGCATAGGTGAGACCATGAGAAACGTTATCAGCTCCCCTACCCCATATCGTCAGAGGTTTTTAGTCAAGACATCGCAGGGCGAGAGGATTGTGCTGACGGACTCTATAAGATACATCGTCTCGGAGAGCAAGACGACATACATAAAGCTGCTGGATGGTGGTTCGTATGCTATTGACCTCACTCTCGACATGCTCTCCGAACAACTTGACCCACACGTATTCATGAGAGTGAATCGTAAGTTCATCGTTCCGCTAGCCTCCGTCTGCGAGACACGCAACTTGCCAAACGGCAGGATGCAGATAATACTGCATGGTGCTCCATCGCCCGACATTATCATATCGAGGGAAAAAAAACAGCCCGTAACGAAGTGGGTGGTGGGTAGTTTTTAGGTAAAAGGGAATAGGAGAATAGTTTTTCTGGTGAACACTTATCGCCAAAAGAGCTATTCTCCTATTTCCTATTACCTATTACCTTTTACCTATTACCTAAAAAACTATCCACCTAAAACACCTAAGCCCCAGCCGAGAACTCCTTGATACGCTGCTCCTCAGAAAGTTTACAGATGAGAAGACGACCATCACGCTGGGCTACGATGTAGCCATCAAGTCCCTGTACGACAACCTGTTTGTTGCCTTCGACGTTGATGATGCAGTTGGTGGTTTCGTAGGTCTTCGTGTTCTTTGAGATAAGGCTGTTGCCGTTGGCATCCTTCTTCGAGAGGGTCTGAAGGGAGCCCCATGTGCCGAGGTCGCTCCATCCGAAGTCCGCAGGGAATACATGTATCTCCTCAGCCTTCTCCATTATGGCATAATCGACGGAGATATTCTCGCACTCGCCATAGTGCTCATTGATGGCAGCCTGCTCCTTTTCAGTGCCGTAGAGATCCATCATAGACTCGAAGATACGGTTAAGCGCCGGCTGATACATACGGAAAGCATTGACGATGGTGCTGACGCTCCAAACGAAGATGCCTGCATTCCAGTAATAGTTGTTGTGCTTGATATACTCCTGAACGGTCTCGAGGTTCGGCTTCTCACGGAAAGACTCCACCTGATATATTTCCTTGTTGCGCATGCTCTGTGCCGCCATGTTTGCCTGTATGTAGCCATAGCCCGTCTCTGGGCGTGTAGGCTTCATGCCGAGGGTTACGATGGCGTCGGTTTCGCCTGCAAACTGCATGGCACCACTGATAACGCGCTGGAACTCCGGCACGTTCATCACTACGTGATCGCTTGGAGTAACTACGATGTTGCCCTTAGGGTCCTTAGCCTTGATGCGATAGCTGACGTATGCGATGCATGGTGCGGTATTGCGGCGGCATGGCTCACTGAGGATATTGCCGCGAGGAACGTCCGGCAGCTGCTCATGTACCTTCTCTACATAGTCGGCACTTGTCACTACCCATACGTTCTCAGGGGCGCAGACGCCCATGAAACGGTCATACGTCATCTGCATCAGCGAACGTCCGATGCCTAATACGTCGATAAACTGCTTTGGTGTATCAGGTGTGCTCATAGGCCAGAATCGACTGCCTACGCCACCTGCCATAATTACGAGATGATTCATTGCTTTTGCGGTTTTTGGGTTTTGGGGGATGGGGGTTATGGGGTGGGGGTTATCCAAGATATTTTATAAGGATCTTGGCGTTGCCGGAGTCACGAAGCTTGGCAATGGACTTCTCACGAATCTGGCGCACACGCTCGCGTGTTAGTCCGAGCTCGTCACCAATCTCCTCGAGTCCCTTCTCATGACATCCGATGCCGAAGCACTCTCGTATGATGATAATCTCACGATCCTTCAGCACCCTTGAGAGGACAGCGTTAAGCTCCTGTGCCATAGAGTCGTGATCAACGGTGCGGTCGGTACGTGAATCCTCACCAGAAGCCATAACGTCAAGCATACAGTTCTCCTCACCATCCTGGAATGGCGCATCGATGGATACATGATGACCGTCAGCCATGAGGCTCTGACCTATCTTCTCCTCATCGATATTCGTCACGTCGGCAAGTTCCTGAACGCTTGGATGACGCTGGTTCTCCTGCTCGAACTTATTGATTTCGTGATTGATTTTGTTGAGGGAACCAACCTGATTGAGAGGCAGACGAACGATACGGCTCTGCTCTGCTATTGCCTGAAGGATAGACTGGCGAATCCACCAAACAGCGTACGAGATGAACTTAAAACCACGAGTCTCATCAAACTTCTGCGCAGCCTTTATGAGTCCGATGTTTCCTTCGTCGATAAGGTCTGTGAGGGAGAGTCCCTGATGCTGGTACTGCTTGGCAACGGAAACGACGAATCTCAGGTTTGCAGTGACAAGTTTATCCTTTGCACGCTCACCTGCCGGGCCGCCCTTCTTGATAGCCTGTGCCAGTTCTATCTCCTCATCAATGGTAATAAGTGGAGCCCTGCCTATCTCTACGAGATATTTGTCAAGTGCCTCACTACTACGATTGGTAATACTCTTCTGAATCTTAAGTTGTCTCATTTACTATCTCTATTTTTATATTTCAGTTCTACCTTTCACCATATACTAATCGTCAAAACACAACGATTGCTACTCATAGATAACGCACCTCTGCGCATTTTATTATACAAAGATGAAAAAAAGTACACCCACAGGGAATCGAACCCTGATCTGGAGAACCGGAATCTCCTATTCTAATCCGTTGAACTACAGGTGCATCACCGGTCTTTTCCACCCCTAAGGCTTGCTTACTTCACGTGTGGCGAGTTTCCGAAATGAGATGCAAAGGTACAAAAAAAAATCTAATTATGCCACTAAAAGCATAAAAAATGTATATTATTATCTAAAAAATGCCGAAAATAGGAAAAAAAAATGTAACTTTGCAGCGTATTAGGGCGAATTATGCGCTTACGTGAACGTGCGAAAGCGTCAGAACGGCCCTATGGCAAAAGTTTAAAAAGAACCATCCAAAGATATAACATGGACAAGAAATTAGGAAAAATCATTGCATTAGCAAACCAGAAAGGTGGTGTAGGCAAGACTACAACAACCATCAACCTTGCAGCTTCTCTGGCTACTCTGGAGAAGTCCGTACTTGTCATTGACGCTGATCCGCAGGCAAACGCTTCGAGCGGTCTCGGTGTTGACCTTCAGGAGGTAGAATGCTCGCTATATGAGTGCATCATAGATCATGCCGACGTGCGTGACGCCATCTACACTACAGACATAGCCGGACTCGACATCATCCCAAGCCACATCAATCTCGTTGGTGCTGAGATAGAGATGCTGACGGTGCCAAACAGAGAAAAGGTGCTGAAGACAATGCTGGAGCCTATACGCAACGACTACGACTACATCCTCATTGACTGTTCACCATCGCTGGGACTCATCACAGTAAATGCCCTGACGGCCGCACACTCCGTAATAATTCCGGTGCAGTGTGAATACTTCGCACTGGAAGGCATCGGCAAGCTCCTCAACACCATCAAGATTATCAAGAGCAAGCTGAACACCTCGCTGGAGATAGAGGGATTCCTGCTGACGATGTACGACAACCGTCTGCGCCTCGCAAACCAGATATACGACGAGGTGAAGCGCCACTTTCAGGAGCTTGTCTTCAAGACCGTCATCCAGCGTAACGTTAAGCTCTCCGAGTGCCCAAGCCATGGCCTGCCGGTAATTCTGTACGATGCTGATGCAGCCGGAACAAAGAACCACCTGGCGCTCGCAAAGGAAATCGTTTCGAGGGAAAAATAGGTTAGAGGTAATCATAACTTTCCACTTTCCATTTTCCACTTTCCATTTTCCACTTTAAATACTTAAATTTTCAATTTGAACTATCGTGGCAGTACACAAGAAATACAACGCTTTGGGCAGAGGTCTCGACGCCCTCATCTCCACTGAGGAGGTACGTCCGCAGGGATCTTCCACCATCAACGAGATATCCATAGACCTCATTGAGGCTAATCCGAACCAGCCTCGCCGTGAGTTTGACGAGCAGGCTCTGCAGGAACTTGCAGCAAGCATCCGCGAACTGGGTATCATACAGCCTATCACCCTCCGTCAGGTTGCCGACAACCGTTTCCAGATTATTGCTGGTGAGCGACGTTGGCGAGCATCACAGATTGCAGGGCTGAAGGCTATACCGGCATACATACGTACCATCAACGACGAGACGGTGATGGAGTTGGCCCTCGTGGAGAATATCCAGCGTGAAGACCTCAACGCAATAGAGATAGCATTGGCATACCAGCACCTGCTTGACAACGACGGTATGACACAGGAGAAGGTGTCGGAGAGAGTCGGCAAGAGCCGCACCGCCATCGCCAACTACCTCCGTCTGCTCCGCCTGCCTGCACAGATACAGCTGGCACTACAGAAGAAGTCTCTCGACATGGGTCACGCAAGGGCACTTCTATCACTCGACTCACCATCGCTGCAGATAAAGCTCTTCAACGAGATCGTGAAGAACAACTACTCCGTACGTAAGGTGGAGGAGATGGTCAAGAGCCTCAACAACGGCGAAGAGATCGTCTCTGGCAAGAAAGCGATAAAAGGAAAGTCGGTACTGCCAGAGGAGTACGAGGTGCTAAAGAACCGTATCAGCTCCGTAATTGGAGTGAAGGTGCAGATGGCATGCAACGCCGGAGGTAAGGGTAAGATATCTATTCCTTTCGCTTCGGAGGAAGAGCTGGAGAAGATTGTGATGATGCTCGACAAGATCAAGCAATAAGGCAGAGCTTCGTCACGTTAGATTCTATTGACAAAAGGAAAGTCACATACTAAGACTATAAAATATAATAAAAAGGAAAGTCACATACTAAGACTATAAAATATAATAAGGTGGAGAGCCTCTTGCGAAGCACCTCCTCCGTTATATGATGCGCATAACAAGATACATAAGCAGAATAATAGCCGTCAGCATCCTTTGCTGGCTGCCTTTGCTGGCAATGGCACAGGAACAGTCCGCCCTTGCAGACACCATAGATGCAAGAGTTCTGACAAAGGACGACTCCCTGAGCATCGTCTCGCTGAGTAAGAAAGTGGAGAAGGTTGCCAAGAAACACAAGAAGCGTGACTGGGCTACATGGAAGCCAGACCCCAAGAGGGCTATGTGGCTGGCCATTGTATTGCCAGGTGCCGGACAGATATATAACCGAAAATACTGGAAGCTGCCGATTCTTTACGGAGGATTCCTCGGATGTGCATACGCCATGAGATGGAACAACCAGATGTACCTGGATTACTCACAGGCGTATCTCGACATTATGGACGATGACCCTACTACGCAGAGCTATAACCAGTTCCTGCATCTCGGAAGAGAGATAAATGCAGATAACATGGAGCGATACAAGGGTATCTTCAAGGCAAGAAAAGACCAGTACCGCAGATGGCGAGACATGAGTTTCTTCATAATGTTGGGAGTGTATGCCCTCTCCATTATCGATGCGTATGTCGATGCTTCGCTATCGCAATTCGACATCTCTGACGACCTCAGCCTCAGGGTTTCACCGGCAGTAATCAATGGTTCGTCGAAATCCATCAGTGTGAACTCACCTAACAGCAGAAGCATCATAAGCAACTCCGCCATAGGTGTTAATGGTGCGCTAACATTCTGATCCACAGACACCAGCAGAATACTAACATTTTGATTACCGCATACTTCTGCGAATATCGACAACTAACAATTCTAAACAAAACCACCAATAAAATATATGAACTACAACAGAATCAAACATCTTACAATAGCATTGGCAATCCTCCTTGGATTATCACCACTTTACTCATCTTCTGCAAGAGCTGCGCTCCTTACACTTCTTGACGATAAGAAAACCGTCGTTGCTGACAACGAAAACGACGAGGAAGAAGAAGAGGAAGAGGATGGTGAAGATGAAGAAGAAGACGAAGAGGAGGAGGACGACGATGCGAGTGCCGACAAACAGCAAGTGCATGCCTACGAGGATGAAGAGATTGTTGTAGATAAGAACGGTGCTGAGGAGATTATCGAAGTGCCGGAAGGTCTTGTCATCGATCTAGACAAGATGCTTGCAAACTATAATGCCAAGGCGTATCTCGCACCTGACACCACCTGCAACATGAAGGACGTAAACCCGGTCTTTGAGCAGGAGGTGTATATGGATCGTCTGAAGCGTATGCCGACAGCCATGGAGATGCCATGGAACGAGGTGGTACAGAAGTTCATAGACCGTTACAGCGGCCGCCTGCGCCGATCCGTAAGCTACATGCTCGGTGCATCAAACTTCTACATGCCTATCTTCGAGCAGGCGCTGGAGGTCTATGGACTGCCTCTCGAACTGAAATACCTTCCTGTAATAGAGTCTGCCCTCAACCCTAACGCTGTCAGCAGGGTTGGAGCAACAGGTCTATGGCAGTTCATGGCAGCTACGGGTAAGCGTTACGGCCTCCGCATCAACTCCATGATAGACGAGCGTCGCGACCCTACTAAGGCTTCATACGCTGCTGCCAACTACCTTAGCAACCTCTATAGCATCTTCGGTGACTGGAACCTCGTCATTGCGGCATACAATGCAGGGCCTAGTAGCATACAGAAGGCTATCCAGCGTGCTGGCGGAGAGCGTGACTATTGGAAGATTTACCCTTACCTGCCTTCCGAGACACGTGGTTATGTGCCAGCATTCATCGCTGCAAACTACATCATGACATACTATTGTGAGCACAATATCTGTCCTATGCTCACTACGCTCCCTGTACAGACCGATACCATACTCCTCACCAAGAACCTTCACCTTGAACAGGTGGCACATGTTCTTAACATCGACATTGAGGAGCTCAGAACGCTCAACCCACAGTACCGCAGGGATGTGGTGACGGGATACAGCGAACCGACGGACCTTCGACTGCCACAGGAGTATATCTCAAAGTACATTGCCAACGAGGACTCCATCTTCGCATACAATGTTGACCTGCTCATGAAGCGTGACATCGTGGAAGTCAACGACAATGCACTTTCTTACCGTTCGACGTCAAAGTCTTCGCGTACCTCAAGCAAGAATGCAAAGAGCAGCAAGAAGTCCAAGAGGTCAAAGAAGAGCATGTCGTCAAGAGGCAGCCGTCAGATAAGCATCAAGAGAGGCGACACACTTGAGAAGATAGCAAAGCGCCATGGCACTACCGTTGCCAAGCTGAAGAGACTCAACGGCATCAGCGGCAGCAACATACGCGCCGGAAAGAAGCTCAAGGTAAGATAACCTACCATGTTTTCTCACGGTGTGCTTTAATAAGACAAAGCTATCCGCGAGCAATGTTTCTCACGGAGTTTCCGTGAGAGAGAACAACAATCAAACACCTAAATACTATGAATGAAGAGAAACTGATTGAAGAATCCTTCCAGGAACTACTCCAAGGATATCTCAACTCCAACCACCGCAAGAAGGTTGATGTCATACAGAAGGCATACAACTTTGCACTGAATGCACACAAGGACAAGCAGCGTGAGTTTGGAGAACACTATATGAAACACCCCATCCGCGTGGCGAAGATCGTTTCGCAGGAGATGGGACTAGGCAGTACGTCTATATGTGCTGCCCTGCTCCATGACGTACTCGAAGACAGCGACTACACCATCGAGGACATCAACAACGTCTTCGGTTCGAAGATAGCACAGATTGTTGACGGACTGACAAAGATTGCCGGAGGCATCTTCGGCGACAAGGCATCGGCACAGGCAGAGAACTTCAAGAAGCTGCTGCTGACGATGAGTGAGGACATACGCGTCATACTCATCAAGATTTGCGACCGCCTTGACAACATGCGAAATCTTGAGAGTCAGCCGGAGCAGAAACAGTACAAGATTGCCGGAGAGACTCTGTATATCTACGCACCTCTCGCTAACCGTCTCGGACTGAACCAGATAAAGACGGAACTCGAAGACCTTTCATTCAAATACGAGCATCCGGAGGAGTATTCTGCAATAGAGAAGAACCTCGCCTACACACATGAGCAGCGAGAGACACTCTTCGACAGCTTCACCAACCCTATCCGTGAGGCTCTCGACAAGCTCGGAATACGCTATGACATCAAGGCGCGCATAAAAAGTCCGTACTCCATCTGGAACAAGATGCAGAAGAAGCACGTCTCCTTCGATGAGATCTACGACATCCTCGCCGTGCGCATCATCTTCAAGCCGAAGACACCGCAGGAGGAAGTCAACGAGTGCTTCAACATATACGTCGAACTATGCAAGCTTTACAAGTCGCACCCTGACCGTCTGCGCGACTGGCTATCACATCCTAAGGCGAACGGATATCAGGCTCTCCACGTAACACTCATGAGTAATCAGGGAAGGTGGATAGAGGTGCAGATACGCTCGGAGCACATGGACGACATTGCGGAGCAGGGCTTCGCCGCACACTGGAAATACAAGACGGATGAGGATCCTATGAACACCGAGCGTGTGGCAGAGGATGAACTCAACGGATGGCTGCGAACCATCAAGGAGATTCTTGACGACCCACAGCCGGACGCCATGGACTTCCTCGATGCCATAAAGCTAAACCTCTTTGCGTCAGAGATATTCGTATTCTCACCAAAGGGTGACATCATAACGATGCCGGCAGGGTGCACCGCACTGGACTATGCCTTCCAGATTCATACTTTCCTCGGAACACACTGCATCGGAGCAAAGGTCAACCATAAGCTCGTAC
Source organism: uncultured Prevotellaceae bacterium (assembly GCA_945831805.1). Lineage (GTDB taxonomy): Bacteria > Bacteroidota > Bacteroidia > Bacteroidales > Bacteroidaceae > Prevotella. The sequence continues at coordinate 23,254 of CAMADY010000025.1, forward strand.
CTCTCTCCCACCCCCTCAAAGGTGGTGACCAGATAGAGATTATAACCTCCAACTCACAGCATGTGCAGCCGGCATGGATAAACTTCGTCACCACTGCCAAGGCTCGCAACAAGATACAGGCCCTCATACGCAAGCAGGATCGGGAACTGTCAAAGAAGGGCGAAGAGATGCTTACGGAATGGCTGCAGCAGAACAATCTCTCGCTGACATCCTCCATCCTCGACAGGCTTACCGAGGCGCACGGCGAGAAGCAGCATGAAAAGTTGCTCATCAACATCGCTAATGGCGAGACGGAGCTGGGTGAGAAAGACCTCGACGTACTCTTCAACCGCAAGAAGAAGGAATCAAAGAAGAAAGGCTGGCGAAGGTATATCCCATTTGTCGGCAGCAAGAAGGACTCACAGAAGTCCGACAGCTACATCAAGATCGGCAAGGACTTCGACAAGAACCAGACAATCGTCATTACAGAGGAGAATATCTCGCAGTATCTCTTCCCATCATGCTGCCAGCCGATACCGGGCGACCCTATCATAGCATACATCAACAGCAAGAACCAGATAGAGATACACTCCCGAGCATGCCACGAGGCACAGCGTCTGCAGTCATCATTCGGCAGCAGTATCATGGCGGCGTCATGGAACATGCGTGGAGAGATGTCGTTCCACTCGTCTATCGCCATCAGGGGCATCGACCGCAAGGGCATGCTCAAGGATGTGTCGGCCATGCTCTACGACACCTTCGACATTGATATACACAGCGTCAAGACACTCTCCGAAGACGGCATCTTCTCTGGCGAGATAGAGTTCCTCGTGACCAACATCAGCATTCTCGACAAGGTCATCAAGAACCTCTCTACCATCAATGGAATGCAGAGCGTACACAGACTGTAATTTACTAACTTACTAAATAACTTTCACAAGACTATGAAGAAAATCTTTTTTATTCTGCTGACACTCATGGCAAGCACACAGATGTTCGCCGGAGCAATAAACAGCAAGGACTGGGACAATGCCGACACCATCTTTGTTGACAGGGCTGGCAGAGGACATTTCCGCACCATTGCGGAGGCTATAGATGTCTGCCGTGCGTTTATGGACTACCATAAAGTAATATACGTGCGCAAGGGTACGTATAAGGAGAAGCTCATCATACCATCGTTCCTTACAAACATAGAAATATGCGGCGAGGACGTGAACGAGACAATCATCACATACGACGACCACGCAAACATCGTTGACCCACAGATTCCAAACAACCACAAGCTCGGAACCTTCGCTACATACACCCTGAAGGTTGAGGGCAACGACATCGTCATCAAGAACATCACCATCGAGAACAATGCCGAGAAACTCGGACAGGCTGTAGCCCTACACACCGAAGGCGACCGCATAAAGTTCATCAACTGCCGCATACTCGGCAATCAGGACACCATCTATACCGGCGTGGAGAACACCCGACTCTATTTCGATGGCTGCTTCATCGAAGGAACAACGGACTTCATCTTCGGGTCATCCATAGCATGGTTCGAGGGTTGCACCATACTCAACAAGTCAAACTCGTACGTCACTGCGGCATCTACTCCAAAGTCACAGCCTTACGGCTATGTCTTCAACAAGTGCAAGGTCATTGCTGCCGAGGGTGTTGACAAGTGCTATCTCGGTCGCCCATGGCGTCAGCATGCCTACACACTCTTCATGAACTGCGAGCTCGGCAAGCACATCACTGCTGCAGGATGGAACGACTGGAAGAAGGACCACGCCACCATCCGCTATATGGAGTACAACAACCACGGAGAGGGTGCTGACACTTCAAAGCGTGCAGACTGGTCACGCCAGCTGACAAAGAAGGAGGCTCAGAAGATTACTCCTGATGTTATTTTCAATACTACATCACAATGGATTATCACCAAATAAATAATTAACATACTAATCATTAAACAATTATGGCTAAAAGATTCATTCTTAACGAAGTATCATACTTCGGCGCTGGCTGCCGTGAAGTGCTGCCAGAAGTTCTCAACAGTCGTAACCTCAAGAAGGCACTCGTTTGCTCTGACAAGGGACTCATCAACTGCGGCACTACAGCCAAGGTAACAGAAGTTCTCGACAAGGCTGGCATAGCATACGAGATATACTCAGAGATCAAGCCAAACCCAACAGTTACCAACGTTCAGCAGGGTATCGCTGCTTACAAGGCTGCGGGGGCTGACTGTATCGTTGCCATCGGTGGCGGTTCTTCTATGGACACAGCAAAGGGTATCGGTATCGTCATCAACAACCCTGAGTTCTCTGACATCGTAAGCCTTGAGGGCTGCGCTCCTACAAAGCATAAGAGTGTGCCTATCATCGCACTCCCTACAACAGCCGGCACTGGTGCTGAGGTAACAATCAACTACGTCATCATCGACGAGAAGCGTCAGGCAAAGATGGTATGTGTTGACCCTAACGACATCCCTGCTGTTGCTATCGTTGACCCAGAGCTCATGTACACTCTCCCTAAGTCTCTTACTGCAGCTACCGGTATGGACGCCCTCACACACGCTATCGAGGGTTACATCACAAAGGGCGCATGGGTAATGTCTGACATGTACGAGCTCCAGGCTATTAAGATGATTGCAGAGAACCTCCCACTCGCTGTTGACGAGCCTACAAACCCTGTTGGTCGTGAGGGCATGGCACTCGCACAGTACATCGCTGCACAGGCTTTCTCTAACGTAGGTCTCGGACTCGTTCACGGCATGGCTCACCCAATGGGTTCTCTCCACGACATACCACACGGTGTGGCTAACGCACTCCTCCTCCCTACCATCATGGAGTTCAACATGCCTAAGTGCATCGAGAAGTTCGGCGTCATCGCTAAGACAATGGGTGTTGACACAACTGGCATGACTCCTGAGCAGGCTGCACAGGCTGCCGTTGACGCTGTCAAGGCTCTCTCTATCCGCGTTGGAATCCCTCAGACTCTCACAGAGCTCGGCATCAAGGAAGAGAACATCCCTGCTCTTGCTGCACAGGCTATCGCTGACGTATGCACACCAGGCAACCCACGCGACGTTACTGAGGCTGAGATCGTAGAGCTCTACAAGAAGGTTCTCTAATAAAGGTTCTACTATATTTAGTGTAGAAGAATAAATAAGAAAGTGCCATAAGTATAGTGGTGAAAAGTCAAAAAGTTAAAATAAAAAGTTCCCAAGTTATAAAGTGACTATCGCTAACATATTGCATCAAAGCAATACTTAAAGACCTGACAACTTAAACTTTTTACTAATAACTTCTATACCCATGGCACTTTTTCAATAATATAATATGGGGAAAAGGGTTTCTGTCCCCCGTAAACGGGGGAAACGAAGGGGGTAAAAAGACTATTGAAGCCCTCCTTTTCCCATTTGTCACTACCATATTTACATTAAAGATGCGAAAAATCTGCTTCTCCATATTGCTTCTCTGCTGCGCACTCTCCACCATGGCACAGCAGACACCAAAATACGTGTTTTATTTCATTGGCGACGGCATGGGCGTCAATCAGGTCAACGGTACAGAGACATACCTTGCTGCACAGGAGGGACGCATTGGCATCAAGCCACTCCTCTTCGGAGACTTCCCACACACAGCATTCGTCACCACATACAGTGCCTCAAACGGCATCACCGACTCTGCCGCTGGCGGTACGGCACTCGCTACAGGCGAGAAGACCTACAACGGATGTCTCGGACTCCTGCCTGACAGCACTACCATAGCAACCTCCGTTGCCGTTTGGGCTAAGGAGGCTGGAGCAGCAGTAGGCATCACAACCAATGTCAGTGTAGATCATGCCACGCCGGCTTCTTTCTATGCCCACCAGAAGAACCGCAGCATGTACTACGAGATTGGCAAAGACCTCGTAGGCAGCAACTTCGACTTCTTCGGGGGCAGTGACTTCCTCAAGCCGGAACGAAAGAACGAGAAGTCCATCTACACCCTCGCACAGGAGGGGGGCTACACCATCTCACGTGGATACAAGGACTACCTGAAGAAATGCAAGCAGGCAGACAAGATGATACTCCTCCAGACGGAGGAGGCATCAAAGGTTGACCGAACCGCCATCCCTTACGCCATAGACCGCAAGAAGGGCGATATGACGCTTCAGGAGATCACTCGCGCTGCTATCAACTTCCTCTACAAGAAGAACCCGGAGAAGTTCTTCCTCATGGTGGAGGGCGGCAAGATTGACTGGGCATGTCACGACAACGATGCTGCTACCATCTTCGAGGAAATCATTGACATGGACAATGCGGTACGCGTGGCATACGAGTTCTACAGCCAGCACCCCGACGAGACACTTATCGTCATCACCGCAGACCACGAGACAGGCGGCATTGGACTCGGAAACAGCGACTACACCCAGAAGTCCGACCTGCTGAAGTATCAGCGCATGTCTGCACCGGAATACAGCAAGCACCTACGCGAGCTGATTAAGAAACACGGCGACAAGATAACCTTCGACATCGTAAAGGAAGACCTCAAGAAGCACTTCGGATTCTGGAGCGTCATACCTCTCGGAGAGAAGCAGGAGGACGAACTGCTGAAGGCCTACGACGACATCATCGCCGGTCGTGAGAAAGACAAGAAGAGCATGTATGCCAAGGAGTCTGCCTTCGGCTATCTCGCAAAGAGCATCATGAACCGCAACGCAAAGATCGGCTGGACATCAGGCAGCCATACCAACGGCTACGTACCTGTCTTCGCCATCGGTGCCGGTGCAGAGATATTCCATGGCCGCATTAACAACACCGACATCCCGAAGATGATCGGCAAGGTGGCTGGCTACAAGAAATAAAACAACAGAACACATGAAATTCCGGAAGACTTTCACACTCACAATCTGCCTCTTCGCCACTACTGCCTGGAGCCAGATTCTTCCAGACAACAACTTTGCTGTCAAATCATTTTAAAAGCATTACTTTCTTGATGAGAATGTATAGTTTTTATCAAGTGAAAGCATAACTATTGAAATGCAAAAACATAACTTTGGTCATTGTATGGTTGCCAGCAAATGAATCTATGGTTGCTATCAAAAGTCTTTATGAGTACTATCAAACAATCGTTTGCGTGCTCTCAAACCTAAAAAAATGGGAAAAGTGGTCTGACCCCTTTTCCCATTTTTTTTAGGTTTATTTCACTACAACAGTCTCGGTGGCTGGCTTCAGCTGCGAACCTGTAACGGTCACTGTTGCCTTACCCTTCTTTCCTGCACTGCGAACTACGATTAGAGCCATGCCCTTGTATGTCGTAACGCGTGGAGAGGTAGTAGGTTCGAGATCCCTCAGGTCGGCAGAACCAGCAGCGAGGAGCGTACCCTGTCCTGACACCTTCACGTCCAATGGCAGCGAAGCATCAGCAACACGGTTGCCAGCCTCATCGACAACCTCAAGAGTGATGTACGAAAGGTCCTGTCCGTCAGCAGCTATTACCGTCTTGTCTGGCACCATACGTACGGTGTAAGGCTTGCCGGATGTTGCGAGAACGCTCTCTGCAAGTGACTTTCCGTTGGCATCCTGTGCCACTGCCTTCAGCGTACCTGGCTGGTATGGCAGCTTGATGGTAGCCTTATACTTCGACTCCATATTCACCTTGCGTGTCTCGATAAGCTTGTCGTTGAGGTAGAGGCTCACCTGAGGTGCCTTGGTATAAATATCCACCTCTATGTCCTTGCCTTCCCAACCTTTCCAGTTCCATGACTCCCAAGTAGGCCATACAGACCACATCGTCTCCGATACGTGACCTTTATAGTAGAAATCAGGCTCTTTCACAGCCATATAGATGCTGGCATCGCCCTCCTTCTGGTTCCACAGCATGTCACGATAGTACGACACAGGCTTGCGCCAACCTATCAGGTCAACATCGCCGCAGTATGCACCATGGATAGGGAAATGCTTTGCCATCCATGACTCCACACGTGGCTCACCCTCGTAATGGAAGATACCTATCGAACTCTCGCCGAGATAATCAAGTCCTGTCCACACCATATCACCTATTATATAAGGACGCTCCACGGTATGCTTCCAGTTGTTGAAGGCATCGCGAGGATAGCTCTCCGTCTGCCACATAACGCGCTTAGGGTCACGCTCATGGTCGCTCTCTGCCTTGTGCATCATGTAGTTGTAGCCCACGATGTCGAGAACGTCAGCATGTGGGTCGTAGATCTCCCAGTCGCTGTCCCATGCGCAGAGGGCTTCCGTCACCGGACGGGTGTTATCCTGTGCGAGGATGGCGTTCTTGAAGAGCTTTGCGGTATGCACTACACGGATATCCTTGCGCTCTATCACCTCGTTGCCGATGCTATAGGAGATGATGCTTGGGTGGTTACGATCGCGAAGAACCCAGGATGTGATGTCCTTCTGATAACATGAGTCTATGACGAGATGGTAGTCGTGAGGGTTCTTCTGTGTGCGCCATCCGTCGAATATCTCATCAACAACGAGCATGCCGAGGCTGTCGCAAGCATCATAGAAGGCACGCGACTGAGGGTTGTGCGAAGTGCGGATGAGGTTGAAGCCGGCTTTCTTCATGAGGCTTACCTTGCGAACCTCTGCGGCATCGAATGACATAGAGCCGATGATACCATTGTCATGATGCACACATGCTCCGTTGAGAATCATCGGCTGACCGTTCAGCACAAAACCGTTCTCCGCATCGTATGTAAATGTACGCACGCCATGCTTCACGGTTAGCTCGCCAACCTTTATGTCATAGAGCTTTGGCTGCTTAGGCGACCACAGCGCCACGTTCTTCAATGTGCGCACCTCGTCGAGCTTGCCGTCGTAGGTCACGCGGACAGTAGCGGAGTCTGCATGTGTGCCATCGGCAGACATACCATAGACCTTCTCCGTGCGTACGAAGAGTTTGTCGGGATTGTCCATCTTGTTCTCGTTGAACTTCTCAAGCCATACGTGGCGGTAGATTCCCGAACCGCTGTACCATCGGCAGTTAGGCTGTTTGGAGTTGTCAACACGCACGGCGATGGTGTTCATGCCCTTCTTGACGTACTTCGTGATGTCAACCTTGAAAGGTGTGTAGCCGTAAGCCTGTGTCATCACCTTCTCACCGTTCATATACACCTCCGCATTGTGATAGATACCCTCAAAATGCAGCCAGAGTGATTCTCCTGCGCTGACCTTCAGTTCGGTATCCTTCAGCTGCTTGCGATACCAACCAGTACCTGCAGGATAGTAACCGCCGCCGTTCACCGTCGGAGCGTCTGCGTAAGGTGCGTGATAGATGTCCCAGTCGTGCGGAAGGTTGACCTTCTGCCACTTACTGTCGTCGATGTCTGCCTGTGCGTTGGCTACATCTTGTTCGCAGAACTTCCATCCGAAGTCCATGCTCTTCTTGCTGCTCTGCGCCATGACAGATGATACGGAGAACAGCAATGCCAATGAAGCGAATAGTGTCTTCTTCATTTCCGTTGATTTGTTTAGATGTTTAGATTTACTTTTAATGAC
>CAMADY010000026.1 GCA_945831805.1 uncultured Prevotellaceae bacterium
TTATTGGGATTTTAACGCGGTTTTAACAATAGTCATTAAGTCATTAAGTCATTAAGTCATTAGTCATTTTGGAATCGAGGATGTGTTTTCATGCCCACTATATAATAAATAATATTTATTATTTATATATAGTGAACCGGAAATGAGTGTGAAATCGTAAATGACTTAATGACTTAATGACTTAATGACTTGATAGGTGTGGTGTGTGGTGGTATGATTGTGATGGGGTAATTATAGGGTGCTGAAATGTTAAAATGTAGAAAATAGCAAAGAAAAGAGATTACGGAAAAGTGGGAAAATATGCCTTTGCAGCGCGTTGATAATCAAGGGGTTGTAATGGCTATTTGATTAGGGTGTAAATGCTGTCTGATTAGGGTGTGAAAGCATAGTGATTACGGTGTAATTTGATACATATTGCCGTGCAGTTAGATATGAAATAAAAATTAACTGAATTTCTGTAAAAATAATTGTTAAAAAATTTGCACGGTTCAGATTTTTTTTGTACCTTTGTACCCAGAAAGATGAATGATATTTTCGCTGCGCTGGCAACACGAATTGCCACGAAGGTTTAGCTCGGCGACCGAAGGGAAAGCCAATTAACCACGAATTTCTCATGAATCTTTTTATCTTGGAGATCAGATGACAGGCGCGCAAGATTCTGACGACTCCGCAAAAATTATTATGGAAACAATCTAAAAAAAGAAAGGAAACAAGAAAATGGCTATTCGTTATGTAGTTAAGCAGGATAACCGCAGAGGTTCCTCAAAGCTCTGGTACGGCAGAGCAATTCACACCCAGACCGTTGGTCTCGACAAGCTCGCAGACCGCATCCAGCGTCAGTGCTCAATGACGAAGGGTGATGTGCTGGCAGTGCTCACTGAGCTCGTCACCGTCATGAAGGATGAGCTCCAGAACTCCCACAAGGTGAAGCTCGATGGCTTCGGCTCGTTCGCTATCGGTCTGAAGACGGTCGGCGCGGCAACGGAGGAGGAGTTTACTCCTAATGAGTACATCCGCAACTTCCGCGTGAATTTCCTCGCCGAGGGCAAGAAGCAGCACGGTGGCAAGATCACCCGTACCTTCTGCGATAACCTCGTGGTGCAGAAGGCGTAAGATTTTTTTTACAAAAATCAGAAAGGAGGTAAGTTATGTTTAGTGAAGGAAATAGTAAGTGGACGGTGATTATCAATGCGGTGCTGACAGCCGTATGCACCATCCTCAGCGCACTGACAGCAAGCAGCTGCGTAGCGCATCTGTAATGCAAAAAAAAGACGCACAGGCAGTTGATGTCTGTGCGTCTTGTGTTAAAAATGGGCTACTCCCACTCGATCGTTGCTGGTGGCTTTGAGGAAATGTCGTAGCATACGCGGTTGACACCCTTTACCTTGTTGATGATCTCGGTGGAAACCTTCGCCATGAACTCGTATGGGAGGTGTGCCCAGTCGGCGGTCATGGCATCGGAGGATGTTACGGCACGGAGGGCAACAGGGTTCTCGAAGGTTCGCTCGTCACCCATGACACCTACGCTGCGTACGTCGGAGAGAAGGATGGCGCCTGCCTGCCATATCTGGTCGTAGAGGGAAACTTCGATAGCCCCCTCCGACTCCCCGAGGGGAGAGTTTAGATTGGCAGGACAACCGGCTGCAAGAAGGCGTTTTGCCTCTTCCTTGGTCATCTTTGTCTTGAACTCACGGAGTCCGCGGATGTAGATGTCGTCGGCTTCCTGAAGGATTTGTACCTTCTCAGGTGTGATGTCGCCGAGGATGCGCACTGCGAGACCTGGTCCTGGGAACGGATGGCGTGTGATGAGATGCTCCGGCATGCCCATAGAGCGACCAACGCGACGCACCTCGTCCTTGAAGAGCCACTTGAGTGGTTCGCAGAGCTTGAGGCCCATCTTCTCCGGGAGACCTCCAACATTGTGGTGAGACTTGATGACCTTACCTGTGATGTTGAGAGATTCGATGCGGTCAGGGTAGATGGTTCCCTGTGCAAGCCATTTGGCACCCTCAATCTTCATTGCCTCAGCATCGAAGACCTCGATGAAGTCGCGACCGATGATCTTACGCTTCTTCTCCGGCTCACGGACGCCAGCGAGGTCAGCATAGAACTTCTCTGAGGCGTCAACGCCGATGACGTTAAGACCGAGGCATTCGTAGTCCTTCATAACGTCTGTAAACTCGTTCTTGCGGAGGAGTCCGTTGTTGACGAAGATACAGGTGAGGTTCTTGCCGATAGCCTTGTTGAGGAGCACGGCAGCAACGCTTGAGTCAACGCCTCCTGAGAGTCCAAGGATGACCTTGTCGTTGCCGAGTTCTGCCTTGAGCTCATTGACGGTTGTCTCAACGAATGAAGCTGCTGACCAGTCCTGCTTGCCGCCGCAGATGTCAACGACGAAGTTCTTGAGGAGCTGTGTGCCCTGGAGTGAGTGGAACACCTCCGGGTGGAACTGCACAGCCCATACGCCCTTAGCCGATGGTACGCCAGCAACCTGTGTTCCGGCAGGGATGTAGTAGGCAGCGTTCTCGACTGACTCTGTCGATGCTATCACCTCTGCGCCCTGTGGGAGCTTGGTGATGGTGTCGCCGTGTGACATCCACACCTGAGAGTTGTCGATGAAGTCGCGGAAGAGTGGGTTCTCCTTGTTGATGGTGGTGAGGTTCTGACGACCGTATTCGCGCGAGCCAGCTGGCTCCACGTTGCCACCGTTTGAGTAGGAGATGAACTGCGCTCCGTAGCAGATGCCGAGGACAGGTAGGCGACCTACGAAACGTGAGAGGTCAACCTTGAATGCCTCCGGATCGTAAACGGAGTAAGGACTTCCGGATAGGATGACGCCGATAACGTCTGAGTCGTCTTCCGGATACTTGTTGTACGGCATGATTTCACAGAATGTGTCGAGTTCGCGGACACGTCGTCCGATGAGCTGCGTTGTCTGTGAGCCGAAGTCTAGGATGATTATTTTCTGCATAGTTTTATAAATTGTTCTGCTTGTGAAAGAGTGTCGATTTTTCCGACATCCATGAGCTGTAGGTCAGGTTGCACGTAACCCTTGATGAGGTGTGTGGCGCACTGTTCGAGATAGAAGTCAATGATAGAGAACTTGTCTGGCCAGTGCTCCATGGTGGGCAGCAAGGAGGTGTGCATCTGGTGTATGCCGGCGAAGGCGTAGAGGTGGAACATCTTCTGCACTACGGGTGTAGGGTCGAGTACGTTCGAGTATGCCATCTCGGTTCCGATGTAGTCGGGGTTGAACGCCTGGTGAACGGCAGGGTAGGGGCTTTTGACCTCTCCCGTCTTGATGTTCGTCCATCCAACGAGTCGCATGTCGTTGTCGAAGATGAGGTACCGCTGCGTGTCGCGCTCGGAGACGAGTAGCGTAGCGTCTGCCGCCTCACCAGCTTTCCAGAAGTCGGGTATGCTGACGTTTGACAGTATGTCGCAGTTGTGTATGATGAAGCGTTCGTCGTCGTAGCTGTTTTTGCTGCATCCACGGTCGTTGTCGGCTGTGAGGAGAGGCGTGGCATGACGTATGCCTCCTCCCGTTTCGAGCAGCTCCTGTGACTCGTCGGAAATCTCCACGCGAACATTATATTTATGTGCGAGGTCGGGGAGTGCCTGCTTGAGCTGTTGTGCGAAGTGGTGCACGTTGACGACGAAGCTATCGACTCCGCTTTGTACGAGCTTCCGCATGACGTGCTCAATGAGTGGCGTGCCATCGACGGGTACGAGTGCCTTGGGCATGGTGTCGGTGAGGGGTTTGAGACGCGTGCCCTTGCCGGCAGCAAAGATCATTGCTTTCATGTCTTTTATTGTCTAACCTCTAACCTAAAAACTATTCCTCGTCGTTGTCGGGGATGATGAGCTTGTAACCCTTTCCGTGGATGTTGATGATCTCGATGTCCTCATCGTCGCGGAGATGCTTACGTAGCTTCGTGATGTAGACGTCCATGGAACGCGCGTTGAAGTAGTTGTCGTCAATCCAGATGGTCTTCAGTGCGAAGTCGCGCTGGAGAATCTCGTTTGAGTGCGAGCAGAGGAGCGAGAGGAGTTCGTTCTCCTTCGTGGTGAGCTTGGTGTTCTTACCGTTGATGGTGAGGAGCTGCTTCTGTGTGTCGAAGAGGAACTTACCGATCTGATACTGCGTTGACTCCTTCGTCTTCTTTCCGTTGACGCGTCTGAGAATAGCCTCGATACGGAAGACGAGCTCTTCCATAGAGAACGGCTTTGTGATGTAGTCGTCAGCACCAATCTTGAAGCCTTCGAGGATGTCTTCCTTCATCTGTCGTGCGGTGAGGAAGATGATAGGCACCTCGCTGTTAGCCTGGCGTATCTCAGTAGCGAGCTGGAATCCATCTTTCTTAGGCATCATGACGTCGAGAACGCAGATGTCGTAGTGGTTCTTGAGGAATGTGCGGTAACCAGCGTCACCATCAGGGCAGAGGTCTGTCTCGTAACCCTTTGCCTGTAGATACTCGCGAAGAAGCATACCGAGGTTCTCGTCATCTTCGCAAAGAAGGATTTTCATGTTTTCTTCCATAGTTGTGATGTTTTATGTTTGTTGTTTTTGTTTTTTAGTTGTTTTGTTGCTTGGGATGTGGGGCTTTATTATTTATTGGTTTATGCAGTCGATGGTAATGGTGAAGGTAGTGCCCTTTCCGTATTCAGAATCGACGTGTATCTCTCCCTTGTGTATGTCGATGACCTTCTTGACGTATGCCAATCCGAGTCCGAATCCCTTGACGTCGTGGCGGTTGCCGGTATGTACCCTGTAGAATCGCTCGAAGATCTTTCGCAGGTTCTCCTTCTTGATGCCAATGCCGGTGTCCTGTATTGAGATGCATACCTTTCCCTCAGTAGGGTTCCATGTGCGGAGGTAGATGTTGAGGGGTGCGTCCTGCTTGCTGTATTTCACCGCATTGTCCATGAGGTTGAAGATGACGTTGGAGAAGTGCATCTCGTCAACGTAGATGGTGGAGTCGATGGCTTCCACCTCGGTGTAAATCTTGCCTCCGGTATGCTCCACGCGTAGCGAGAAGGAGTTGGCGATGCCCTCGATAAGCTCGTTGAGGTCGAGTTCCTTCATCTTGAAGATAGCCTTCTTCTTGTCGAACATGGACATCTGCAGCACCTTCTCTACGAGGAACCTTAGTCGCTTGCTCTCGTCCTCTATGACTCCTCCGAGATGGCTTACCATGGATTCGCTCTTCTTCACGCTCTTGTCGTTGAGCATCTGTGATGCGAGCGAGATTGACGAAATAGGCGTCTTCAGCTCATGCGTCATGTTGTTTATGAAGTCGTTGCGCATCTCAGAGAATCGCTTTTGACGGAAGATGGCATAGATGGTGAAGATGAACGTTATGAGGAGTACGACGGTGAAGAGCATTGACGGCACCATGAAACGTATGCTTGAGAAGATGTAGTCGTTGATGTCGGGGAAGTGTACGTTGAGCATTCCCGACTTCGATGCAGGGTCGTTGCGGAAGAGTGCCTGCGAGAATGTTATCTCGCGTCCTATCTCCGAGTACTCCGGACATCGGTATGCCTCTTGTCCCTCGTTGTTGATGACGGTGAAGTGGTATGGGATGTCGATACCGTTGTTGAGGAGCTCCGTGCGTATGTCCTGGTCGAGCTGCTTGAAGTTGATACGCTCCTTGAGGGGCTTGTCGCTAGCGGTGTAGAGGATGCTATAGACGACCTCGTCGAGCAGTGACTTCTGATAGACGTAGCGTGTGCGGATAATCTCCTGCATGGAGCGCTGCGCCTCTGAGATGGCGTTTTTGTCGGATTTGAGGTTGAGCCCTTTCTGAAGCTTTGCCGGCGAGAGTGAGATGGTGCGGAGCTCGAAGGATGAGTAGATAGTGCCGTCGTCGGCTGCTACGGAGTACTGGTGCGAGTGCTGCACCGGGCCGCCCATGGTGTTTGATGTAGAGATGGCGAAGGAGTTGCTTGCCTTGCGCTCTGTCTCGTTGACGTCCTTCTCCAGAAAGCGCGCCGTCTCGTTGAGTTCGAGGTTGTGTGCCACCTGATAGAGGGAGCGCGTCACAGACTCGTCGAACTGCTCGCGCTTCATCTTTACCATTTCCTCTATGTACATTATCTGAAGGGCGAGGAGTCCGAGGAAGGAGACTCCCATGACGATTGCTATCGCCCATATAGTGGATTTCTTCATTATCGGTGTGAAGTTGTTGCTGGGTGCAAAATTAGTAAGTTTTTTTTAATGTGAAATGTTTTTACTGGTAAATTATGTTGGATTTAACAATATTTTCATAAACAGTATTAGTTATAATTGCATATTTTGAAATATAGAAATCGTAATAACATAATTATTTTATGGTTTTCTCGCACGTGTAAATATTAATAAATGTATGCGAAGATGGCGAAAATGATTGCTGGAAAGAAATAATGTGACGTTAAATGTAAAAATTAACGGCAAAAATCATTGCAATATGATATTTTTTTTGTAACTTTGCAGACAAATTGTAAACTAACGAACAAAAAACGTGGAATTATTAGAAACCTTTCTCAATGATTTGAGTTCTTTGATGTGGGGATATCCTTTGATTATCCTCCTTGTAGGAACGCATGTGTTCCTGACAGTACGCCTGAAGTTTCCTCAGCGTAAGATTCTAACTGCCATCAAGCTTTCTATCCATAAGGATGAAAACAGTAAGGGCGATGTGAGCCAGTTTGGTGCGCTTGCTACGGCACTCGCTGCAACCATCGGTACTGGAAACATTATCGGTGTGGGAACGGCCATAGCACTTGGTGGTCCAGGTGCCGTGATGTGGTGCTGGCTGACGGGTGTCTTCGGTATTGCAACAAAATATGGTGAGGGTCTTCTTGCCGTGAAGTATCGTCAGGTATCGGAGAAGGGTTACATGGTAGGTGGTCCTATGTATGCGCTGGAGTATGGCCTTCACGCAAAGTGGGCAGGCATACTGTTCGCGCTGTTCACCTGTCTCGCTACCTTCGGTATCGGTAGTACGGTTCAGGCAAACGCCATCTCGACGCTCTCAGAGGAAATGCTCGGCGTTAGTCCGTATATCATAGCAACGATAGTCAGCGTACTTACCGCCCTCGTCATCATCGGCGGCATCAAGGGTATCGCAAAGGTATGTACGGCGCTCGTTCCGTTCATGGCAGTGCTCTACGTTCTCGGCTGTCTCGTTATTCTCTGCATGAACGCAGAGTACGTATGGCCTGCAATAAAGCTCATCTGCACCAGTGCCTTCACCAATGAGGCAGCAGGCGGCGGCTTCGTTGGCAGCACCATCATGATAGCAGCTCGCTACGGTATTGCTCGTGGTCTCTTCTCGAACGAGTCAGGTCTTGGTTCTGCACCTATCGTGGCAGCATCGGCAAAGACGAGAAACCCTGTTCGTCAGGCACTCGTAAGTTCCAGCGGCACTTTCTGGGATACCGTGGTTATCTGTGCCATCACGGGTATCGTAATCGTCAGCAGCGTATTGAGCTATTGTGACGTTAGCGAACTTGACCATAACATTCTTGGAAGCATCTTTACCAAGATGCTGCAGGAGAACGCTGCAAGCATGGACGGTGGCAAGCTCACAACGCTCGCTTTTAGCAAGATACCATACATCGGCAAGCCAATACTGCTGTTCGGTCTTACCACCTTCGCCTTCACCACAATCCTCGGATGGGCTATCTATTCGCAGCGTGCCGTAGAGTACATGCTGGGATATAAGGCAGTGAGGGCATGGACTTGGATACATGTGGCTGCCGTATTCCTCGGTGCTGTGGTAAGCCTCGACATGGTATGGGCTATCGCCGACATCTCAAATGCGCTGATGGCTATACCTAACCTCCTTGCTCTGATCCTGCTTAGCAACGTGTTGGCGAAGGATACGAACAAGTATCTCTGGGGCAACCGCCTCGATGAGGATGATATGGAGGATTAGGCTGATTCATTTTGCAAGATAACATAACAAACATTTATATTATATAAAAAGGAATATGAATATAGGTATTACGCTGATGATAGTCGGTATGGTGACAGTGTTTGCTGTGCTGTTGATCATCATCAATCTGAGCAACCTGCTCATCAAGATTGTAAACAAGATTGCTCCTGAAGAGGAGGCAAAGAAAAAAGCTGCTGCTCCAAAGGCTGCGCCTATAGCTGCCGACGTGATGGAGGTAATTCGTCAAACAGTCATGCAGGTAACAGGCGGTAAGGGAACCGTGGCAAACGTTGTAAAACTCTAAAAAAAAATATATAAAAATGGGTAAAGAGATTAAATTCAGTTTGGTCTTTCGTGATATGTGGCAGAGTGCTGGTAAGTACCAGCCACGTGTTGACCAGTTGCTTAAGGTAGCACCAGCTATCATCAAGATGGGATGCTTTGACCGCGTAGAGACAAACGGCGGTGGTTTTGAACAGGTAAACCTCCTTTATGGAGAGAATCCTAATAATGCAGTACGTCAGTGGACAAAGCCTTTCCATGAGGCAGGCATCCAGACGCACATGCTCGACCGTGCGCTCAACGCACTTCGTATGAGTCCTTGTCCTAAGGATCTTCGAAAGCTCTTCTACAAGGTTAAGAAGGCTCAGGGCACAGACATTACTCGTATCTTCTGTGGTCTTAACGACCCACGTAACGTGATTCCTTCTATCCAGTATGCCAAGGAGGCAGGCATGATAGCTCAGGCTTCACTCTGTATCACACACTCTCCAATCCACACCGTAGAGTTCTACATCAATCTCGCAAAGACTTTCATCGACGCAGGTGCTGACGAGATATGTCTGAAGGATATGGCTGGTATCGGTCGTCCGGAGTCGCTCGGTAAGATCGTTGCAGGCATCAAGGCTTACAATAAGGATATCATCATTCAGTATCATTCTCACGCAGGCCCTGGCTTCAACATGGCTTCTATCCTTGAGGTAGCTCGTGGCGGATGTGACTACATTGACACCGGCGTTTCTCCACTCTCTTGGGGTACGGGTCATGCTGACATCATTGCCGTTCAGGAGATGCTGAAGGATGCAGGCTTCAAGGTTAAGGAGATCAACATGGAGGCTTACATGGAGGTTCGCACCATGGTTCAGGAGATGATGGACGACTTCCTCGGATACTACATCCCTGCTCTCAACCACCTCAATAACTCTCTGCTCGTTAAGCCCGGTCTTCCTGGTGGCATGATGGGTTCACTGATGACCGACCTTGAGGATAACCTTAAGTCACTCAACAAATGGAAGGTGAAGAACAACCAGCCAGAACTCACCACCGACCAGCTCCTCGTGAAGCTCTTCGATGAGGTGGCGTACGTATGGCCAAAGGTAGGCTATCCATGCCTCGTAACTCCATTCTCTCAGTACGTGAAGAACCTCGCACTGATGAACGTAATGCAGATGGAGAAGGGTAAGGAGCGCTGGTCAATGATAGCAGAGAACATCTGGGACATGATTCTCGGCAAGTCTGGTCAGCTCGCAGGTCCTGTTGATAAGGTACTCGTTGACATGGCAAAGGCAGAAGGTCGTGAGTTCATGACTACCGACCCACAGGAGAACTATCCAGACGACCTCGACACATACCGTCAGAAGATGAAGGAGAACGGTTGGGAACTCGGTCTGGACGACGAGGAACTCTTCGAGTATGCTATGCACCCACAGCAGTATGAGGCTTACAAGAGCGGTGCTGCAAAGGCAGCATTCGAGAAGGACCTCGCTGAGCGTAAGGCAAAGAAGAATGCTCCCGCTGCCGGTGCTGCAGAGCCAAAGACCCTCACCGTAACCGTTAACGGTCAGTCATACAAGGTTGACATCGCTTACGGCGACCAGCCAGCTGCTACTGCAGCTCAGGATGCTGCAGCTCCTGCCGCTGCAACAGGCGAGGGCATCGAGGTTCTTGCTCCACTGGAGGGTAAGGCATACCTCGTACAGTCGTCAAGCGAGACTCCTAAGAAGGTTGGTGACCACGTTGAGGAAGGTGAGATTATCTGCTACATCGAGGCTATGAAGGTGTTTAACCGCATTAAGGCAGAGAAGGCAGGTACCATCACTTCTATAGCATTCGCTTCTGGTGACTCTGTTGAGGAGGATGACGTACTCATGACAATTGCGTAAACTAGGAAACCTAGGATTCCCTAGAAAGACTAGGATTCTTTAGGACGTTCTAGGATTGCCTGGAGATGGTCAAGGTGCCATCGAAAGTCTTAGGATTCCCCTAGGATAACTAGAAAACAATATTATTCAAATAAACATGGAAATTTTAGAGAAAATTTGGAATATGACAGCCTTCGCCCAAACGGGTGGTGACTGGTCGTTCCTCCTTATGATTACCATTGCGTGCATACTGCTCTACCTTGGTATCGTGAAGAAGTATGAGCCACTGCTGCTGATTCCTATCGGCATGGGTGTGCTCCTCGCTAACTTCCCTGGTGGTGGCATGGGCGTGGTTACCGTAACATCAGAGGGATACATTCCTCTCGCTGACGGTACTTTCCTCACTGACGCTGCAGGTAACAAGGAGGTGATATGGGATATGCCTCTCCATAAGATTGCGCATGACCTCGGATTGATGAACTTCATCTACTACATGTGCATCAAGACAGGTTTCATTCCACCTATTATATTTATGGGCGTCGGTGCGCTGACTGACTTCGGTCCTATGCTCCGCAATCTCCGACTCTCTATCTTCGGTGCTGGTGCGCAGTTCGGTATCTTCGCCGTGCTCCTCGTAGCTCTCGCTATGGGCTTCACTCCTCAGCAGGCTGCTTCGCTTGGCATCATCGGTGGTGCTGACGGCCCTACGGCTATCTTCACTACCATCAAGCTCGCACCAGAACTTCTAGGTCCTATCGCCATCGCTGCATACTCCTACATGGCTCTCGTACCGGTTATCATACCGCTCGTAGCTGAGAGGCTCATTACCAAGGAAGAGATGCTCATCAACATGAAGGAGCAGGACAAGAAGTACCCTAACAAGGTGCAGATAAAAAACCTCCGCGTGCTGAAGATTCTGTTCCCTATCTGCGTGACAATCATCGTGGCTCTCCTCGTGCCAACAGCTGTTTCGCTCGTTGGTATGCTGATGTTCGGTAACCTCATCAAGGAGCTTGGAGCTATGACAAGCCGTCTCTTCGACACTGCCAGCAACGCCATCATGAACACTGCTACCATCTTCCTTGGTCTTTCCGTTGGTGCTACGATGACAGCAGAGGCGTTCCTTAACCTTCAGACAATCGGTATCGTCGTTGGCGGATTCCTTGCATTCGCGCTCTCTATTGCTGCTGGTATCTGCATGGTGAAGATTTACAACATCTTTGCAAAGAAGAAGGTAAACCCACTCGTTGGTGCAACAGGTCTTTCGGCTGTTCCTATGGCGTCACGCGTAGCTAACGATATTGCCACAAAGTATGATCCAAAGAACCACGTGCTGAACTACTGCATGGCTTCGAACATCTCTGGCGTTATCGATTCTGCCGTGGCAGCTGGTGTGCTCATCTCGTTCCTGCAGCAGTAAGACAACTTGAATTCCAAAATGTATAGTCTTCTTATTTAGGAAAGTAACTTACTAAGGTAAAGGCTTCTTAGAGAAGAACATTACATATAATATGCCTCGCATGCTTTCAAAGAGTATGCGGGGTTTTTTCTTTGTTTTGCATAATTTCTTTTCTAAAAATTTCCATAATTCATTTTTTTTTACTACCTTTGCACTCGCAAAAAACAAGACTGTTTGCAACACCCCCAAAGTACCGCAGGGCATAATGCTCCTAACGTGCATATTATCAATAAATAAATTAACAAACAAATGGACGACTATCACGCCACACAGACTAACATGACAAGTCAGGAAGCGTGAGGATTCAACCCTTAAATTGAAATTTTCAATTCTCAATTAGCAACGGGCCGTTCCTCACGTAAACAACGAATGCGTTATGTTAGTTTACACATTTTTTAGAGGAACAGCCAAAAATGAAGACCTACTGGAATTTTAAAGGAGGCATCCACTCGCTGAAGGAGTGGGAGCCAAATTGTTGGGTGCAGGTGACATGCCCAACAGATGAAGACCGTGCAGAACTCGAGGATCGCTATCAGATACCGGAGTATTTCTTCTCTGATATCTCCGATGCTGATGAGAGGGCTCGTTATGAGTTTGATGAAGGATGGCAGCTCATCATTCTTCGTATTCCGTATATGAAAGAGGTTCGTTCAAGGACGCCATACACTACCGTGCCGCTTGGTATCATACATAAGGGCGACGTTACTATCACCGTATGCTACTTTGAGACGGATATGATGATAGACTTCGTGAGCTATCAGCAGCGCAGAGGTGAGGGATTCACCGACTATGTCGATATGATATTCCGACTCTTCCTCAGCAGTTCCGTATGGTACCTTAAGCGACTTAAGCAGATTTCGCTACTGCTCGATCGTGCAAAGCGTTCGATGGACCACTCCATCAACAATACTTCTCTCGTGAACCTATCTCGTCTGCAGGATTCGCTGACATACTTCATCACTTCTATCCGTGGCAACGAGACATTGTTGCAGAAGCTTAAGTTCAAGCTTCAGGTAGATGAGCTCGATGCAGATCTCATTGAGGATGTAAACATCGAGATAAGCCAGGCGCGAGAGACGGCAAGCATCTATGCTGAGATTCTTGAGTCAACTATGGATACCTATACGTCAATCATCAACAACAACATGAATACGGTGATGCGTACTCTCACGTCGTTCTCTATCATCCTCATGTTCCCAACGCTTATTTCGTCTCTCTTCGGAATGAACCTCATCAACGGTATGGAGACAAATTCATGGGGATTCCCTGTTGCCCTCGTTATCTCCTTAATGGTAAGTATCGGCTCATGGTTGATACTTAGACACAAGAACCTGCTGTAGGTAATACCTCCATAAATGCAAATAATTAGGTAGCTATAAACAAAAATGTGCAGCAGCTTGATATAAAAGTTTAACAATTTGCTATAATAAAAAATCCCATGCAATCATTATAGAATGCATGGGATTTATTTATATGATAGGTATGTTGATTACCTAAGTCTTTTTTGCTATCTGATTTTTTTACAGCCTAAGTACTTAACAACCTAAGTACTTAACAACCTAAGTACTTAACAACCTATGTTTTTTTATCCTCCGAAGTTATCGAAGCGGATCATGTCGTCCTCAACACCGAGAGAGTGGAGGAGGTCGAGCACTGTCTTAGCCATCATAGGAGGTCCGCAGAGGTAGTACTCACAATCTTCCGGGGCCTCGTGCTGCTTGAGGTATGTGTCGCCCATAACAGGAGCAACGAAACCAGGGGTGTATGCAATACCTGCTGCGTCAGCCTTTGGATCAGGACGGTCGAGTGCGAGGTGGAAGTGGAAGTTAGGGAAGTCCTTTTCAAGCTGCAGGAAGTCGTCGAGGAATGGAATCTCCTCCAGCGCACGAGCACCATAGAAGTAGTGCATAGGACGCTGACGATCTTCTGGCTTGATGCCGTTACCCTTCAGCATGTGCATTATCTGTGCACGGAGAGGAGCCATACCGGCACCACCGCCTACCCAGATCATCTCACGGCCTGTGCCATACTCCGGACGGAACTCTCCGTAAGGACCAGACATGATAACCTTATCGCCTGGCTTGAGGTTGAAGATGTATGAAGAAGCGATACCAGGATTTACGTCCATGAAGCCCGGACCCTGGTCCTTTGGCTTGAATGGAGGAGTGGCAATACGCACGTTGAGCGTGATGATGTCACCCTCGTCAGGGTAGTTAGCCATAGAGTACGCACGGATGGTGTCCTGTGGGTTGGTACACTTGAGGTTGAACATTCCGAACTTCTCCCATGCAGGCAGATAGGTATCGCCGATGAGCTCCTTATCGAAGTCGTTGAAAGAGAGATTCTCGAATGCAGGAATCTTAATCTGTGCGTATGAGCCCGGCTCGAAGTCCATGTGCTCACCCTTAGGCAGTGCAACCTTGTACTCCTTGATGAAGGTAGCCACGTTGCGGTTGCCGATAACGGTGCACTCCCATTCCTTTACGCCCATTACTGACTCTGGAACCTTTACCTCCATGTCACCCTTGATCTTTGCCTGACAACCGAGACGCCAGTTGTCCTTGATCTCCTTACGGGTGAAGTGTGGCTTCTCTGAGTCAAGAATCTCGCCACCACCGGAGAGAATCTGAAGCTTACACTGTCCGCACGATGCCTTACCACCACATGCAGAAGGCAGGTAGATGCCGTTCTCGTTGAGGGTAGCCATAACGCTGTTACCCTGGTCAACGGTAAGCTTTGTGTCGCCATTGACCGTCAATGTCACCTTACCGCTTGGGCTCAGGTACTTCTTTGCCACAAGGAGGACGATGACCAAGATGAGTATGACGCAAAGGAATACGCCGATACTTGCTAAAATAAATGATATATTCATAAACTGTTGCCCTCCTTGTTTTAAAGTTTAAGACCAGAGAAACACATCATTGCCATTGCCATGAGGCCTACGGTGATGAATGTGATGCCGAGACCCTGCAGAGGCTTTGGCACGTCGCTGTACTGCATCTTCTCACGGATGGCACCGAGAGAGACGATGGCGAGAACCCATCCGAATCCGGAACCGAGTGCATAGACGAATGCATCGAGTACGCTGCCGAGATACTGCGTGCTTGAAGGGTCCATGTTGATGCGCTGCTGCATGAAGAGGCTCGCACCCATGATGGCACAGTTTACGGCGATAAGTGGAAGGAAGATACCGAGCGCACCATAGAGTGATGGTGAGAAGCGCTCTACAATCATCTCTACCAGCTGTACGATGCCTGCAATGACTGCTATGAAGATGATGAAGGCGAGGTAAGAGAGGTCCACACCCTCGATGAGACAGTCAGGACCCAGCACCTGAGTCTGGAGAATATAGTTCACTGGTACGGTTACGCAGAGCACGAATGTTACGGCGATACCAAGTCCGAGTGAGGTCTTTACATTCTTTGATACGGCAAGGTATGAGCACATGCCGAGGAAGAATGCGAAGATCATGTTGTCAACGAATATTGACCTGAAGAAAAGATTTATTAACTGATCCATGGTTTATGCCTCCTTATTAAAAAATGCTTTATGTACCCAGATGACGCATCCGATGAGGATGAGTGCCATGGCGGGCATCGTCATCATGCCATTGTTGATATAACCGAAGTCGTAGCATGCGTCAGGGAGTATCTGGAAGCCGAGGAGTGAACCACGACCGAAGAACTCACGGAAGCCACCAACGATGACGAGTATGATGCCATAGCCGAGACCGTTTGCCAGACCATCGATGAATGAAGGGAGAGGCTTGTTGGACATAGCGAACGCCTCCAGACGACCCATGAGGATACAGTTAGTAATGATCAGACCTACATAGACGGAGAGCTCTACACTCACGTCATAGACGAATGCCTTGAGCACCTGGCTGACGATGGTCACGAGTGCAGCAACGACAACGAGCTGAACCACGATACGTATGCGGTTAGGCACCGTGTTGCGAAGGCATGAAATGATGAGGTTGGAGAATGCTGTGATGATGGTCACGGCGATACACATTACGAGCGCAGGCTTCAGCTGTGATGTTACAGCGAGAGCACTACAGATACCGAGCACCTGTACGAGGACAGGGTTCATGAAGCTCAGTGGCTGTGTGAAAACCTCTTTAAGATTTATATTTGCCATAGTGTTTTTGATTTTTAATTTCTAGGGAGTTATAGGTTTTCCTAGTGTTCCCTAGTTTATTTTAATAGATCCTTATACTTTGCGAAGCCTTCCTGAAGCATGTCAGAAACACCTACGGAGGTCAGTGTGGCACCTGTTACGGCGTCAACCTCTGACTCTGGGTTCTTTATCTCTGAAGCCTTGAGAACCTTGAGGGCTACGGTGCCGTCAGCGTTGTAGATTTTCTTACCTACGAAGAGGTCCTGCCATGCCTTGGAGTCCTTGATTTCGGCACCAAGACCAGCTGTCTCGCCTTCGTGGTTGAAGTATGCGCCATAGACGGTGTTGCCGTCAGCATTTACTGCGATGTAGCCCCAGATAGGACCCCAGAGACCTGCACCATATACGGAAACAACGTACTTCTTCTCGCCGTCAACCTCACACTGATATACAGCGAGGTCGCCAGACTTGAAAGAGGCACTGTTCATCTCGAATGCCTTGTCGCCATCCTTCACCACCTCGTCATACTTTGCCTCTGCCTCAGCATCGGAGAGACCGCGAATATTGAGCGCAGCGAGTACCTGCTTCTTCTTATCGAGCTTCACATTAGCATCCTGCTGTGGCTTCAATGCGCTGCTGACAAAAGCCAGGAGGAATGCTACAATGACTACCATGATACAGCTGTAGCCAATGATATAAGCATTAGAGTTGGAATTTATTTTTGCCATTGTTGTTATTGTTTTTTATCCTAGGGGGGTCTAGGTTATCCTAGGTTATTCTAGGGTTCCCTAGGCTGTTCCTAGGTTTAGGTTTACTTTGCGCGGTTCAGACGCTTGTTGATGTTTCGCTGCACTACGAAGTAATCGATCGTTGGAGCCATCATGTTACCAAAGAGGATAGCGAGCATCATACCCTCAGGGAAACCAGGGTTCATGACGCGGATGATGATAGCCAGCGCACCGATGATGAAGCCGTAGATGTACTTACCTGTCTCCGTGCGTGCAGAGGTAACAGGGTCTGTTGCCATGAAGACAGCACCGAAGCAGAAGCCGCCGATGATGATGTGCTGATACCACTCTACCATTGTCTGGCCTGTTGCCTGGAAGATAAGTCCCATTACGATGCCACCTGCAAATACGCTGAACATTGTCTTCCAAGAAGCAATGCCCGTCCAAAGCAGTATAATAGCACCGATAGCAATGGCAATAACACTTGTCTCACCGATAGATCCAGGTATAAGACCAATGACGCTGTCCATTACAGAAGCGGAAGGAGCTACGCCAGTAGCCATCTGACCAAGAGGCGTTGCCATGGTGAATCCGTCAGCAAGGGTATTGCCGAAGCCGAAGATGCTCTCATCTGCCACCCACACAGTGTCGCCACTCATCTTCGTAGGATAAGAGAAGAAAAGGAACGCGCGTGCGAGGAGTGCCACGTTGAAGATGTTCATACCTGTGCCACCGAAAATCTCCTTACCGAAGATTACGGCAAAGGCAACAGCGAGGATGATAATCCACAATGGGCAGTTGACAGGGAGAATCATTGGGATGATGATACCAGATACGAGGTAACCCTCCTGAATCTCCTCGTTCTTCCACTGAGCCCATGCGAACTCTATGCCGAGACCTACGATGTAGCTCACGAGAATCTTTGGAACAACGGCGAGAGCACCAAAGATGAACATCTCAATGTGCTGTGCCATGTCGATGCAACCCGAGAGCTTGCCTGCTGCAAGGAAGTTCTGGTAGCCTACGTTATACATACCGAAGAGTAGGGCTGGGATGAGTGCTATCACCACGAAGCTCATGATACGCTTAGAATCGATGGCGTCATGGATGCTTACACCCGTCTTGCGTGTCTCGTTTGGTACGTAGAGGAATGTCTCAAAGCCGTCGAAGACGCTGCGGAAAGCATGTAGCTTGCCACCCTCCTCGAAGTTTGGCTTTATGTCGTTAAGATACTTTCTAAGAAAACTCATTATGCATTCTCCTTTCTCAGGATATCGAGACCCTGTCTAACAATTTTCTGAAGTTCAAGCTTTGAAGAGTCAACGAACTCTGCGAGGGCGAAGTCCTCTGGGCTTACCTCGTAGATGCCGAGCTGCTCCTGCTTGTCGATGTCACCTGCGATGATAGCCTTGATGAGATACTCACCGTAGATGTCCATTGGCAGAACGCTATCGTACTCGCCGGACATTATCATGTGGCGTTCGCCACCCTTCACGCGTGCATCGAGAGTATATTCCTTATTGCCGAAGATCCATGAGAGGTAACTGCGGCTAACGGAGAACTGCTTCAGACGTGGCATTATCCAACCTGCCAGCTCATCAGCATCGTCACCCTCTGGGATAACGGTAATCTCAGAAGTGTGAGCACCGAGGAACGTTGCACCAGCCACCGGAGTACCTGTCAGAGGGTTACCCATGATGATGCGGTTGTTGCCATCGTTAACCTCTGCAGCTATGAGAGCCGAGCAGTCCTGACCTACGAGCATGTCGTAGTAGCAAGGAGCCTTGACCTCAGAGCCAGCAAGTGCTACGGTACGTGTGAGGTTCACCTTGCCGGTGTTGAACATACGACCGAAGAAGATAACAGCTGTTGGATCAACCGTCCATACCACCTCACCCTTGTTAACAGGGTCGATGTTGTTTACCTGTACGCCAACATTTCCTGCAGGGCACTTGCCTACGAACTTAACAACCTCGATGTTGCCATCTTCCTTGATGCCAAGCTCTGCGTTAACGCCAACATATACCTTCGCAATCTTTGAGAGAGCATCAAGACCTGTCTGGAAGTCCTGCTCCTGACCTTTAAGCTCGAAGGCGAAATCGCCAGCGAGAGGCATGTCGCGGAATGCAGAAACGAAGATAGCCTTTGGCTCTGCGTCAGGCGTTGTTGACACTGCGTAAGGCAGCTGGTTGATGTAACCGAAGAGACCACCCTCAAGGAGTGCTTTCTTTACTGCCTCGGCATCCATCGATGCAACGCTCTTTACGCCGAAGTCGGCATACTCCTGAGTGGCATCAGCCTCTACCTGAACACTGAGGAGCTTGCGGCGATCGCCACGCTCCACGCTAACAACAGTACCGCTGACAGGCGAAGCAAACTTCACCTCCGGGCAGTCCTTGTTTACGAACAAGGCATCGCCAGCCTTGACCTTATCGCCCTCCTTCACGACAACTTTTGGCTTAACGCCCTGGAAGTTGTCTGGACAAAGCGCATAAACCTTACCGGCAGCAGCGCTCTTCTTTTCGAGAGCAGCCTTACCAGCGAGGTTAATGTCAAGACCGCGATTCAATTTAATAACTCTTGTCATAAAATTAAATAACTAACTATTTTTGTTGTTTGTTAATATACGGTTTTGTTTATTCCTTGTTAAATGTTATCTGTTTATTCCTTGTTGACAATTATTTTATATCTTTGTTCTGAAAATTACCCTGTAATCTCATTTTCGACTTCAAAGGTACAAAAAAAAACTGATATAACGATTATTTTGCTCGAGTTTAACTCGCATAACCCCTCGAAACTCTCAATTTTCTTAAAAAATGTAAACTCCATGTAACAATTTTTTGTTTTTCAAAGACTTTTTTATACCTTTGCAGTGTTAAAAGTCAATGCTAACCAATAATTTCAAGAATTAAACAAAAAAACGTAAAAATGGAAAAGAAACTTCCACATCCACTAATTGCCCTAATACCACTTTTAGTGCTGATTTGTCTCATCGTAACTGTTATGCAACTACTTCCTGACGATGCCCTCGGCGGAGCCAGTCAGGTAGCCATGATAGTAGCTGCCAGCGTCTGTGTGGCACTCTCCATGTTCATCTACAAGACGAAATGGAGTGATTTCGAGATGATGATAATGTCCACCATCGGTGACTCCTCAGTGTCTATCGTCATCCTGCTGCTTATCGGCATGATGTCAAGTACGTGGATGATAAGCGGAGTTGTGCCTACCTTAATATATTATGGTGTGCAGTTCATGTCGCCATCGCTGTTCCTGCCTTGCGCATGTATCATTTCGGCACTCATCTCCCTGATGACAGGTACGTCGTGGACCACTATCGCAACCATCGGTATAGCCCTCCTCGGCATCGGCAATGCGCTGAATGTCCCTGAGGCATTTACGGCTGGTGCCATCATCTCCGGTGCATATTTCGGCGACAAGATGTCACCGATGTCTGACACTACCGTACTGGCTTCCTCTGTAGCAGGTGCCGACCTTTTCAAGCACATCCGCTACATGATGTACACTACGGTGCCAAGCATCACGATAACCCTCGTCATCTACCTTGTCATGGGACTCTGGTACGGAGGTGAGCGCATTGAGCCAAGCATGTATCTCATAGGCCTTGAAAGGGCGTTCAATGTCTCTGTATGGACACTCCTCGTTCCTGTCTTCACCGGTATCCTGATATGGAAGAAGGTGCCATCGTTCATTACCCTCATCCTCTCGTCTCTCGCTGCCTGCATCTGCGCACTCGTAATGCAGACAGACGTGCTTGTAAACATCTCAGAGATAAAGGATGGCGGACTTGCTGCCATCTTTATTGGATTGATGAAGGTTTGCTATACCCATACGCAGGTAGATACTGGCTATGAGGTAGTTAACGAACTAGTCTCTACTCGCGGTATGGCTGGTATGCTCGATACCGTATGGCTCATTCTCTGCGCTATGTGTTTCGGTTCGTGCATGGTAGCAAGCAACATGCTGAAGAGCCTCACTCACGTACTGCTGAAGGCTATCCGCAACACCTTCTCACTCGTTTTCTCTACCGTAACGAGTGGTGTGCTGCTCAATCTCGTTATGGGCGACCAGTTCCTCTCTATCATCATGAATGCTTCTATCTACCGTGAGGAATATGCAGAGCGTGGATACAAGCCGGAACTCCTCAGCCGTTCCACGGAGGACTCTGCTACCGTGACCTCTGTTCTCGTGCCTTGGACGGCATGTGGCATGACGCAGAGTACCGTACTTGGCATACCTACTATCGTCTATCTGCCGTTCTGCTTCTTCAACATCATAAGCCCTATCATGAGCTGTATTGTTGCTGCCCTCGGCTTTATACCTAAGCCAGAGCCTATGAAGGTCGTTATTGACGGAGAAACAGTAAAGGGTTAAACTGACATAACAAAATACCCATAAAGTAAAAGCATAGCTTATATAACGATATCTGAATCGGTATGATAATCAATATTATACGAATGCCGGTTGCATAAGCCGTTGAAAAGACTACAGGGCATAATAAAAGCGCTGCGCATGGCACTAATATCAAGGCCAGACGCAGCGCTTATTATATATAATAAATGTTCGCGTTATTAAATGATGTATAGCTTATTTTGCACCAGGAGCGGCATCGTTTCCGAGACCTCCGTTGGTGGTTGAAGGAGATTCGTTGGTACGTGAAGAGAGAGCCTTCTTGAGATTGTCACCCTTTACGGCATCCTTTGGCATGAGGTCGCGGTGGAGCTCTGTGATGACAGGCTTCTTGAGACCCTTGACGGAGGTCTTTGAAGGACCGGTGATGTCGAGGATTACGATTTCGTTCTTGCCCTTCTTGAGCCAGCATCCAGGCACGTAGAGTGTCTGCTGAGGACCAACCTTCCAGAAACGACCGAGGTTATGGCCGTTGATCCATACCATGCCCTTGCCCCATGTGCTCATGTCGAGGTATGTATCGCCGACCTTTGAGAGGTTGAAGCTAGACCTGTAGTATGCTGGCATCTTCATATCAGCAACGGTAGGAATGTAGTTCAGTGCGTTGTAGTCCTGAGAAACAGGGAAGAGGCGAACCTCCCAATCCTTCAGGTTGTATGTGAGCTCGTTCTTGCCGTCGGTAGTATAGACCTCAACGCCTTCTGTGATACCCTTGAAGTCCTTGATCTGCTTGGAGTAGTTGATGCGGCCCATTGCCTCGATGAAGATGTCGAGCTGTGCGCCAGCCTTGACGTCGGTAGGGATGCGGAGGGTGTTCTCTGCCTTGTTGCCACGATATAGCTGACCGATCTGCTTGCCATCGATCATCACGATGCCATAGTCGTTCATGTTACGGATCTGGATTAGTGCGCCAGCCTTTATGGCAGGAAGGGTGGTGGAGTACATGATGCTGCCGTAACCCTGGTCGAAGAGTTCCATTGACTTGATGTCGTGAGACTTCTGTGCCTCAGGCATGTTGCCGGCACGGAGCAGTGGAGCCATTTCGGAGAACTTCACCTCTGGTATCTCGATGATTGGCTTTGCCTTTGGAACGGCAGGAAACTTCACGTCTGAATACTTCTGAAGGAGCTCGCGAAGCTGGTAGTACTTCTCTGTTGTAGCACCCTGCTCGTCGATAGGAGCATCGTAGTCGTAGCTTGTGCAGTCTGGGTCGTAACCAGGAACATTTGCACCGGCCCACTGACCGAATGATGTTCCGCCGTGAGTCATGTAGAGAGAGAACGAGATGTTGTTCTCAAGCATCGTCTTGATGCCGTTTACCATTGTCTCGGCAGAGCGTGTCTCGTGGGCACGTCCCCATCCGTCGAACCATCCGCTCCAGTACTCTGAGCACATCATAGGTGCGTCAGGACGCAGTTCCTTGACCTTCTTGAACTGTTCGAGAACGTTTGCGCCGGCACCGAAGTTCATTGTCCAGAGAAGGTCTGGCAGGGCATTCTGCTGGAAGTTGCTTGACCAGTCGCACTGAAAGAGCTGCACCTTGTCGAAACCTACGGAGCGGAGGCAGTCACGTATCTCGCTGACGTATGGCTTGTTGGTGTCGTAGGAGCCGTACTCGTTCTCTACCTGTACCATGATGATAGGTCCGCCATTCTGTATTGTCAGAGGTGCGAGCTGCTCGCCAACCTTCTGTTCGAAGATCTTTACGCGCTCCATGAAGTATGGATCCTGAGTGCGAAGCTTGATGTCAGTCTTCTTAAGGAGCCACCAAGGCAGGCCACCCATCTCCCATTCCGCACAGACGTATGGTCCAGGACGCACGATGACGTACATGCCGTTCTTCTGTGCGAGGCGGCAGAACTTAGCGATGTCCTTGTTGCCGGTGAAGTCGAAGACACCTTCCTTCTGCTCGTGGAAGTTCCAGAAGATGTAGATGCACATGGTGTTCATGCCGAGAGCCTTGCACATCTGGATGCGGTGCTCCCAATATTCCTGAGGGATGCGTGCGTAATGGATTTCTGCCGCCTTTACTACGAACGGCTTGCCGTTGAGAAGGAATGTGCCCTTGCCTGACTCGAACGTTCCCCCGGCTTTGGCTGCGCTAAGGGGAAGGCTAAGAATCAGTGAAAGAAGAAACAAGACGAGAATCTTTCTTTTCATAATTGATTAGTAGTTTTAATGGTTAATTTTATTGTTTAGAATTTTGAATTGCATTGCAAAGATACGAAATAATGTTTGTTTTTGTGAAATAAATCAAGAATTTTTCATAACTTTTTTACAATAAAATGGAAAAATGTTTGCTAAAAGTAAAAAAAGTATTAACTTTGCAGAAAGTTTCGCACACGCGAACAATTATTATATAAAAAAATGCGAGATATAAAACCAAATAACAGAATGAAAAAGATTTTATGTACTTTTTTGCTTGCTGCATGCACATTCACTATGGCGTCAGCACAAACAAGCTTTCATGGCAACAAGTTTTTTGACAACTGGTTTATAGGTGTCAATGGTGGTGCTGGTGCTGTTACGACGCATCAGTCAGTTTTCAAGAACCTAAACTACAATGCAGGTTTTCGCGTAGGTAAGGAAATTACTCCTTTCTTTGCTCTTGCTGCAGAGGCTAACGCCTACTTCAGCAATAAGTTCAGAGGCGAGAATATGACCACGGGTACTGTAGTGCGTAATGCAGAGATTGGTCTTCTCACCATCTTCAACATGACAAACATGTTCCAGACTTACTATGGTGAGCCTCGCAGGTTCGAGTACAAGGCACTCATCGGTATTGATTGGGGTCACAACTATGGTAACATGAATGAGGGCGGCAAGCTCAACACTCTTGTCAACCGCCTCGGCATTGACTTCTGCTATAACTTCGGTAAGGCAAAGGAGTGGCAGCTGTTCCTCGAGCCTTCGCTTAACTATGTTATCGCTGGTACACGCGATGCATGGACTTATGACGATGGTAATGGTAACAAGCGTGTGCTTTACGATATAAACAGCTCGTACATGCAGCTTAACGTGGGTATCAACTACAAGCTCATGACAAGTAACGGTACTCATAACTTCGCTGTTGTGGAGCAGTGTAACATGGAGTATATGGACTCCCTCAACAATGTTGTTAACGACCTCCGACAGAAGGCACAGGAGGATGAGGGACGTCTCGTAGTGCTCCAGAAGAAGCGTCAGGAACTGAAGGATGATCTTGTGAAGTGTGAGACAAAGGAGGCTGTCGTAAAGGAGAAACTCTCTATTCCAGAACTCCCTGCTGTGTTCTATCAGGTTAACAAGTCTATCATCACTCCTGCACAGAAGAACAACGTTGCTGTTGCTGCTGAGGTGCTGAAGAACCATCCGGAGTACAACATCCTCATCAAGGGTTATGCTTCACCTGAAGGTCCTCACGCTAACAATACCAGCCTCGGTATCCGTCGTGCAGGTGCTGTTAAGACAATGCTGATCAACACATATAAGATTGCTGCTGACCGTATTACTGCTGAGGGTTGCGGTGAGACTGATGAGCTCTTCCCTGTTTATGAGTTCAACCGTGTTGCTGTAATGTCTCTTCAGAAGAAGGATGAAAAGTAAGAATTAGCGTTTAACAGAAATAGATTCAACTATAGAATGAAAAAGATATTTGCAATAGCAGTAGCAGTGGCAATGTCACTCTCTGCAATGGCTCAGGAGCATGGCTTCTATGGCAACCGCTTTACGGATAACTGGTATATCGGTCTTAATGGGGGTGTTGGTGCTCATACTAAGACACCAAAGATGATGAGCAACCTGAACTTTGACCTCGGTCTTCGTTTCGGTAAGTGGTTAAGCCCTTCCATCGGTATGGCTATCGAGGCTACGGGTATGTTCACAAACAAGTCTAATGGAGTAAAGGTTTCTAACGGTACACCTGCATTCAGCCAAATCGGCATACTCGCTACTGTTAACCTCACCAACGCTATTAAGAGCTACTATGGTGAGCCTCGTAAGTTTGAGGTGATTCTTGCTCCTGGTTTTTTGTGGGGTCACAACTATGGTGACAACGTTCCAGGTACAGTTCTTAACTCTTTCATTAACAAACTCGCTGTTGACTTCTGCTATAACTTCGGTAAGAAGAAGGAGTGGCAGGCATACATAGAGCCTTCTCTCAACTACCTTATTGGTGGTATTGACGATGGTTATGAGGAGGAAGGTGTTAACAAGAACCTTGTTTACTATAACATCAACCAGTCTTTCCTGATGCTCAACGTGGGTATCACATATAAGTTCAAGACAAGTAACGGTACTCA
The DNA here is from genome assembly GCA_945831805.1 of uncultured Prevotellaceae bacterium. Lineage (GTDB taxonomy): Bacteria > Bacteroidota > Bacteroidia > Bacteroidales > Bacteroidaceae > Prevotella. The sequence goes on from CAMADY010000026.1 coordinate 25,078, forward strand.
TAACTTCGCACTCGTAGAGTCTTGTAACGATGAGGAGATTGATAACATCAACGACCTTATCAACCAGCTTCGTGCTGCTGACGAGGAGTCAGACGAGAAGATTACCAGCGTTGAGAAGGAGAATACCAAGATAGAGCAGGATATCGATGCTTGTGCTTCAACTCCACAGGTAGAAGAGAAGATTCGAGTTCCTGATCTTCCTACCGTATTCTATCAGGTAAACAAGAGCAACATTACTCCTGCTCAGGAGCAGAACGTTGCTGTTGCTGCTGAGGTGCTGAAGAATCATCCAGAGTATAAGCTCCATATCAAGGGCTATGCTTCACCAGAGGGTGGCCACAGCAATAACATGAGCCTCGGTGTACGTCGTGCTAATGCCGTTAAGGATATGCTCGTAAGCAAGTATGGCATCAAGGCTGACCGCATCGTTGCTGAGGGTTGCGATCCAACAGATGAGCTCTTCCCTGTTTATGAGTTCAACCGTGTTGCTGTAATGCTCCTCGAGAAGTAAGGAATATAAATTAAATGATATAATGAATAATGCGCTGTAGTTGGTTTACTACAGCGCATTTATGTATGGAATTTTTTTTTAGTAATCCAGAAAATTCTCTAACTATTTAAATATAAACAATAAAACAATGAAGACAGCTATTTCAACTAATAATGCTCCAGCAGCTCTCGGTCCTTATAGCCAGGGTATTGTGTCAGAGCAGGGTAAGACGGTTTACGTAAGTGGTCAGCTCGCTATTGATCCGGAAACAGGTAATTTCGTTGAAGGATGTATCAGATGTCAGGCACGTCAGTCGCTTACAAATATCTCTAACATCCTCAAGGAGGCAGGAATGACAATGGATAACGTAGTGAAGGTTACGGTTCTCTTGAAGGATATCAACGACTTCGCTGCTGTAAATGAGGTGTATGCCGATTTCTTTAAGGCTCCATTCCCAGCACGCTCGGCATTTGCTGTGGCTGCACTGCCGAAGAATGCGAATTTAGAAATTGAAGCTATTGCTGTAGGATAGTTTTTCTTTATAATTTGACAAAGTGTCCTTCGTCAGCCATGGCAAGCATCTCTGTATCACCGCTGCTATCGCCGTATGCGTAGAGGAAGTATGAGTCTCTGTCAGGTTCTACCATAAGGAAACGGCGTACCTTCTCTCCTCCATGACAGTTGTGGGTCTTGAACTTTCCGGTAAGAATGCCGTTGTTGTCAACCTCCATTTCTGTACCGATGACCTGCTTTACGCCTAGGCGCTGGCAGTATGGTGCTACCCACTCAACGATGCTCGCTGTGACAACATATACCTCTGTACCTTCCTGCTGATGTTTCAAGAGTGCCTTGGTGGTGTCCTGACGACTGATAAGAGAAACATTATTGGCGAAAGCCTTGCCTTTGGCGGCAAACTCTTCATAGCTCATACCCTTGAAGAACCATGATAGTAGTCTCTGCTTGCAGTTATGATTGTCTATGATGCGCATGAACATCAGGGCAATCATTGGAGCAAAGATACAGAAGCCGATAATGAAAGGTATAGTGCCTTTGGCATAGCGGATGAATATCAGCATTGTATCCTTCGTTGTCAGTGTACCGTCGAAGTCAAATACGGCAATCGAGCGCTTTGTCATAAATAGAGTAATGTTTTGCGATTAACGGTTAACGGTTAATGTTTAACGGTTATAATGTGAACAGTTAATGGTTGACGTTGTTTTTAAAGCAGAAAGGCTGAAGATGGAAGAATGTTAATCTTTCAACTTCAGCCTTTGTTATAGTCGTTTGTTTTGAATTGTCTTATTTGTAGAGGCTCATTACTTTACGGAAGTAACCTTGTGTGCCCTTGTTGGTGAATCGTACGCCGCCATTCCAAAGACGGATAGCACGTTCTATGTTGTTGGTAGGATTGTAGTGACTCATGATGAGTACAAACATCTCACGACTCTTCTTCAAGTTGAATCGGTCGTTGAGAGTATAGCGCTTCTTCTCGCCGCGCTTTTCGAGTATAGCGTTGCAGTCCTTCACGAGGATAGGGGTAATCTGCATTGCTCCACACGACTGGCCGCTAACGGCCTTGGTGTCTCCACCGCTCTCTACCTGGGTGATAGCGTCCATCAATGGACCCCAGTCAAACTCTTTGGAACCGTTTTCTCGCGCGTTGGCATTAACGGAACTAACTGTAATGATGGCTGAAAAAAATACTACCTTTGCAATCTTCTTGAAATACATAATGTTAATGTTTCAGAAGCCTGAGTGTGTTGCATCTAAAAGTCTTGCTCAATCCATGGGATGGTTATGGATTTATGTTTGCTTATTGCGGAGCGAAACATACAAAGGAGCAGCAGTTGTTGATGCTTCTCGGGGAATGAAGTATGTCCAGATGGTCTGCAAGGGTAGGGTTGGTGTTACCCATTGCATGTCTGTTGTGTCACATCTGTCGTTCCCGACTTCCAGTTAATACTAATGTGGATAGGAAGCCTTACACATGGGTGTCCTGTCCAACTTTATCTTTGCACATGAATTATTGCTTTGTCTTGCTTGTGATATACATATTTATTATATATACACGTAAGCATACTCAGCAACTTTTCGTTTGCAAAGGTACGAAGAAATAACTGTGTGCGCAAACAGTTTTGAGTAAAATATAGTGTAAAGTGATGATTTATTGACGCTTGTCAATGAAAGACAAGATAATCAGGCTCTTTTCAAATGACCTCAATAGAGTTGCAGGAATGTATTATTTATCTTCTTCTGGTGTTTTGAGTATCACGCTTGTAGCTCCAATTGTAAAGAGTGTATCGTTCTCAATTACGCGTCTTTCCTTATCCCCAAGAATGACATTGTCAACAAATGTTCCGGTGTAGCTTGGACCGTCTCTGAGTACATATTTAAGTTTTCCTTTCTTGTCTCTGGAAACATTGATGACGCAGTGATTCATGTCGATAGAAGGGTCGTTGGTCTCGATTGGAAGGTTGCATTTGGGGTTACCCTTCATATAGCGACCGATAGAGTTGTCACCCATCTTAAGAGGTAGCACCTGCTTATAGTGGAATACGTTTTCAATGACAATGATAGTTCCAACGCCTTCATCCATTTCTTCTGAAGTAGGGTTCTCGTCCTTCTGCTGATTCCTTAACTTTGACACACCCATTCTTATTCCGAACTCCTTACCGCAGTCAGGGCATTGAAACACCAATGACTGACCTGCTTCGTACTTTGTCTCGTCGAAGGTAATAAAATTGTCGCATTTTGGACATCTTACTCTTTTCATGCTGGATTGTTGGGTGTTGGGTTGTTTGATAATAGGAAGATAGACTATGGATTGATGGGAATGGTATATTAAATCTCAGCAATCCATGCTTCTGCAAAGTTCTCGTTTGTTTCTCTCATCTTATTGAGATCCTTGTTGGCTTCTTCTTTTGTAGGGTAGTTGCCATAGACAACCTTCCTTGCAGAAGTGTTTTCGTTGACAGAAACATTCTTGAGGCCCTGTTTGGTGAGGCGCTCTACAAAATCGTTTGCTCCCTGCTTGCTTACGCGACTTGCAAGGACAATGGCGTATGGACCTTTCTTCTCTGAAACAGCTTTCGATTCCTCTTTTGCAGGAGCTTCGGGAGTATCCTTTACTATAGGTTCTTCTGGAACTTCTTCCATATCTATATCTTCCAGTGTGATGATCTGTGGAATGCAGTCCTTCTTCACTTCTGCAGTGAATGCAGGAATAGCCTTCATGTTGTCCTTTACAAAAGAAGTTATTATTTCGGTATCGATAACAGAGCAAACGGATATGTTGCTGCTGCCTTGTCCGGCTGGTATGCTTGAAAAGATGAACAGGCAGAGTATTATTGCTGCAGTAGCAATGTAGTGAATAACTTGTCTGCTGATGTGTATGCCGTCTGTCTCTTCAAACTCTTCGGAAAATGTTTCTTCTTCCAACTCATCTGTAGTCTCTGATTCCTCCGACGGTTCAGACGTTGTTTCGATGTTAATGGTAACGGGTGTAGCAACAGAGGCTTCAGCCTCAAGCATGTCAAAACTGTATGAATTGAGAGCGTAGAGGTGTGGGGTGAGAAGTCCAGAGGTACATGGCTCAAAGTTATAGACCTCTTCTGAGGACATCTTTATAGTGCCAATGCCGTGGAATTCATATTCTCCGTTGATGCAGATGTTCTGCTTTATCTCTTCAATGTCTTCCTCTATACGCTTCACGGCCTCAGGATAACTGATGTCGTAAGCCTCTACGTATGATTGTGCCAGAAGTGAATCGTTGAGCTTTAGGTGTGGATTGAAACCAAGGGTACGCTGTGGTGGATAGAACATCCCTGTCTCATTGACATACTCTGCTGGGCGATGGTGAGCCATAAAGCCACCAAAACCTGGCACAATAACGCAGTCGCTATCGAGCAAGAGTATTTCTATATGTCTTGACAGTTCGTTCATTAGTTGTTGATTTACACCTTTTTATATATTATTAGCGCATAAAGAACAGTCCAATTAGGAAGTTTTTAGGTTGCAAAGGTAATACTTTTTTTTGATTCTGCAAAACATTTTCAGAATTTAACATAAAAAAAATGTATATGTTTTTGTTTTTGCGAAAAAAATAGTAACTTTGCATTGACAATACGTTTATAGAAAAAACAGAAGAATGATAAAGTACTTCAGAAAAACCGTCTTACTTGCTGTAAATATGTTAGTTATAGCATGTTTGTTCGGGTGTGGCTTTAATAAGGCTGAGGAAAGTCAACATGCTGAGGATCAACACGCTAAGCAGCAACTGCAAGGTG
>CAMADY010000027.1 GCA_945831805.1 uncultured Prevotellaceae bacterium
CGGTAGTTCTCTGCACCGAAGCCGAGGTTCTGGTGCCACTTCATACGTGTCTCCTTCCACTTTGCAAACCAGTCGAGCTCTGTGCCTGGCTTGATGAAGAACTGCATCTCCATCTGCTCGAACTCACGCATACGGAAGATGAACTGGCGTGCCACGATCTCGTTACGGAATGCCTTACCGATCTGCGCGATACCGAATGGAATCTTCATGCGGCCGGTCTTCTGCACGTTGAGGTAGTTAACGAAGATACCCTGCGCTGTCTCCGGGCGGAGGTAGATCTTCATTGCGCCGTCAGCACTTGCGCCCATCTCCGTAGCGAACATGAGGTTGAACTGACGAACGTCGGTCCAGTTCTTTGTACCTGAGATAGGACAAACAATCTCCTCGTCAACGATGATCTGCTTAAGAGACTCAAGGTCTGGTCCCTGCATAGCCTCCTGATAGCGAGCGTGGAGGTCGTCGTACTTCTTCTGGTTCTCGAGGACGCGTGGGTTGGTAGCGCGGAACTGTGCCTCGTCGAAAGCGTCGCCGAACTTCTTCCTTGCCTTCTCAACCTCCTTGTTCATCTTGTCCTCATACTTAGCCATCTGCTCCTCGATGAGAACGTCAGCACGATAGCGCTTCTTTGAGTCGCGGTTGTCGATGAGAGGGTCGTTGAATGCATCCACGTGTCCGGAAGCCTTCCAGATAGTAGGGTGCATGAAGATTGAAGAGTCGATGCCCACGATGTTGTCGTGGAGCAATACCATTGACTGCCACCAGTACTGCTTGATGTTATTCTTCATCTCAACACCGTTCTGTGCGTAGTCATAGACTGCGCCGAGGCCGTCATAGATTTCACTTGATGGGAATACGAAGCCATACTCTTTGCAGTGGCTTACGATTTTCTTGAAAACGTCTTCTTGCTGTGCCATGTTGATTTCTTTATTTTTTTCTAGTTTTTATTCTTTTGCTATTTACTATTTTACAATTTGCAAAGGTACAAAAAAAGTACGAAATATGCAACTATTTCGTACTTTTTAACTTTATTAGTTCGCCATGTCGGATATGAACTTGATGCGTATGAGTCGTACTTCCTCGTCGGAATAGTCGCCTCCGAACTCTTCGTAGGCTTCCTTCAGGGCATCCGTTTCCGCCTCGGAGAAGTAGTCGAAGATGTCGTCTATCACGTCGTCGTCCATGATGTCCTCGATGTAATAGTCTATGTCTATGCGCGTTCCGCTATAGACTATCGCCTCCAGCTCGTCCAGGAGCTCGTCAAACTTGATACCCAGCGACTTGGCAAGGTCGTCGAGCGGCATCTTCTTGTCTATGCACTGCACTATCTTTATCTTGCGCATGGAGTTTTTGGCAACGCTGCGCACGCGGATATCCTCCGGACGGATGACGTCGTTCTCCTCGCAATATTTCTTTATAAGATCCACGAACGGCTGACCATAGCGCTTCGCCTTGCCCTGGCCTACGCCCTGCACGTTCTGCAGCTCCTGCAGCGTGATAGGATACATCGTAGCCATCTGCTCCAGCGACGCCTCCATGAACACCACGTACGGCTGCACCTTCTTGCGCGCCGCCTCCTTCTTGCGCAGGTCCTTAAGCATAGCGAAGAGCGTTGGGTCCAGTGCTCCCGCGCCCGAGGCCTGGCCTTCCGGAGCCTCATCGTTGTAGGTATTGTCCTCCGTGACGTAGAACGTCTTAGGATCCTTGAGCCATCGCTTACCGGCAGCCGTAATCTTCAGGTTGCCGTAGCTCTCGATGTCCTTCTTTATGAAGCCCTCCACGATACCCTGGCGGATGATAGGGTTCCACAGCTTGTCTGACAAGCCCTCGCCGCATCCGAAGTCCTCGTGGTTGTTATGTTTGTGCGACTCTATATCATCCGTCGAGCGGCCACGTGCGAAGTCTATGACATAGTTGGAGCGGAAACCCTCCTTCACGGCGATAATAGCCGTCAGTATAGCCTCCAGACCCTTCGTAGCCTCTATCTTCTTCTTAGGATGCTTGCAGTTGTCGCAGTTGCCGCAGTTGTCGTGCGGATAGTCCTCGCCGAAGTATTTCAGCAGCATCTTCCTGCGACAGATGGACGACTCCGCAAAGGCTGCCGTCTCCTGAAGCAGATGCCTGCCGATTTCCTGCTCCGTAACCTGCTTGGAGTCCATGAACTTCTCAAGCTTCTGAAGGTCCTTCTGCGAGTAGAATGCTATGCAGAGTCCCTCACCGCCATCGCGTCCCGCACGTCCCGTCTCCTGGTAGTATCCCTCCAGCGACTTCGGAATGTCGTAGTGAATGACGAAGCGCACGTCCGGCTTGTCGATACCCATGCCGAAGGCTATCGTCGCAACGATGACGTCGATGCGCTCCATGAGGAAGTCGTCCTGCGTCTGGTTGCGCACCGCCGTGTCCAGTCCGGCATGGTATGGCGCCGCCTTTATATCGTTGGTCTTCAGCATCTCAGCGAGTTCCTCAACCTTCTTGCGCGCAAGGCAGTAGATGATGCCGCTCTTGCCCGGATGCTGGCGTATGAACTTTATAATCTGCTTGTCGATGTCCGACGTCTTCGGGCGTATCTCGTAGTAGAGGCTCGGACGGTTGAAGCTCGTCATAAAGTCCTTAGCCTCAACGATGCCGAGGTTCTTCTTGATGTCCGTGCGGACCTTCTCTGTTGCCGTTGCCGTGAGGGCTATGACAGGAGCCTGACCTATCTCGTTCACTATAGGGCGTATCCTGCGGTACTCCGGGCGGAAGTCATGCCCCCACTCCGAGATGCAGTGCGCCTCATCGACAGCATAGAACGAGATCTTCACGCTGCGCAGGAACTGTATGTTGTCGTCCTTCGTCAGCGACTCCGGAGCCATATACAGCAGTTTCGTGATGCCGTTCTTCACGTCCCTCTTCACCTGGTCTATGGCTGTCTTGTTCATTGAGGAGTTGAGGCAGTGCGCCACGCCGTCGTGCTCACTCATGCCGTTGATGACATCCACCTGGTTCTTCATCAGCGCAATGAGCGGGGAGATGACGATGGCGGTACCTTCCATCAGCAGCGACGGCAGCTGGTAGCACAATGACTTACCGCCACCCGTCGGCATGATGACGAAGGTGTCGTTACCGTCGAGCAGGTTGCGGATGATGGCCTCCTGCTCGCCCTTGAACGTATCAAAGCCGAAATACTCCTTCAGCTTGTCTGTTAGGTTAATATCCATAGTGGTATTCTCTCTTCACTCTTCACTCTTTAAACTTCACTATTTAAGCTTCGCTCATGGCGGAGTGTGCCAGCTGCTTCTCTGCATACTCCTTCGTCACCTCGAACGACTTTATCTGCTGCGATGGCACCTCGAACATAGCGTCCGTCATGATGTTCTCTACGATAGAGCGGAGGCCGCGTGCGCCGAGCTTGTACTCCACCGCCTTATCAACGATGTAGTCGAGGGCTTCCGTGGTGAAGGTGAGGTCTATCTTGTCCATCTTGAACAGCTTGATATACTGCTTCACGATGGAGTTCTTCGGCTCTACGAGGATGCGGCGCAGCGCGTCGTGGTCGAGCGGATTAAGATGCGTCAGCACTGGCAGACGACCTATTATCTCCGGTATCAGTCCAAAGGACTTCAAATCCTGCGGTGCCACATACTGCATGATGTCCTTCTTGTCTATCTGACGCGTGTTCTGAACGCTGTTGTAACCAACGGTATGCGTGTTCAGACGCTGTGCTATCTTACGCTCGATGCCGTCAAAGGCACCGCCGCAGATAAACAGTATGTTATTGGTATTCACGTGTATGTAGTCCTGATCCGGATGCTTGCGTCCACCCTTTGGCGGCACATTGACCATCGTTCCCTCAAGGAGCTTCAGTAGTCCCTGCTGCACGCCCTCGCCACTGACGTCGCGCGTGATGCTTGGGTTGTCGTTCTTGCGGGCTATCTTGTCTATCTCGTCGATGAAGACGATGCCGCGCTCCGCTGCCTCAAGGTTGTAGTCCGCAACCTGCAGCAGACGGCTTAGGATGCTCTCCACGTCCTCGCCCACATAGCCTGCCTCGGTGAACACCGTAGCATCGACGATGGTGAAAGGCACGTTGAGCAGTTTTGCTATGGTACGCGCAAGGAGGGTCTTTCCCGTTCCGGTAGAACCCACCATGATGATATTGCTCTTCTCTATCTCTACACCATCGTCCGTAACAGGCTGCGCCAGACGCTTGTAGTGGTTATAAACAGCCACCGACAGATACTTCTTTGCGTCGTCCTGACCTATGATGTACTGATCGAGATACGCCTTTATCTCCTGAGGCTTAGGCACGTTCTTCATGGAACCCGCCTTGGTCTTCGCCTTGGTGTCTGCCTCACTGTCTGCCTTTGCGCCCGGGTTGAGGTTTGCCTGCATTATCTCGTACGCCTGCTCCACACAGGTCTCACAGATGAAGCCATCTATGCCCGTGATCATCAGTCGCACTTCGCTCTCGCTTCTTCCACAGAAGCTGCAACAATTTTTCTTCTTTGCCATTATACTTAAACGTCTCTCTTTCCCTTCGCTTCTTATTTGTTACTTTTTCCTTATTACTTCTTACTTGCGCTTGAAAAGCGCGCCATTACTTCCTTGCCAATACCTGGTCGATCATTCCGTACTCCTTTGCCTCCTCCGCAGTCATCCAGTAGTTGCGGTCAGAGTCCGCCCACACCTTGTCGTATGGAGTATGAGAGTGGTTGGATATGATGGTGTAGAGTTCCTTCTTGAACTTCTGGATCTCCTTTGCCTCGATCTCGATGTCCGAAGCCTGACCCTGAACGCCACCGAGAGGCTGGTGTATCATCACGCGGCTGTGAGGCAGTGCAGAGCGCTTACCCTCCTGACCTGCCACGAGCAGCACGGCACCCATCGATGCCGCCATGCCGGTGCAGATGGTAGCCACGTCGCTGGAGATGAACTGCATCGTGTCGTAGATGCCGAGACCTGCCGTCACGCTGCCGCCAGGGCTGTTGATATAGATAGAGATATCCTTGCCAGGGTCGGTGGAGTCGAGGTACAGCAGCTGCGCCTGGATGGTGTTCGCCGTATAGTCGTTGATCTCCGTGCCGAGGAAGATGATACGGTCCATCATCAGACGTGAGAACACATCCATCTGCGTCACGTTCAGCTGACGCTCCTCAAGGATGTAAGGGTTCAGGTACTGCGCCTTTGCCTGCTGGCGCATAACGTCGTCCAATGCCATACCATTCATGCCAAGGTGACCTGTGGCATACTTTCTGAAATCGCTTGTAATATTCATCATCTCTATAATATATATAATGTGTAACTTCCTATTCTCTATTGCGTCTTTTCGCAATCCACATACAAAGTTACGAATAAAAAATCAAACAAACAAACTTTTTTAGTTTTTTTTGTAAATTATTTTTTTTCAGAGGAAGGTTGGAACAGAATAAAAGAGGAGAAAGCGTTGCCGCTTTGCTGACACTTTGTTTTCACTTTGTTGACACTTTGTTGTCACTTTGTTGACACTTTGTTGACACTTCCAGGAAAAAGTGTCAACGTCAAACTCCTTGTATTTCCTTGTAATTCGGAGAGACGTTGACACTTTGTCACTTTTTTTCGCAAAATCCCTGCAAAGGATACATTCCCACGTTGTAACAACTATGCTTTTACCACGTAATAAGATAGCTCCAACACCCTAATCAGATACCTGTTACCTTGTAATCTGATAGCTATTACAACGCTATTTTTATACAAATCAAACATTGACACCTTCCTATGCCTTTTCCTGAAATCGCTTGACCGTTTTTGAAAAATTCCTTCGGAATAATTTGGAGTTTTGGGATTTATTTTATACCTTTGCAAAAAATTTTACTAACGACTAATAACAGGGATATGAAGAGATTTGTTACTGCTACCATATTTATGGCCACGCTATGCCTGAAGCCTTTGTATGCACAGGACATGTCCATCGAGAAAGGTGCGTTTGAGCCTTCGTGGCAGTCGCTGTCGGAGAACTATGTGGCTCCGGAGTGGTTCGCTGATGCCAAGCTGGGCATCTGGGCGCATTGGGGACTGCAGTGCGTGCCGGAGGACAACGACTGGTATGCGCGTGCTATGTATGAGCAAGGCAGCTGGCAGTATAAGCATCATGTAGAGAGATACGGCCATCCGTCGGAGCACGGCATGATAGACTTCATTCCGATGTGGAAGGCTGAGAAGTTTGACGCGGAGGCACTGGTGAGGCTCTATAAGGAGGTCGGCGCGCGTTACTTCGTATGCATGGCGAACCATCACGACAACTTCGACAACTACAACTCTACATACCAGCCATGGAACTCCGTGAACATGGGACCGAAACGCGACATCGTAGGGGAGTTTGAGAAGGCGGCAAGGCATAATGGTCTGCGCTTTGGCGTGAGCAACCACTCGTCGCACGCGTGGCATTGGTTCCAGACGGCCTACGGCTATGATGCCGAGGGTCCGAAGGCTGGTGTGCGCTATGATGCCTACAACCTCACGAAGGAGGACGGCAAGGGGAAATGGTGGGAAGGCTACGACCCGCAGCAGTTCTATGGTGGCTATAACCTTGTGATACCTGACGGCATCACGAGCATCAAGGAGATGAACAAATGGCATGAGACGAACGACCGCGTGTGGACGGAGCGTATTCCGGAGATGAATCCGCAGTTTGCGAAGAACTGGTTTCTGCGCTGCCGTGAGCTGATAGACAGGTACAACCCTGACCTCGTGTATTTTGACGATGAGACAGACTTGCCGATGGGGCACTATGGCCTGGAGGTGACTGCCCACATGTATAACCGCAGCATGAAGCAGCATGGCGGCCGCAATGAGGCGGTTGTCAATGCCAAGCGCCTCTCGGAGGACAAGCAGAAGGGTGTGGTGATGGACTGCGAGCGCGGTGCCTTTGCCGACATCTCGCCACGTCCATGGCAGACGTGCATGTGCATCGGTGGGTGGCATTATGACAGGGCCCTCTATCAGCGCGGCGGCTATAAGACGACAGAGCGCATCGTGAAGACCTTCGTCGATGTGGTCAGCAAGAACGGAAACCTTCTGCTGAGCATCCCGGTGCGCGGCGATGGCAGCATCGACGAGAAGGAGGAGGCGTTCCTCAAGGATTTCAAGGCATGGCTCGACGTTCATGGCGAGGGAATCTTCGGCACACGTCCGTGGAAGGTCTTCGGCGAGGGTGACGTGAAGATGACGAACAGCTATTCCTTCGGCGACAACGAGAAGCAGCAGGCAAAGCTCAGTTCGAAGGACATACGCTTCACACAGACGCTCGACAGGAAGGGCAACACCCAAACCGTCTATGCCTTCGTCCTCGGATTCCCTACGGAGAAGCAGGTAGTGATAAAGTCGCTCGGCAGACGCTCGGCACAGATGAACGGCAAGAGAATCCGCAGTGTCCGCATGCTCGGCACGGAGAAGAAGGTGGAGTGGCAGCAGAGGGACGATGCCCTGACCATCACGATGCCCGACGTGCCGGACACCGGCATGACGATAGGCTTCGCAGTAAAGTAACGAAGCAACCAAACAACTTTTTTCCCGTTAAAACAAGAAAATAATGCGTAAAAATTTGGAGATTAGGTAATTTGTTTGTACTTTTGCATCGTTATAATATCTACTAGTATATTCACAGTCAGTCGTAACGATGAAAAGTTTTAGTAAGTCATTTATTTATTTTATCTGCCTGGTATCAGCTATGGGCGGTCTGCTCTTCGGCTACGACTGGGTTGTCATAGGAGGTGCGAAACCATTCTATGAAGAGTATTTCGGCATTGGCGGCGATCCGGTGATGCAAGGTGTAGCCATGACGACCGCGTTGGTGGGATGTCTCGCCGGTGCGATGATGGCAGGAGCCCTTGCCGACCGTTATGGACGTAAGCCTCTGCTGATTGTTGCAGCCGTGCTGTTCACGGTAAGTGCCGTTGCAACAGGTCTGTTCAATGATTTCACCTTATTTAATATAGCGCGTCTTGTCGGCGGTGTAGGCATCGGTGTAGCCAGTGCGCTGTCGCCAATGTATATTGCAGAGGTCAGCCCTACGGAGATTCGCGGCAGGATGGTGAGCCTCAACCAGATGACAATAGTGCTCGGCATCCTTGCGGCGCAGGTTGTCAACATGCTGCTGGCGCAGGACACCACCATTGCCGCCTCACAGGCATGGAACATAGAATGGGGCTGGCGCTGGATGTTCTGGGCGGAGACACTTCCGGCAGGACTGTTCCTCGTGCTCAGCTTCTTCATACCGGAGAGCCCGGTGTTCCTGAAGCTTGTCAGCAACAAGATTCAGGTGGAGAAAGCAGAGAGGGAGCCTTGTATGGGACTCTCGGAACTTGTAGCAACGAAATACTCCGGCGTATTGCTGTTGGGTTTGGTGATAGCCGTGTTCCAGCAGTGGTGTGGCACCAATGTGATCTTCAACTACGCACAGGAAATCTTCGTCGGCGCAGGCTTTGACGTTGACGGAATGTTCATCAACATCGTCATCACCGGCATTGCCAATGTGCTGTTCACCTTCGTGGCGCTCTACACCATAGAGAAGTGGGGACGCCGCACGCTGATGCTCATCGGTGCGGGTGGCCTCGGACTGATATACCTCATTCTCGGCAGTTGCTATGCTATGCATGTGGAGGGTGTCATGATGGTGGTGCTCGTCGTGGCTGCCATCTCATGCTATGCCATGACGCTCGGTCCTGTCACCTGGACACTCCTTGCGGAGATATTCCCTCACCGCGTTCGTGGCATTGCAATGGCTACGTGTACCTTCGCCTTGTGGGTGGGCTGTTGCACGCTGACCTTCTCTTTCCCAAGTATGAACGCAGTGTTCGGCAGCAGTGGCACCTTCTGGATCTACAGTGGCATCTGCCTCTGCGCCTTCGTCTTCCTCTACAGAAAATGTCCGGAGACGAAGGGCAGGAGCCTTGAGGAACTGGAACGGGAACTCGTGGGGTAGTTCATAATGCATAATTCATAATGCATAATTCATAGTTATTCGCGGAGCTCATCAAGCTCGCAAGTCATAATTCATAGATACGACTGAAGATATGGTAAAAGCATGGAGAGAGTCGGTTGTCATACCGACATACGAAATAGGAGAGGCAGAGAAGAATCCGATCTTCCTTGAGAAGAGAGTATATCAGGGATCAAGCGGCGTCGTTTATCCATACCCCGTAGTGGAGAAGATAGCCGACAAGCCCGTTGACCACGAATGGAAAGCCGTATGGCTGGAGAATGAGTACATCAAGGTGATGATACTCCCTGAGCTAGGCGGCAGGGTGCAGATGGCATACGACAAGATCAGTCAGCGACACTTCGTCTATTACAACAGCGTCATCAAACCGGCACTCGTAGGACTCACCGGTCCATGGATCAGTGGCGGCATAGAGTTCAACTGGCCGCAGCACCACCGTCCTTCGACATATCTGCCTGTTGACAGCACGATACAGGAGAACGAGGACGGTTCTGTCACCGTATGGGTGAGCGAGACGGAACGCATGTTCCATCAGAAGGGCATGGCGGGCTTCACCCTGCGCCCTGGCTGCGCATACCTTGAGATAAAGGGACAACTCTACAACCGTACCGACGTTCCGCAGACATTCCTCTGGTGGGCTAACCCTGCCGTTGCCGTCAACGACGCATACCAGAGTGTCTTCCCACAGGATGTCAATGCGGTCTTCGACCATGGCAAGCGCGCCGTCAGCTCATTCCCTATCGCAACGGGAACGTACTACAAGATGGACTATTCCAGCGGCGTCGATATCTCCAACTACAAGAACATCAAGGTTCCGACATCCTATATGGCCGTAAACTCAAAGTATAACTTCGAGGGTGGCTACGAGAACGATACCGAGGCTGGCATGCTGCATGTGGCAAGCAACCACTTCTCACCGGGCAAAAAGCAATGGACGTGGGGCGATGGTGACTTCGGACACGCATGGGACCGTAACCTCACCGACAGCGACGGACCATACATCGAGCTGATGGCTGGAGTATATACGGAGAACCAGCCGGACTTCACGTGGCTCATGCCTTACGAGGAGAAGCAGTTTACGCAGTATTTCATGCCTTACCGTGAGCTTGGCGTGGTGAAGAATGCAAGCAAGGACCTCATAATCAATGTTATCGAAAACGAACTGAGGCTCTTTGCAACAAGCAAGCAGTACATACATATCATTATTAAGGATGATGAGGGAAACATCGTCTTTGACGAGCACCGCAACGTCTCTCCAGAGCAAGTGGAGCATATTAAGGCAAACCTCTCCTCGGGGAGGTTGGTGGGGGCCGTCATCCTCCTCAAGGAACTCTACGGCAAGGAACGTCAGGTGCTCACGTGGGAACCGGAGCCTGACGAGATACGACCTATCCCTGACGCTGCCGAGGCTGCACTACTGCCGGAGCAGATAAAGACCAACGATCAGCTCTACCTGACAGGTCTGCACATAGAGCAGTATCGCCATGCCACATATCTCGCAACCGACTACTACGAGGAGGCACTGCGCCGTGATCCTAACGATGTTCGCTGCCTTAACGCCATGGGTCTGTGGTACATCCGCAAGGGACGCTTCGAACTGGCGGAGATGTATCTTCGCAAGGCTGTCAAGGTCATCATGAAGCGTAACCCTAACCCTTACGATGGCGAGCCTGTCTATAACCTCGCACTATCCCTGAAATACATGTCCATGGAACAGCAGGATGCTGACCGAGAAGCTTTGCTGACCGAGGCTTATAATCTCTTCTGGAAATCCACATGGAATAAAGCATGGGCTGATGCAGGATACTTCGAGGCAGCTAAGATAAGTGTCGCTCATGGACGCCTTGATGATGCCCTCGACGAACTCGACCGCTGTCTCATCTATGGTGCGCACAATCAGAAGGCACTGGCTCTGAAGGCTACCGTGCTGAGACTCATGGGACGCAAGGAGTGCGCCCTGAAGCTTATCGAAGAGACATTGGCTACGGATCTCTTCAACTATGGTGCGCTTTACGAGAAGTACCTGCTGACGGAGGACGCCTCGGTGCTTGATTATCTGAAGGAGATGATGTGCGGCGGCAACTACAACACCGTTACGGGCGACTGCTCATGCAAGAACTTCGAGGAACTCGCTCTCGACTATGCAGCTGCCGGATGCCGCGGCGAGGCTCTCGCCGTGCTTGCCATGGCGGAGGAGCTGGGTGCCGTGACACCTATGATATATTACTACGAGGGATGGCTCGGCAAGGATGGCGCATACGAGAAGGCAGAGGAGGCCGACTGCAGCTACTGTTTCCCTAACCGCCTGGAGGCTATCATTGCACTGCAGTCAGCGAAGGACTATTTCTTCGACAACCGCAGCAATAGCGTTCAGGGTGCGCAGGCTGCCTATCTACTTGGCTGCCTCTATTACGACAAGCGTCAGTATGACCTTGCCGTAGCTAACTGGGAGACGAGCAAGGAACTGGATGCCGCATTCCCTACTGTTCACCGCAATCTCGCACTGGCATACTACAACAAGCTGAACGATGCCGAGGCGGCTGTCAGCGAGATGGAGGAGGCGTTCGGACTTGACGAGACGGATGCACGCATCTTCATGGAGCTCGACCAGCTATACAAGCGTCTCGGCAATCCTGCATCAGAGCGACTGGCACGCTTTGAAGAGTACGAAGGTCTCATAGCAGGGCGCGACGACCTACTGCTGGAGTATATCACGCTGCTCAACCAAACTGGCAACTATGAGAAGGCGATGCTGACGATAGACCAGCATCAGTTCCATCCATGGGAGGGTGGCGAAGGAAAGGTTCCTACGCAGTATCAGCTCGCTCGCGTGGAACTATCAAAGCAGATTATAAGCCGTCAGGATGCCACAGCAGAGGATCTTCAGAAGGCAGTCACGCTGCTTGAGCAGTGTCTGGAGTATCCACACCATCTCGGTGAAGGTAAGCTTTATGGCGCACAGGAGAACGACTTCTGCTATTTCCTCGGCTGCGCATACGAAAGACTCGCGGAACTGTCTGCTGACGAGGCTGAGATAATGAAATACACAGACCATTCTGTCAGCAACTGGCAACTCGCCACGGATGGTCCGCAGGAACCTGCTGCAGCAATGTACTATAACGATGCGAAACCAGACAAGATTTTCTATCAGGGTCTAGCATTGCTGAAGCTCGGAAGGGTTGGCGAGGCAAACGGTCGCTTCTACAAGCTTCTCAACTACGGCAAGCAGCATCTCTTCGATGATGTCGTAATGGACTATTTCGCTGTTTCCCTGCCAGACCTGCAGATATGGGAAGGCGACCTGAACCTACAGAACCAGATACACTGCGAGTATATGCTCTCGCTCGGCAACCTCGGCCTCTCCATGTCTGCCGATGACCCGCATCTGAAGAGCAAGGCGGTACAGTATCTCGAAGAGGTAGAGCAGCTCGACGTGAACCATCTCGGCATCTACGCGCTCCGAACGCTCATTGATTTGTTCTGACAACCGCAAAACCGCAAAACCGCAAACCGTACAACCGCAAAACCGCAAACCGTACAACCACAAAACCGCAAAACCGTACAACCACAAAACCGTACAACCACAAAACCGCAAAACCGCAAAACCAAATGAACACCTACATGCAGATCGCCATCAATGAGGCGATGGAAGGAATAACTCACGGCCACGGCGGACCATTCGGCACCGCCATAGTAAAGGACGGCGTACTCGTAGCGTCTGGCCACAACCACGTGCTGGCAAACAACGACCCGACCTGCCATGGCGAGGTCGATGCCATACGCAAGGCGTGCCAGAAGCTCGGCACCTACGACCTCACCGGTTGTGAGCTATACACCACCGGAGAGCCATGCCACATGTGTCTATGCGCCTGTATGTGGGCGAACATCAGCAAGATATACTACGGCTGCACCATCGAGGACAACGGCATCATAGGTTTCCGCGATGACAAGTTCGACAACATCTTCGGTGGCAGGGATAAGTTGAAGGGTTACATGCAGATGTTGGACAGGGACGCCTGCCTCCAGCTCTTCGACAAATACCGCAGCATGCAGCACCGCACATACTGACAATCTGTTGCTTTCCGATAGCCTCGTAAAGGTGCGGGGAAGTCTTTGCGTACTGAAGAAGAAGTCTTTGCGTATTGAATAGAAAGTTTTAGAAATACTGAAAAAATACGGGCGAGGTCATGAAGACTTCGCCCGTATATATTATATATAATAAGGTGTAGGGACTCTGGTATGGAGCACCCGTACCTTATCGGGGGTAAACTTACTTAGGCTGCTTGCCGATGTAAGCGAGGATGCCACCGTCAACGTAGAGAATGTGACCGTTTACTGCGTCAGATGCCTTTGAAGCAAGGAAGACAGCAGGACCACCGAGCTCTGATGGGTCGAGCCAGCGACCAGCAGGTGTCTTAGCGCAGATGAATGAGTCGAATGGGTGACGGCTGCCGTCAGCCTGACGCTCACGGAGAGGTGCTGTCTGAGGAGTAGCGATGTAGCCAGGGCCGATACCGTTACACTGGATGTTGTACTCACCGTACTCAGAGCAGATGTTGCGAGTGAGCATCTTGAGACCACCCTTAGCAGCAGCGTATGCAGAAACAGTCTCACGACCGAGCTCAGACATCATAGAGCAGATATTGATGATCTTACCCTCCTTACGCTCCATCATCTCTGGGAGAACGGCAGCGGAGCAGATGTATGGTGCAACGAGGTCGATGTCGATGACCTGCTGGAACTCAGCGCGCTTCATCTCGTGCATTGGGATACGCTTGATGATACCTGCGTTGTTTACGAGGATATCGATCTGACCTACCTCCTGGTGAATCTTCTCAACGAGAGCCTTTACGCCTTCCTCGTCTGTTACGTCGCAGACATAGCCCTTAACGTTCTCGATACCTGCCTCCTTATAGTTAGCGAGACCCTTCTCAAGAGCTGCCTCGTTGATGTCGTTGAAGATGATGGTCTTAGCACCAGCAGCAACGAATGCCTTAGCGATGTTGAAACCAATACCGTAAGAAGCGCCTGTAATCCAGGCGTTCTTTCCCTCAAGGGAGAAATTCTGTAAGTTTGCCATAGTTGTTTAATTAGTTGAAATTGTTATTGATAAGCCGGTGTTCGGTGCGGAAACGCCGCACCGAACATGGCGGTTACTTTACGTACTCAGCGAAATCGGTGAGGTGCATGTCACCCTTGCGACGGAGTGTGTCGTGCATAGCGAATGCGCATGGGAGATTGTGGTGGCTGTGACCGCCGGTAGCAATCTTCAGGTACTCGCGGAGGATTGGGCGATAGCTTGGGTGTGCGCAGTTCTCGATGATGAGGTTAGCACGCTCCAGTGGTGACTTACCGCGAAGGTCAGCAATACCCTGCTCTGTAATGACAACGTTCACGTCGTGCTCTGTGTGGTCGAGGTGGCTGCAGAAAGGAACGACAGCCGAGATCATGCCGTTCTTTGCAACAGAAGAGCAGGTGAAGATAGAGATGTATGCATTACGCTCGAAGTCGCCCGAACCACCGATACCGTTCATCATCTTAGTGCCAGAGATCTGCGTAGAGTTAGCGTGACCGTAGATGTCAACCTCGATTGCAGTGTTGATGGCGATGACGCCGAGTCGGCGGATTACCTCTGGAGAGTTTGAAATCTCTGATGGACGGATGGTGAGGTGCTTAGAGAAGAGGTCGATATTGTCATAAACCTGCTTGAGGCACTCATTATCAACGGTGAGGGAACATGTGGAAGCGTCCTTCACACGGCCTGAGAGCATCATGTCAACGATAGCATTCTGAAGAACCTCGGTGTAGATATTGAAGTCTGGAACGTTCTTGTCCTGACCGAGAGCAGCGAGGATGGCGTTGGCTGTTGTGCCCACACCCGACTGCAGAGGGAGAAAGCTTGAAGGAATGATGCCGCGCTTCATGTCGCCGAGAAGGAACTGTGCTACGTTTGCACCAATCTGGTCGGTGATAGGGTCGGTCCCCTTGAATGAACGAGCCTCATCAGGGATGTCGCACTCAATGACACCAACAACCTTTGACTTCTCAACCTCAAGGTATGGAGTACCGATGCGGTCGCTTACCTTGGTAATCATGATAGGCTGACGGCATGGAGGATCGAGAGGCTCATAGACGTCGTGGAGGAGCGCTACGCCCTCGCTGTGGAAGCGGTTGAGCTCCAGGATAATCTTCTCTGCCTTGCGTGCTACGGTAGGAGCAATGCCGCCGGCAGCAGTGAGATATACGTGGTACTTGTCACCTGCATCCTCTATCTTACAAACCTCAAGGATACCCCAGTTGAGAGGTCCGTAGAAACCATAGCGCAGCTCCTGTGCCATGTGAGAGAGGTGAAGGTCGTTGTATGAGATTTCGTTCTTGTTGACACGAGTACGGAACTCTGCGTTCGTGGTGTAAGGCGCACGGAAATTGATAGCCTCCGCTGCTGCAAGGTCACCGTCGGTACTCTGACCTGTCGATGCACCGGTGAAGAGATTTACCTTGAATTCGTTACCCTTTTCGTGTTCTGCTACAGCGAGCTTTGCAAGCTCCTTCGTTGTAGCCTTTGGCGCACCTGCTGGTGTGAAACCGCTAAGTCCAAGTGAGTCGCCGTTCTTGATCATTGAAGCTGCTTCGAGAGCAGTAATTGTAGTGTACATATCTTTTTTTTTGCGTTTAATGTTATATCGGGTTATTATACAAATCAAATGCAAAGTTACAAAAAATGCACTTAATTACAAAATTTGTGCAATAAAAAGACTCTTTTTTACAAAAAAAAACGAAAAAACTGACAAAATGTTGCATATATAATAAATAATGTGTAACTTTGCAGTCGCAAAAAAATATTGAAAGCTTATAAAGCGTTAAAGAGAAGCTTGGGATTCCGGCTGTCATTGCACTGCACCAGAGGCATGCAACAACGGTTGGGGTTCTTTCTTTTTGTGTCAAGAGAAAAAAAATACAAACAATAAAATATAAGAAAACAATGGCTTACATGTCAAAAGAAGGCTACGAAGACCTCGTAGCAGAATTACACCGCCTTGAGGCTATCGAGATGCCTAAGGCCAGTGCAGCAATAGCAGAGGCTCGCGACAAGGGCGACCTCTCGGAGAATGCAGAGTACGACGCAGCGAAGGAGGCTCAGGCACACCTCGCTGACAAGATACATCGTCTGAAGAGCACCATCGCTGATGCGAAGATCATCGACAAGAGTCGTCTCTCCACCGATGCCGTTCAGCTTCTCTCGAAGGTTGAGATGACGAACATGGCGAACAACGCGAAGATGACCTACACCGTGGTCAGCGCCAACGAGGCAAACCTCCGCGAAGGCAAGATCTCTGTAGAGACTCCTATCGCACAGGCACTCCTTAACCATAAGGTGGGAGACGTCGTAGAGGCTAAGATTCCACGCGGCATCCTGAAGCTCCGCATCGACAACATCAGTTACTAAGAAGTCCCTCCCGAGGGAGGGATTACTTGGTATGGGACCAGAAAACTATAATATTAACATTAAAACTTTAACCCCTCAAAGGGTAATTATAAAAGTCTCCCCTCGGGGAGATGTAGAGGGGGCTACCTATGGATATTTTTTCAAAGATTGCAGCTGGAGAGATTCCAAGCTATAAGTGCGCAGAGAACGAAGAGTTCTACGCTTTCCTCGATATTGCACCACTCGCAAAAGGCCACACACTTGTGATACCACGCCGTGAGGTTGATTACATCTTCGACATGGAGGACGACGAGATAGCTCGCTATCAGGTGTTTGCAAAGAAGGTGGCAAAGGCTCTGAAGGCAGCCTTCCCTTGCAAGAAGGTAGCTGAGGTAGTGCTCGGTCTTGAAGTGCCACACGCCCACATCCACCTCATACCTATGCAGAGCGAGGCGGACGTTGACTTCCGCAAGGCGAAGCTCGAGCTTCCGGCAGAGGAGATGCAGGAGATTGCGGCAAAAATATATGCAGAATTCTGCAAGGATTAAACTTACGGATATATAGGTGCGTCATAGATTTGGTGTCAATCATTTATGACGCACCATTTATGTATATTCCGGATAACTTAATTCTGAAACAAATACAATGATGTTAAAAAGACTTCAAACAACACTCCTCATGGCCGTGATGGCCATAGTGGCAATGGCACAGGGGCAGATCAAGGGCCGTGTGCTCGACAAGAACAGCAACGAGGCTCTGTCGTTCGTCAGCGTTTCGCTCACGCAGCAGGCTTCAAAGAAGGTCGTGGCTGGTGCTACGACAGACGCGGACGGTGCCTTCAACTTCCAGAACGTGAAGAACGGCAACTACGTCCTCACGCTCAACTTCATTGGCTACAAGCAGGTGACAAAGCAGGTTACCATAAACGCTAAGGACCAGCACCATAACTTCCCTGCGCTCTACATGTCTGAGGATGCGCAGATGCTGAAGGAGGTACAGGTTACAGGTCAGCGCGCTGCCATGAAACTGGAGGTTGACCGTAAGTCTTTTGATGTCAGCGGTATGATAGCAAATGCGGGACAGTCGGCCTCGGAGGTTCTGGAGAACATTCCATCAGTAGAGGTTGACAACGACGGTAACGTATCGCTCCGTGGCAACAGCTCCGTGGAGGTATGGATCAACGGTCGCGCCAGCGGCATGACAGCCGACAACCGTGCGCAAATTCTGCAGCAGCTGCCTGCAGAGAGCATCGAGCGCATCGAGGTTATCGACAATCCTTCGTCGAAGTATTCGGCTGAGGGTTCTGCCGGCATCATCAACATCATCCTGAAGAAGGACCGCAAGGCTGGATACTATGGTTCAGTGCAGGTAGGTGCAGATACACGTTCCGGTGCTAACACCTCATTCAACATCAACTACAACTCCTCTAAGATTGACGCTTACTTCAACATCGGCTACCGTCATAGGGAGAACGAGGGACAGAACAAGAGCGAGCAGGACAACTTCAGGAATGGCGTGAAGACATCATACGAGCGTCATAACTCCATCAGCAAGTCTCGCGGAAACATGCTCTTCGGCAGAGCTGGACTGACATGGCACGCTACGGACAAGGACGACTTCTCTGTCAGCGGAATGCTCTTCACCGGCAAGAACAAGAACTATTCGAACACTCCTTATTATTATGGTATATACAATGCTGACGGCTCAGAGATGCTCAACAGCATCCGCCAGCGCGACAGCTACTCCGGCGGCCCGATGAGGATGTATAACGTGGAGTTCAACTACCGCCATAACTTCTCGGAAACCAACTTCCTCGACCTCATCGTGTCACACCACCAGTGGAAGTCTGACCAGGAGAACATCTACCAGGACAGCATCTACACACCAGAGCAGACAGCAAGCAGCTACGACTATCAGTCGCGTCCACTCAACATCAAGAACAACTCCACCGAGGTCCGCCTCGACTATGAGGGCAAGCTCAACGACGCGTTGAAGCTGGAGGCTGGTTATAACGGCAACTACTCTCGCGAGAAGACTCCACAGATGGCGTACAGGGCAAGCAACTGGAATGGCGACAACCTCGTTATTGACGAGCCTTCATACAACGACTTCAAGTATAACCTCGACGTTCATGCGCTCTATGCGAACCTTGCATTCAACAAGGACAAGATCGGCATCATGGCTGGTCTGCGCGGTGAGTACTGGAAGGTTAACTCGCAGTCTGAGAACTATGCACAGGCACAAGGCACGGAGGCAAAGAACGATCCTTTCAAGAAGGACTACTTCCAGCTCTTCCCTAGCATCTTCATGTCTTATCAGCTCACGAAGACACAGCAGCTGCAGTTGAACTATGTTCGCCGCCTGCGCCGTCCATGGGGTGGTCAGCTGAACAACTTCAAGAACACGAGCGATGCTTCCATGGTTTCTATGGGTAACCCAGAGCTGACACCGGAGTATTCCAACTCGTTCTCTCTGAACTACCTTAAGACATGGGAACAGCACTCACTGCTCGTTTCGGCATACTATCGTCCTACGACGGATGTCATACAGCGTATTGTTTATCGCGGATTTGTTGACGGCATAGACCATGAGACGATGATCAGCACCTCTGAGAACGTGGCAAAGTCGCAGTCAACAGGTATTGAGGTAACATTGAAGAATAAGCTTTGGAAGCGCCTCGACATCACGACCAACGTGAACGCTTACTACTACAAGCTCGATGCGTTTGCCTACCAGGTGCTTGGACAGACCGTCACCGGTGAGGCTAACGACAACTTCACTTGGAATGCCCGCATCATTGCAGCGCTGACACTGCCTTACGACATCAGCGTTCAGGCTAGCGGCCGCTTCAACTCTCGTCAGGTTATAACACAGGGCCACCGTCCGGCATCATACGGTCTTGATCTTGGCGTTCGCAAGAACTTCTTCAACCGCAAGCTCACACTCGCTATAAACTGCCGCGACGTGCTGAACACCCGCAAGTTCGAGAGCGAGACAAGCAGCGAGACGTTCTACCGCTATCAGGTAAACCGCCGTCGTAGCCGCACCGTAAACTTCACCCTCACATACAACTTCGGCAACGGTGCCAACAACAAGAAGAGACGTCCGGACCAGCAGGGAGGCGACGAAGATGATGCCACAAGCATGGGCGGATATGATATGTAACGGTTTTACGATTATAGGGTTCTACGGTTTTAAGGTTTTACGACTAAACTACCAAACAACTATTGAATATAATTCTTCCGATAATATTCCGACGTAAACAAAGCTATAATCCTTCGGGATATCGAGGCGGACATGCCACAATGCGTCATTCGCATTCCTTCATCTCAAAGATGAGGGGATGCGGATGTGGCGTATTTATGCTAATCCCCCTTTTGGTGTTTACGGTGATGTGGTGCCTGTGGTATTTCTACCCTATGAGCGAGGAGGAACAGCTGGCAACGGACATCACCGTCGTCTCTGAGACACGCTACGTCATAAGCGACCCAAAGGGCAAGGAACTGCTTGCATTTACGTCAACGCGAGGCGACACTCTGCTGCATGGCGTGAGCGGTGTGGAGCGTGAGGTGCTGCATGGGCAGTGGGTACGCAGATACCAGCTGCTACCCTACTCCGGCGGTTCTATTGCGGTGGAGTCTTTCGACACGCTCGGCATCTGCCGTTTCCCTACGGAAGATATTCTATCACTGCTGAAGCATGAGGCGGAATATCTCGTAGAGGAACAGGAGGTGGCAAGGCGGCAGCGCAAGGACATCGACTACTTCTTGCGTACACACACCGTAATAGATGATGGCTTCGACATCGTGGCGCGTTACAGCGACATTCACAACCAGACGGTGGATTCCATATCGAAGGTGCAGAAGCTGCTTGCGGAGGCTATTGCTTCGGGGAAGAAGGGTAAGCTAACGATAACCCTCGACAGGCACTATTACATCTCTTCCGCAAGGGGAAGGATAGAGTGCGTGCCGACCATTGCCAGAGATTCCGTACTTCTACTTCGCATCAGGAAGAACGAGCAGCAGAGTGACATGAAGATAGAGCAGGGATTCTCTACATTCTTCAGTCATAGCCGCATGTCGGCAAAGATGGCGTATGAGCGTCTGAAGGTGCGTAAGCCTAAGACAGACAAGAAGAAGACGTCGGCTATAGATACACTCGGCGTTTACTCCGGAGTGAGGGACTCGCTGGCGATGCCTCATGGCTACGGACACTTCACCGCACTTAATGGAGACTATTACGAAGGCGAATGGGAGCACGGCAAGCGGACGGGGGTGGGATTCTCGTTGCTGCGCGGCAAGCGACTGATGCTCGGCGAATGGAAGGACGACAAGTTCCTTGGTGAGAGAATAGCATACACACCGGAGCGTATCTACGGCATTGACATCTCGCGCTATCAGCATGAGAAGGGACGAAAACGGTTCTCCATAAACTGGAAGGACCTCCGCATAACATCACTCGGAAGACTATCGAAGAAGACCATCCACGGCACCGTAAACTATCCGGTGCGCTTCATTTTCATTAAGGCGACGGAGGGGGTTACCGTAAGGAACAAATACTTCGCCTCTGACTATGCCAATGCCCGTAAGTATGGTTATAAGACAGGAGCATACCACTTCTTCTCCGTGAGGACGCCAGGCAGGAATCAGGCTATCAACTTCCTTCGCAACAGTCGATACAACAAGGGAGACCTGCCGCCGGTTCTCGATCTTGAACCAACGGACGCGCAGATACGACAGGCTGGTGGCGTGCAGGCTCTTTTCCGAAATGTACGAACATGGCTGAATGCTGTTGAGAAGCAGCGCGGCGTAAGGCCGATTCTATACATCTCGCAGCGGTTCGTCAACAAATATCTCCCGCAGGCTCCTGACCTCCAAAAGAACTACGACGTATGGATTGCACGCTACGGAGAATATCGCCCGGATGTGAACCTCGTATATTGGCAGCTGTCACCAGACGGAAGGGTCAGCGGAATAAAGACAGAAGTTGACATCAACGTTTACAACGGATTTAATTTTTAAACAACTTAAAAACTCAACCATAATGCAAGAAACAAGACAAAATCGTATATGCCGACTCCTTCAGAAGGAGCTGAGCCTTATCTTCCAGAGCCAGACACGCCAGATGCACGGCGTTATGGTAAGTGTAACACGCGTTAAGATATCTCCGGACCTTAGCATCTGCACTGCATACCTCAGCATTTTCCCATCAGAGAGAGGCGAGGAACTGCTCGAGAACATCAACGGCAACGTGTCGTCGATACGCTATGACCTCGGTCAGCGTGTGCGTAATCAGCTGCGCATCATTCCGGAATTGCGCTTCTTCATAGACGACTCGCTCGACTACCTCGACCGCATCGATGACCTTCTAAAGAAATAATCATTGAAACATCGATTAACCGATTAACCGAAAAAAAAAATGTCTTCGGCTTTTTACATCGCACGGCGTTATCTGTTCTCGAAGAAGAGCACAAACGTCATCAATGTCATATCCTCCATTTCCGTTATCGGGGTTATGGTGGCAACGATGGCATTGGTTGTTGTCATGAGCGTTTTCAATGGATTCAGCGACCTCGTGGCTACATTCTTCACAAACTTCGACCCACAGCTGAAGGTCGTACCTGCAAGTGGCAAAACTGTTGCTGCTGACACGCCATGCCTCATGGAGATAAAGAAACTCGACGAGGTAGAGGTGGCCACGGAGTGTGTTGAAGATCAGGCTTTGGCCATCTACGGCGACCGTCAGGCGATGGTGATGATAAAAGGTGTGGAAGAGAGTTTCAAGCAGCTGACCCACATCAACGAAATACTTTACGGCGACGGAATGTTCGACCTAAAAGCGGCAGATTTAGAGTATGGTACACCAGGCATCCGACTGGCACAGACGCTAGGTATGACAGCGCGCTATAATGGCTACCTGCACATCTATGCACCACACCGCACAGGACAGCTGGACATCATGAATCCGATGGATGGCTTTGTCGTTGACTCACTCATCTCGCCAGGCGTGGTGTTCTGTGTACAACAGGGACATTATGACAAGAACTACATACTCACAAGCCTGCACTTCGCACAGATGCTCTTTGAGTGCGATGGTGAACTGTCGGCTCTTGAACTGAAGCTAAAACCGGGCACTAACCTCGCTGCCACGAAATCAAAGATACAGAAGCTCTGTGGCGACAAATTCAAGGTCAAGGACCGCTATGAACAGCAGGACGAAACCTTCAACATCATGAAGATAGAGAAGCTTATGGCATACATATTCCTTACATTCATACTCGTCGTGGCATGCTTCAACATCATAGGTTCGCTCTCTATGCTCATCATTGACAAGAAGGCTGACGTAGAGACACTTCGTGCACTTGGTGCCAGGGAGTCACTCATCAAGCGTATCTTCATTCTCGAAGGATGGCTGATAAGCATCGTCGGAGCTATACTCGGCGTGGGACTAGGTCTGTTGCTTTGCCTATTGCAACAGCAGTTCGGACTCGTATCACTCGGACAATCAAGCGGTTCGTTCGTCGTTGACGCATATCCCGTTTCCGTACACTACGGTGATGTCCTGATCATCTTCCTCACAGTGCTCGCCGTAGGATTCCTTTCCGTCCTATATCCCGTACGCTACGCCACCAGCAAATCCCTAAAATAACAGCCAAGTTAAAGGCGGTCCTTCCGCCTCTCCCTAAACCAACAGCCAAGCTAAAGGCGGTTCCTCCGCCTCCCCCATAACAATATCCCCATGACTCAGAAGATTGACATTTTCTTCCCCTGCAACGATGCAGAGCAGCTCGCCCCAATGGCAGAGCAACTCAAAAGTGACAAAACCGTAAAGGCCCTCCACCTGCTGGAGGGAGTACCTGTTGTCTCCATGGCAACTCTCCGCAATATAGCAGACAAGGCATCGACGAACTATATCCTCCTATCACAGAAGGCTACACCTGTAACCCTTGGACAACACGCCCTCGACCGTCTCCTGCGCGTCGTTAAGGAGACCGATGCCGTAATGGTCTATGCCGACCATTACACCATGACCGACGGCAAGCGACAGAACCACCCCGTCATTGACTATCAGCACGGCAGCATTCGCGATGACTTCGACTTCGGACAACTGCTTTTCTTACGCACAGACCTTCTAAAGTCCTTCGTCAAGGAGGAGAAGAACGACTATGCCTATGCCGGCATCTATGCACTCCGTCTATACCTTCAGCGGCATGGTGAGCTGTTCCATCTCAACGAATACCTTTATACTGAGGAGGAACTCGACAACCGTAAGAGTGGCGAGAAGCAGTTCGACTATGTCAATCCGCGCAACCGCAGCGTACAGATAGAAATGGAACAGGCTGCTACGGAGCATCTCGATGCCGTAGGTGCAAAGGTTGACACCACAATTCGGCAGGAACCGGACTTCAACGAACAGGTGTTCCCTGTTGAAGCCTCCGTCGTCATTCCGGTATTCAACCGTGCCAAGACCATCGCAGATGCTGTCAAGAGCGCACTTTCACAGAAGTGTAAATTCCCGTTCAACGTCATTGTTGTCGATAACCATTCAACAGACGGCACCTCCGAAATCCTGAAACAACTATCCACCACCACCCAACACCCAACATCCAACACCCAACTCATCGTCATCACCCCAGACCGTTACGATCTCGGCATCGGAGGCTGTTGGAACGAAGCCATCAACAGCGACCACTGCGGACGCTTTGCTGTACAGCTTGACAGCGACGACCTGTATTCCGGACCTGATACCCTTCAGAAGATTGTAGATTGCTTCTATCGTCAGAAGGCAGCGATGGTCATCGGAGCATACCGCATGTGCGACTTCGACCTCAACACCTTACCTCCTGGCATCATCGACCATAAGGAGTGGACGGACGAGAACGGTCCGAATAACGCACTGCGTATCAATGGTCTCGGAGCACCACGCGCTTTCTTTACGCCACTGCTACGCCATATTGGATTCCCTAATACAAGCTATGGTGAGGACTATGCCCTCGGACTCGCTTTCAGTCGCAACTTCCGCATCGGACGTATCTACGACGAGCTCTATCTCTGTCGCCGATGGGGAGGTAACAGCGATGCTGCACTGAGCATTGAGAAGGTCAATGCCAATAATCTCTATAAGGATCGTCTGCGAACCATGGAACTAAAAGCACGTCAGCGCATGAACGAAGGAAAGCTTGAACCTGTCGTTGCTGACAGTATCCAGCGTTTCTTTAACAGACAGTTGGAGCGTTGGGACGATGTACGTCAGCGTTATTCTGACCTCCACAACGTGCAGACAAAGCATCTCGGAGAACTCACTGCGCAGTTCAATCCAGCACGCATTGTATCTACCGGTGCAAGCATCAGCAAGGAGGCAATAACAAAACGCCCTTGTTTCCTCTGCCAGCAGAACCGTCCGGAGCAGCAGCTTACAAAGCCGTTGCTCTACAAGAACAAGGAACTACCTCTGGAATTGCTCGTCAATCCATTCCCTATCCTTCCTAACCACTACACCATACCATCCCTGAAGCACGAACCGCAAACCATTGCGGAGCATTTCGGCGACATACATAAGGTTCTCTCCATACACTCGCAGCTCATGGTGTTCTACAACGGTCCACGTTGCGGAGCTTCTGCGCCGGACCACATGCACCTGCAGGCTGGTACCTCTGGCATCGTTCCTATACAAAAGGCATGGCACCGTCTTATGCGTACCCTCCAGCCCGTGGTCATCAACGATGAGGGCGAGGGCATCAGCCTCCTTACCGAATATGCATGCCCTGTATTCGTGATACGTTCCCGCAAGAGTGATATTAGCAAGCACATGTTCCGCAAGATATACTCTGCCATGAAGGAGGTTTGTACCATACCGTACCCTGATGCGCTGCCTGACGAAGAGCCAATGATGAACATCGTAGCATGGAAAGAGCTGGACGAACAGATAACCCTTGTATTCCCACGCAAGAAGCACCGCCCTGCCTGCTACCCACCACAATCCGCCCCTGCAGAAATCCCAGCAGCCTCTTCCACCGCGAGCAATGTTGAAGGCGCTGCTTCCGCAATCACCCCCGCCGAGTTCATGATAAGCCCTGGCGCACTCGACATGGCAGGTCTCATCATCACCCCTCGAAAGGAAGACTTCGAGCGACTTGACGCCGACACTGCTGCCAGCATCCTCCGCGAGGTGAGCATCTCCGACGAAGAGGTACAAGCTATTGTGCAATGCCTGCAGAAGAAGGACGGCACCGAGACCGACAACACAAAGCACCTCAGGAAACTCTCTGAGCAACCAGACGTAAAAGTCGGCATCGTCAGTGCTACGGAGCTCCACTTCTCTCTCAACGGCACATACACGGCGAAGGGCGAGGAGATAACAGGAGAGCAGGTCGTTACATTCTCTGAAGGCACCATCCTGTGGCGCGGAACGCAGTATCGCGAACTTCTCTTCAAGCCACTGCAGCAGAGCCATAAGGCTTCGGAACAGAGCAACCGTCCTGCTCCGGCCTCATTCTCCATCAGCGATGTAACCATCGGCATCAACTTCCATTGGGAGCGCAAGCAGACCCAGACATTCCTCGGCACACTCCGACTCGTTGTCGAAGAAGATAAGATCTGTGCCATTAACGAACTGCCTGTTGAGCGCTATCTCGAAAGCGTCATCTCAAGTGAGATGTCTGCTACGTCAAGCCTTGAACTTCTAAAGGCACATGCTGTCATCTCACGATCATGGCTTCTCGCACAGATGGAACGCCGCCAGCAGCTTAAGGACCACGCTGGCAACTTCTTCTCGTTCGTAAAATCTGATGACAAACTCGTTCGTTGGTATGACAGAGAAGATCATACCATCTTCGATGTCTGTGCCGACGACCACTGCCAACGCTATCAAGGTATCACCAACGCAGCAAATCCACATGTCTCTGATGCTGTAAAGGCTACACGTGGTCAGGTTCTCGCATACGAAGGCGAGATATGCGATGCGCGCTTCTCTAAGTGTTGCGGAGGCGTTACAGAGGAATATAAGTATTGTTGGGATAATATAACAAAACCATACCTCATGCCGGTCAACGACCCTTACTGCAACACGCAGGATCGCAAGATTCTCTCCGAAGTCCTCAACGACTACGATCAGGAGACCGTTGACTTCCACGACTGGATGGTAGAGTATTCGCAGGAGCAACTCGCTGCCCTCATCTGCGAGAACCTCAAGATGGACTTTGGACGCATAAAGGCACTCGAACCACTTGAGCGAGGTGCCAGTGGACGCATCTCTCTCCTCCGCATCGTGGGCGAGAAGAAAACCTTCACCATCGGCAAAGAGCTCGAAATACGCAAGGCACTATCTACCACACATCTATATTCTTCCGCATTTAACGTCGCAACACCGGGCACGGATAACGATGGCTACCCAAAGCGTTTCATCCTCAACGGCAAAGGCTGGGGACACGGTGTAGGACTCTGCCAGATAGGTGCAGCCGTAATGGGTGCCAAGGGCATCTCATATTCCGACATACTCGCCCATTACTATACCGGTGCAACGATAGAAAAAGCATACTAACGGCAGAATCTACCATTTGATATGAAAAGACTAACTTTTATACTCATCGCTGTCCTCTTCTGTCAGGCTGCGCGCAAAACCACAGTTTCCACATTTTAACCGACAGACAATCAACAAAGAGTTTCAGATCTATTTCTTGACACTAAAATGTGGAACAAATTCAGCAGCGGGGTCTTCAATAGTCTTTGCACCCCCTCCGACTCCCCCGTCTCGCGGGGGAGAGCAACCCCGCTGCTGAAAAAAATGTGGAATACCTACCCTACCGCAAAAGGTCCTGAGACAGACCACTGCAAGTCTGGCACCGAGGACGCTGCCATCGTTGCAACCCACCTCATGCTCGGAGCATACAATGCAGGCGTTGACTCCTGCTGGCTCAACTGCGTACACATCGACGACCTGCACGATGCCCTCGGACTTCCAGAGAACGAAGAGATACTGATGCTCCTCGACCTCGGCTTCGCAACCGAAGACGCCAAGCCACTCTCCAACCACTTCTCCCGAAAGCCACTCTCCGAAACAGTAAGCTACCTATAATCCCCCCTTCCGCCAAACGCTCCCAGCACAACAATCCCTCACCTTACACCAAACGTACCATATACACAAACGAGGATTGGAATTCCATTGGAAACAATCTTCCTTACTGGAATACATAGACTAATAGGTCGCTAATTACCCTATTTTGGAATCCCGAAGCACTATTATCTTGCAATTTCCAATAAAAAACATTAAAATATTAGAATTTTCCAAAAACATTATTGGAATTCCAATGGAAA
Source organism: uncultured Prevotellaceae bacterium (assembly GCA_945831805.1). Taxonomy (GTDB): domain Bacteria; phylum Bacteroidota; class Bacteroidia; order Bacteroidales; family Bacteroidaceae; genus Prevotella. The sequence goes on from CAMADY010000027.1 coordinate 27,695, forward strand.
GTGTGTAACTTTGCACTCGCAAAGTGCTTCGCAACGTGCGCCAGCAAGCTGACACGCACTCTTTGCCACGTGCGAGCCTAAGTTTGCACAAAATTCAGTAAGCATTAATGTTATGATTACAGCAGAAGACATAAAGAGAATGGCAGAACGTGGCGAATCATACAATGCAGACTTCAAGGTTGCCGTACCTCAGAAAGTTCGTGATATAACGGAAGAGGTGTGCAGCTTCGCCAATGCTGCAGGTGGCTATGTGCTCATTGGCATAGATGACCACGGAACAATCAAGGGCACTACCATAGATAATTCCAAGCGATCAGCAATTCAAGGCTCCATAGGCGAAATCTCTCCGGCAGTTCATTGCGATCTATATCCTGTAGATGTGGATGGTGCAGAGGTCTGGGTGGTGGAGGTTCCTGCCGGAAGACAAGTACCATACTTCTTTGGTGGCAGTGTCTTCGTCAGAGAAGGTGCCAACAGTCAGAAACTCACAAACGTGGAGGAAATCCGTGAGCTGTTCCAGCAAGCGGAAAAGATATACTATGACTCGATTCCCAACAGGAAGTACAACATCTATGACCATCTGGATGCAGACATGTTGAAAGCATTCAGGCGTGAGGCTCATATTTCCAATAATGTGGATGACGAGCAGCTGCTTGAAAACCTGCAGGCATTTACCGAGAATGGCGATGTTAAGCGTGGCGCAATTCTGTTTTTTGACAAGCATCCCGAGTTTCTGTTCTTCCACGCTGTAGTCAGATGCACCCAGTTCAAGGGAACCGACAAGCTGCATATCATTGATGACAAGACTTTCGGTGGACCTCTCGTAGCCCAATATGAGCAGGCTCTTAGCTGGCTTCAGGACAAGTTGAAGCTCGAATATGAAATCAAAGGTACAGGTGCGCGTACTGAGAAGTGGGAAATGCCTCTTGATGTATTCCGTGAGGCATTGATAAACGCCCTCGCCCATAGAGACTACTATGAGCAGGGAGCCTTCACTAATGTGGAGGTGTATGATGACAGGATCGAAATTACGAACCCTGGAGGACTTCTTCCTTTGGTCGCAAGACATTTTGGTAGGAAGAGTCTTTCTCGCAATCCATACATTTTCAGCCTGTTCATGCGAATGAACCTTGTCGAGCATGTTGGTTCAGGCATAGGCAGAATGCAGGAACTGATGCTTAATGCCGGTTTGCCAGAGCCTCAATACGAAACTGAAGGAATGTTCAATATCATCCTTTTAAGGAAGGGTCATCCTGCAAACATCCCTGAGCTTTCTGACTTGGAGAAGCAGGTCATTGAACTTATGTCTGGAGATGTCAAGCCGACTGTTGACGAGTTGTGCGAGAAGATTAACCGAAAGAAATCCACGACCTATAACCTGCTGAAATCCCTCCGTGACAAAGGTATTCTAAATTAATGCCTCGACGACCTGCACGATGCCCTCGGACTTCCAGAGAACGAAGAGATACTGATGCTCCTCGACCTCGGCTTCGCAACCGAAGACGCCAAGCCACTCTCCAACCACTTCTCCCGAAAGCCACTCTCCGAAACAGTAAGCTATCTATAATCCCCCCTTCCGCCAAACGCTACCAGCACAACAATCCCTCACCTTACACCAAATGCTCCCAGCACAACAATTACGGCAGGTCAGCCCCACATCCCCCCTATAATATATAAAGTATGTCATCAAAGCGAATGTGCTTTGATGACATACTGCTACAAGATATCATCCATATCTACAGTATAATCATGATTTTCCAAGAAAGTATCAATCAATTCAGGAGGACACTATATCTACAATAGTAGAAATTATTTAAAGCTTATAGCCTGATAAACTTACAGTTGAACAGGCACGATCTACAATAGTAGAAATTATTTAAAGCTTATAGCCTTGTGGCAAGGTGGTGGAAGTGATAGATCTACAATAGTAGAAATTATTTAAAGCTTATAGCCTAACTGAAGTTGGAGAAGTACTTGCTATATCTACAATAGTAGAAATTATTTAAAGCTTATAGCCGCGGAGGGTAAAGTTGAATCCTATCTCTGATCTACAATAGTAGAAATTATTTAAAGCTTATAGCCCGTCTAATTTTTTTTGTGCCATAATTTTATCTACAATAGTAGAAATTATTTAAAGA
>CAMADY010000028.1 GCA_945831805.1 uncultured Prevotellaceae bacterium
GAGTCCGCTATAAAAAGTGGTATTTTTCGATAGGGGTACCCAAAAATGCTTACAGATTGAAAGTCAAATTGAGCATCCGAACTCAAAACATGGTATTATCATATGTAAATGACCAATGTTTAAGGGATTTTCGAGTGTACAACTTACGATTTAAAACCGCTTCGACTTTTTATAATGGAGTCATTGTATAAGATTGTGAGGCATCCTGACTGTGAATCTGGGATGCTTTTTTTTGTGTGAGGTTAGTAGGGGTTGCTTATGCGGAAGACGTTGCTGGTGAAGTTGGCACGGTAGCGGTAGAGCTTCTGTCCGCTTTCGCCTTTTACGACAACGCCGCCGTTGAGGAGTCCGTAGTAGCGTTTGCAGGTAGGGCATACGACTTGTGTGCCTGCGCTCTCGGAGTCGAAGTCCACCATGTACTTCATGCTTGCGAGTCCGTTCTGCTGGTAGCAGTTGGGGCATATCTGGTCGAAGACGTATAGTCCTCCGTCCTGCAGTGATGAGTATCCGACGATGAGTCCGTTGTTGAGGCCCATGAGTCGCGACTGCCTGGTGAGGATTTCTTCTATGATGTGCTCGTGGTGCTCCTCCTCGTCACCGTAGAGGCGTGAGTTGAGGGTGTAGCCGATGTTGCTGCTCGATTGGGAGATGATGCAGAAGGTGTTGGAGTTCGGGCTGAGTGCGGCGAAGAGCCTTGATGAGGTGTGGCCGTAGTTGAAGTCCATGACGTAGCGTGCCTCGTTGTTGCTGTACTCCGACTGCACAATAGCATCCTTACTGCAACCGATGAAGAGCATGGCTGCGGCAAGGATGGTGAGTATCGTTGTTCTTGTTTTCATTTTTTTGCTTTTGGTTGCCCGAAGCGGACGTTTCGGGAACGTTGGCTGAACCTGCTGGTAAAACGGCAGGAACGTTGTTTTATACGTTGAGGAGCTTCTTCTGTGCCTCATCGACACGCTCGAAGTGGAATCCGTCGAGAATCTGCTGCATGAGAGCCTTGATGCGGTCGTTGCAGAGGTTGCCGATGGAGCCTTCGTGGGTGTGGCGGATGTTCTTGTCTGGTGTGAAGTTGCCAGCCTCGATGTCGAGACCTACCTTCTTGTAGGCATCGCGGAACGGCATGCCTTCGGTAGCGAGGCGGTTGACCTCTTCTACGGAGAAGATGGCGTCGTACATTGGGTTGTCGAGGATGTCCTTCTTCACCTCTATCTTGTTGATGATGTATGCGCACATCTGCAGACAGTCCTTGAGCTCGTCGAAGGCAGGGAGGAACACTTCCTTGATGATCTGCAGGTCACGGAAGTAACCGCAAGGGAGGTTGTTCTGAATGAGTGTCACCTGTGTAGGGAGAGCCTGTAGCTTGTTGCACTTCGCACGGATGAGCTCGAAGACGTCAGGGTTCTTCTTGTGCGGCATGATGCTTGAGCCCGTGGTACACTCCTTAGGGAGCTTTACGAACTGGAAGTTCTGCGAGTTGAACATGCATGCGTCGAACGCCATCTTCGCCATCGTGCCGGCGAGTCCAGCGATGGAGAATGCTACGTTGCGCTCCATCTTTCCGCGACCCATCTGCGCATAGACTACGTTGTAGTTCATGGAGTCGAAGCCGAGGAGGTCTGTCGTCATCTGACGCCTGAGCGGGAACGACGATCCGTAGCCTGCAGCAGAGCCGAGAGGGTTGCGGTTGGTCATCTTGTATGCAGCCTGAAGGTAGAGCATGTCGTCGGTGAGCGACTCTGCGTATGCGCCGAACCAAAGTCCGAAGCTTGACGGCATTGCAATCTGCAGGTGTGTGTATCCCGGCATGAGTACGTCCTTGTTAGCCTCGCTCTGTGCTATGAGCTCGTCGAAGAGGGTCTTTGTCTCCTCCACTACCTCACGTAGCACTGCGCGTGTGAAGAGCTTGAGGTCCACGAGCACCTGGTCGTTGCGTGAGCGTCCGGAGTGTATCTTCTTGCCCATGTCGCCGAGTGCGCGTGTGAGCATCAGTTCGACCTGTGAGTGTACGTCCTCGATGTCGTCCTCGATGACGAACTCTCCGCGCTCGCAGATGTCGTAGATGTTCTTGAGTTCCTTGAGGAGAACGGGTAGCTCGTCGTCGGCGATGAGTCCGATGCTGTTGAGCATTGTGATGTGCGCCATGGATCCCATGACGTCGTACTTAGCGAGGTAGAGGTCCATCTCACGGTCTCTGCCGACGGTGAAGCGGTCGATCTCCTCGTTTACGTTATAATTCTTTTCCCAGAGTTTCATTGTCTTAAATATTATAAGGAATCATGCTGAGCATGTCGGCGAACTTGTCGATGCCATCCTCGAGCTTGTTGCCTATCATCATCTTTATCATTGGGTTGAGGTCCGCCTTGAGTGTGAGGCGCATCTTTGTGCCCTGCACGATGGTGCCGTCAGTGGCGTATGCGTTGATCTCAGATGTAGGTAGAACCTGAATCCATAGGTTTGCCTCTACCGGCGACTGCTCCGTCTGGAACTTTATGCACTTGTTCTGCTCGCGCTCTACGACGACGAGTGAGAGTGTGCCGAGCATTCCAGCGGGCATGGCGACACGGTCGGAGGTAAGCTCCACGTTGCGCAGGTTGTCGAGGACGCTTGGGTCCTGACCTGCCTCCTGCATCTTCTGGCGCACCATGTCGTTGTCGGTGGCGTTCTCGATGATAGGTCGCAGGTTCTCGAAGTCGCTGAGCTTGGCATAGACCGCCTCGACAGGTGCAGCGACAAGCTTTATCTTGCTTTCGTATTTTGCCATGTTATTCAAATTTTATTTTCCATTCTCCATTCTCCATTTTCAAGGGATTATCCTTGCTTCCAGGTTGATGGTGACTTGCGCCACTCGGCGAGGACGGCGAGGTCTTCTTCCTTCACGTAGCCGCTCTTTGCTGCGATGGCGATGGTGTGCTCGTAGTCAGAGAGTGTGACGAGACGTAGGTTTGCAGCCTTGAAAGCCTCTTCTGCAACAGGGAAGCCGTAGGTGTAGGATGCTACCATGCCTACAACCTCGAAGCCAGCCTGACGTAGTGCGTCAACAGCCTTGAGTGATGATCCGCCGGTAGATATGAGGTCCTCTACGACAACGACCTTGGCACCCTCGGGGATGGTACCCTCGATCTGGTTGCCCATACCGTGATCCTTTGGCTTTGGACGAACATAGCAGTAAGGAAGCTGCAGCTGGTCGGCAACGAGCGCACCCTGTGCGATGGCACCCGTAGCAACACCGGCAACTGCTGTTGCCTCTGGGAACTCAGTGTTCACGAGGTGTACGAGCTCGTTCTTCACGAAGGAGCGCACTTCCGGATAAGCGAGTGTCTTACGGTTATCGGTGTAGATTGGAGACTTCCAGCCTGATGCCCATGTGAAAGGGTCGTTTGGCTGTAACTTCATAGCCTTTACGGCGAGGAGCTTTTCTGCAAAAGCGTCAGCAACTTGTTTCATAAGAGACCCACCCCAACCCTCCCGTTGAAGGGAGGGAGCTTTTATTACCTTTGGTGGGTGAAAGGGGTTTATGTTATACTTATTTTTTTATGTCTTACTTCTTTGGGGGAGGGTTACAAATCCTCCTTGATGAAGCTGATAAGCTTCTCTACGGCATTGGTCTCTGGAATGGCTTTCTCTATGCACTCCTTGCCTTTGTAGAGGGATATCTTGTTTGGTCCGGCCCCGACATATCCGTAGTCGGCATCCGCCATCTCGCCCGGTCCGTTGACGATGCATCCCATGATGCCTATCTTCAGCGTGGCGAAGCGCTGGTCTGTCTGCGATGCCTCCTTGACAGCAGCCTTGATGCGCGCTATGGTTCCCTGAAGGTCGTAGAGCGTCCTGCCGCAGCCCGGGCATGAGATGTACTCCGTCTTGGTGAACTTCACGCGGGCAGCCTGTAAAAGAGCCCCCTCTAACTCCTCGAGGGGAGCTTCGAGATTACCGGTGTTTGTTATCTTAACGTCCTTCGCCTTGCCGTCGATGAGGATGGCGCCGGCTGTCATGGCAGCCTTGAGCTGTAGGTCTTCGAGATTGTCTTCGTTAAAGGAGAGGTAGAGCGTGCCGTCCTCTATGCGGCATGGGGGCAAAGCGGAAGCACCGCTTTGAACATGGGCGACGGGTTGGGAGGCGGCAGATAGGGAGGCTTCGGCCTGTTCGCGCTTTGCGGCACATTCGTCGATGAAGGTGACGAGCTTCTTGGCAACGGGGATTTCGCATTCCGGCTCTTCGGAGAGCGATACGCGGATGGTGTCGCCGATGCCTTCGGTGAGGAGTGCGCCGATGCCTACAGCGGACTTGATGCGACCGTCCTCACCTTCTCCAGCCTCAGTGACTCCGAGGTGTAGAGGGTAGTGCATGTCCTCTGCGTCCATTGCCTTTACGAGGAGTCGCACGGAGGTTACCATGACGACGGTGTTCGATGCCTTGATGGAGAGGACTACGTCGTTGAAGTCCTGCTGCTTGCAGATGCGCAGGAACTCCATGCACGACTCTACGATGCCTTCCGGCGTGTCGCCGTAGCGTGACATGATACGGTCGGAGAGGGAGCCATGGTTTACGCCGATGCGTACGGCGGTGTGGTGCTCCTTGCAGATGTTGAGGAACGGAATGAAGCGCTCCTCTATCTTCTTTATCTCTTCGGCATATTCTGCGTCGGTGTATTCTAGTTTCTTGAAGACGCGTGCTGGATCGACGTAGTTGCCTGGGTTGACACGCACCTTCTCGCAGTGCTGCGCAGCGATGTCCGCTACGTTGGCGTTGAAGTGTACGTCGGCGACGAGCGGTGTCATGATGCCCTCTGCCTTCAGTGCGGCAGAGATGTTTGCCATGTTCTGTGCCTCGCGGCGTCCCTGTGTTGTGAGGCGCACGAGTTCACCTCCGGCACCGATGATGCGCTTAGCCTGAGCTACGCATGCTGCGGTGTCGTTGGTGTCGGTGGTCGTCATGGACTGGACGCGGATGAGCCCCCTCTCGTTCTCCCCGAGGGGAGAGGTGGAGCTACCGTCGTATCCTATTGTGATGTTACCGACGTGGGTAATGGATGTTATTCTTCTTTGCATAGTGTGTGGGGCAAAGCGGAAACACCGCTTTGAACGATGCTGGGTTAGGGGGGTAGGGGATCCTGGGTTTTACTAGGATTTCCTAGATAATCCTAGTTACACTTGAAGTCGTACTTGATTTCGGCTAGGTCGGCATTGGCATTCTCTATCTTCTTGCCGAGACCGGACTTGTAGGTCTTTAGGCGTGCTGCGATGTCGCTGTCAGCGAGTGCGAGCATCTCCATAGCGAGGATGGCAGCGTTCATGGCTCCGTTGACTCCAACGGTAGCGACAGGAATGCCTGGAGGCATCTGTATGATGGAGAGCATGGCGTCGAGACCGTCGAGCATGCCCTTGATAGGAACTCCGATGACAGGGAGCGTTGTTGATGCAGCGATGACGCCAGGCAGTGCTGCTGCCATTCCTGCTGCTGCGATGATGACTTTAATGCCACGGCTCTCAGCGGAGCGTGCGAAGTCTTCTACTGCGTCTGGTGTACGGTGTGCAGAGAGTGCATTTACCTCGAAGGGTATCTGCTGGTCGTTGAGAAACTGCATTGCTTTCTCCATAACAGGCAGGTCGCTTGTGCTGCCCATGATGATTGATACTACTGGGGTCATTTCTTTATGTTGTTTTTTTTGATGATTCGACTGTTCGATTGTTCGAGATTTTGATGATTCTATGATTCTGGATTTCGATTGTTATGATACTATTACTGCGCCGAAGCCGGCGATGACGCCGAGGAGGTATCCTCCTACAATTTCGCCGAGGGAGTGTAGGCGCAGGAGTGTGCGGCTGGTGCCTACTATTCCTGCGAGGATGATGAGGAAGCATAGCCACCACAAAGGGTAGAATCCGAAGATCATGGAGAATGCCATTACTGCTCCTGTTGTTCCTCCGATGGCTGCTGTGTGTGTGGATATCTTCCAGCGGTTGTTGATGAGTGCGCAGAGTATCTGTATGGCAATCGCTGCTATCAGTATGCTGCTCATGAAATGCGGTATATGCATGGCGTTCATGATGTAGAAGCATGTGAAGTAGGATGCTATGGATATGACGTACGGCACGGCTCGTCCTTCGCGGCTGATGAGCTTGAGGAGTGACCATCCCTGATAGTGGCGGTATAGTCGTATTAGTCCTGTGGGCAGTACGATGGTGAATAGCGACACGAGCACGAGTACCATGAGCTTATACAACAGCGGCAGCATGCTCAGGTAGCTGAACATGAATAGTGCGACCAGTCCCATCAACGGTAGATAGAACGGTGTGAAGACGAGGCTGATGTACCTTGCCATGATGAGTATGGACCGCTTGCGGCGCTGTGGTTTGTGCATTGGTGTGTATTTTAAGGATGGCGGAGGCACCGCCATCAACGTGGCTCTTGTGTGGTGGGAGATGGCGGAAGCACCGCCATCAACGTGGCTCTTGTTACTTTCTGAGGTTTGAAGTAGGGATGGCGAGCTGCTCGCGATACTTTGCTACGGTGCGGCGGGCTATCGGGAATCCCTGCTCCTTGAGGAGTGCTGCGAGCTTGAGGTCTGAGAGGGGATGGCGCTTGTCCTCGTTATCGACGAGCTCCTTGAGTGCGGACTTTATCTGCCTTGTGGAGATCTCCTCTCCGTTGCCTACGTCGTAACGGTCGGTGAAGAGTGATTTTAGCGAGATGATGCCCCATGGTGTCTCTGCGTATTTGCTGTTGCAGACGCGTGAGATGGTGGAGATGTCGAGGTCCGTGAGGTCTGCTACGTCCTTCAGTATCATTGGTTTGAGGTCTGTCTCGTCGCCGCTCTGCAGGTATCGTCGCTGTAGTTTTATCAGTGCCTGCATTGTCAGCGTCATCGTTCGCTGGCGTTGCTTTATGGCATCGATGTATGCCCTTGCTCGGTTTACGTTCTGCTGCATATAGACGAGTGCCTCCTTATCGCGCCGTGTCATCGTGGTGGGGTTCTGCCGGTAGGCTTCTATCATGCCCTCGAACTCCCTGGAGACATACAGCTGCGGCACGTTTCCTCGGTTTATGGTGAACGAAATGTTGCCGTTGTCGTCGCAATCGATGATGAAGTCCGGTGTTATCTGCTCCGTGTTGCGCCCCATCGTCTCTCCGAGTGCCGCCCCGGGTCGTGGGTTCAGCTTTCTAATCTCGGCGAACACCTCCTCAGCCATCAGTTCGTCCATCTTCAGTTTCTCGATGATCTTGTGCCAGTGCTTCTTGGTGAAGAGCTCGTAGCATTCGCTGATGACCTGATGCATGAGCTTTGTGACGTGCGTCGGCTTCTTGCGCAGGATCTGTATCTGCAGACACTCCTGCAGCGACTGCGCTCCGATACCTGCAGGGTCGAAGGACTGCAGTATGGTGATGACCTTCTCTACCTCCTCTTCCTCCACGTCGATGTAGCACCTGATGGCAATCTCGTCACATAGGAATCCGATGTCCTTGCGCAGCAATCCGTCGCCGTCGAGAGATCCGATGAGGTAGTCCATGATCATCTGCTGTCGCTCCGTCAGGTCTTGTTCGCGCACCTGCTCCATGAGGCTGTCGTAGAACGACTCCGTGTTTCCCCAGATACGCTCCTCCTGGTCGGCGTCAGGGTCGTGGTTGTTGCTGCGCTCGTAGTTCGATGCCTCCATACGGTCGTCGCTGTCGAGGCTGTCTAGCACCTTGTCGAGCTCGTCCTCGCGCTCCTGTTGCTGCTCCTGCTGGTCGAAGTCGTCGCCGTCGTCGCTGCCCATGCCATCGGTGTCGTCGTCCACCTCATTGTTGCTGGTGCTGTCATCATAGCGGAGGGTATCGCCATCGTCGTTGTAGCTCTCGCCCTCCAAGGCCGGGTTCTCGTCCATCTCCGCCTCCACCTTCTGCTCAAACTGCGCCAGCGGCATCTCGAGCATGCGCACAACCATGACCTGCTGCGCCGTGAGACGCTGCTGCAAGGCGAGCTGTTGCTCCTGCCTCTGTTCTTGTATGTTTGTCAGTTCTTGTGGCATTTTCGGGTTGGGTATGGCGGAAGCACCGCCATTAACTTTGCTTTTTTCGGTTTGGGTATGGCGGAGGCACCTCCATTAACTTTGCTTTTTTGGTTGGGTATGGCGGAGGCGCATAATCCGAAACAAAGTTACGACTTTTTTTGTAAAATAACGGCGAAAAAAAGAAAAAATAATGCGTTATATATAAATAATGTGTAAAAAGTTTTGATATTTCGGCGTTTTTTCATAAATTTGCACATTGAATATTGCGTTTTCGTGCGAAAACAGCCAAAAGGCGAAAAACGGCTCTGTAATCGTCTGATTATCAGAGCTCCCGCAATAGCTATGCTTTTAGGCAGTAAAAGCATAGAGATTACGGTGTAAAAGCATAGCTATTACGAGGTAATTAGATAGCTATTGGAATGCAATAGTATGACAGTGGTAGAAAATCATAACAAAACTAACTAAATAACAATGAAAATTCGACACTTTTTTGTAACTCTCCTTTGCAGTGTGATATCTCTTGGCGCAGCCCATGCCGACGTCCTTCCTGCATTCCCCGGAGCAGCAGGCTGGGGTGCCGGCGCCCTTGGTGCACGCGCCACTTCGATGCCTACCGTCTATCATGTGACCAACCTCAACGACTCCGGCACCGGATCTCTTCGTGATGCCGTAAGCCAGCCGAACCGTATCGTCGTCTTCGACGTGGCAGGTGTCATCAAGCTCAACTCCATGATAGTCTTCAAGAACAACCTCCTCGTGGCAGGTCAGACGGCTCCGGGTGAGGGTATCACGGTGTATGGCGGTCGCGTGAGCTTCTCTGGTGCAACAAACACCATCGTTCGCTACATGCGCTTCCGTCTTGGTCACGCTGGCGGTCAGGTAGATTGTGCCGGTGCTGCCAATGGTCACGATATGATTTTCGACCACTGTTCGTTCGGATGGGGCGGCGACGAGACCTTCTCGCTCAACCCTGACGGCAAGAACGGCGGCTTGTATAACGTCACGCTGTCTAACTGTATCATGGGACAGGGCCTCATGCCACACTCTGCCGGAGGCCTCATACAGGCAGACAGCATCACGCTCTACCGCAACCTCTACTGCGATAACTCTACTCGTAACAACAAGATAAAGGGCATCAACCAGTATGCCAACAACATCGTTTACAACTGGAAGGACGCAGCCTACAACATGGGCGGCGGCTCAGAGGGCCAGAGCTACTGTAACATACAGTCAAACCTCTTCATCAACGGTCCTGCAAAGGGTGGCGCAGCCTTCACCGGCGGTAACTCAAACTTCCACTTCTTCGGCGACGACAACTGGCAGGACAACAACATGAACGGCAAGTACGATCCGTTCGAGGTGACGAGCTATAGCGGTGCTGACCGCCAGACATCTGCCTATGACTACCCACAGCTTGTGCTCTATTCCGGCAACGAGCTGATAGAGAGAAACCTTCCTACGGTAGGTGCATCGCTGCCTTACCGTGACTACGTTGACTGCTACATGGTTGACGAGGTGTTGTCGTATGGTAAGAAGGGCGCACTCATCTCTGATGAGAGCACACTCGTCTATGGCATACCAACCACCTGGTCGGTATGGAAGGGCGACGCACGCGTGGATACCGACAAGGACGGCATGCCTGACGCATGGGAGACTGCCAACGGCACCGACCCTAACGTCAACGATGCTACGAAGATAGCTGCCAACGGCTACATGAACATCGAGAACTATATCAACTCCCTGACCATAGAAAACCGCCAGTACTTCCTCCGCACTCCTATGATTGCAGAGCAGACCGCCGCTACCACCACTACGATGACCATCGGCTGGCGCGACTGGACCGACGGCGAGGACGGCTTCATCGTGGAGCTTCAGGACGAGAAGGGCAACTGGATAGAGAAGGCTCGCACCGCAGCAGGTGCTACGAGCGTTGTCGTCTCTGACCTTACACCGGGCACTCAGTATCAGGTTCGCCTCTGCGCCTTCGCTGGCGAGAAGCGTTCTGACTACACCGAGGCGCAGAAGTTCTCTACACGTCCGGAGGTAGTGGGTATGATAGACCCTGACACATACGTTGCGGAGCACACACTTTCTGCAACAGGAACGGCAGAGTGGGGCGGCACAGCTCTCAACTGGAACGACAATACTGCAGCCTACGAGGACGGCAAAGAGACACTCATCGCTCCTGCTGCTGCCACAACGCTCAACCTTACCAACACGCTTCTCCCTGCCAACGTAGTGGTGAAGGGTGATGCTGACGTTACATTCGCTGGCACAGGAAGCATCGGCAGCAACGGTTCGCTGAACAAGGCTGGCACGGGCACGCTGACCGTCAACACCCTCAACGACTACAAGGGTGCTACGGTGCTGCACGATGGTGTGCTGGAGTTCAACAGCGTTGCCAACGGCGGCGCGAAATCTGCCATCGGCTCAAGCGTGGAGTTCGCACAGAACTGGATATGGAACGGCGGCACATACCGCTATACAGGCACTGGCGAGACAGAGACAAACCGCAGCTTCCAGCTCCTCAATGATACAAAGCTCGACATCGCTAACGCCGGTGCAACGCTGAAGATGAGCGGTTCGAAGATGGAGGGCATCAACGGTGCTTCTTCCGACAAGACCTTCGAACTCGACGGCAAGGGACGCCTCGCACCTACCGGTAGCCTCTTCGATGGCTTCACGGGTGCTGTGAAGCTCACCGGCGGCGACCTCTATATCGACTGCTCTACAACAGAGGAGCGCGCACTGTTCAACGGTATCAAGAAGATGATCTTCAACGGTGGCTCGCTCACTACGAAGGGCACTACCAGCGGCGATGAGACATACTCATTCCCTATCGAGGTCGTTGAGGGAACAACAACAACCTTCACACCTAACCGCGTATGCCACTGGACCAGTAAGGTGACAGGTTCCGGTACCATCATCTACAACATCCCTTACGTTCGTGAGTACATCCGCAACTTCCAGGGATTCACCGGACGACTCATTGCAAACGGTCTCAACACCGCAAGTTCTGATGCTGCGAAGAGCGCACTGCTGCTCCTCGACAAAGGCTATGAGAACGCACTGCAGAACTGCGTCGTTGACCTTCAGGGCATAGCACGCCTCTCTGCATGGGATACCAGCGTCACATGTAACGTCGGTGGTGTCTCTGGTGCTTCAACAGCTTACATCGGTGGCTCTTCCAAGAAAACCAATGGCTTCACCACAACATGGAACATCGGTGGCGCAAACACCGACGAGACCTTCAACGGCAAGACCAACAACTGGGCAGGTGCAAGCGCAAATGCTTCTGGTACTGTTAATATAAATAAGGTAGGACGCGGACTCTGGCGCCTCACCAACTCTTCTCTTGAGCATAAGGGCGCTACCAACGTGCAGGCTGGTACACTCGTCATGAACGGTAAGTTGACAACTTCAAAGGTAACGGTTTCTGCCGGTGCTACGCTGAAGGGTGAGGGTACTATCTCTCAGACCGTAACGCTCAACGGCGGTGCAACACTTGAGGCTGGTGACACACTCGTCAACGGCAAGGGACTCACCTTCGCTCAGGCTGTCACCATCGGTGCCAACTCCAATGTTAACGTTCCGCTCACATCAATGAAGTGTAACACCATCACGCTGCAGAACAAGCTGACCATCGGCGAGGGCGTCATCCTCTCCTTCGACAGCAAGTACGAGGGTCTCGACCGCGAGCCATACGACAAGACCGAATACCAGGTCTTCAACCTCGGAACGGCAGCATCCATCGTGGGTGAGTTCAGCGAGATAGAGACGACAATCCTCGGTGAGGGTCAGTCATGGGACGACTCAGAGCTCTACACCAAGGGTATCCTCCGCGTCGTTGGTGGTGAGCAGAAGCCACAGGACGACCCTCAGGACAATCCAAAGGATGATCCAAGTCCTGTAGGTCCTACGATGAAGGTGTCTCTCGCTTTCGGTAACATGACGAACAAGTCGTACGACGGCAGCGGCACTCTCAACATGCTTGAAGGCAACGAGAACAAGACCAACAATGGCGTTACCAACAACAACATCGGCTTCAAGTGGGTATGCACCGGTAATCTCGCCAAGCCTCTTTCCAAGGGTTCGAAGATGACATACGAGTTCGACGGCGTACCACGCACGAATGTGAAGGTTTCGAACGGTGCACAGCAGACCATCTTCCTCCCTGAAGACCCAGAGCTCGGCAAGGCTCGCGCTACGAAGCTGGAGCTGTGGAGCACCGTAGGCACCAACAACTCAAGCCGCACTTCATACTGGAAGGAAATCTGCGGACTGGAATATACCGTGGCTAACGCTACCATCCTCAACCTCACCACCGGATATGTCAACTGCGTAACCTTCGACCTCCCTAACGTGGAGCAGATTACGTTCACCAATACCGGTGAGCAGCAGCAGGTCATCGTGAACATCGACTACCACTATGGCGGTCCTGCTGGAAAACTCGACGCTGTTGATGGCATCACTGCCGTTGAAGACCAGCTCAACAAGCCTGCTAAGCTGATGAAGGACGGTAAGTTACGCATCATCGCTAACGGCGCAGAGTATAACGCTGCGGCTGCAAGGGTGAAGTAAAGTCCTCAACTTTCGCAAACTCCTGTTTAACTTCCTAATTAGAAAATGAAACTGATTTATTTTCATGGATTCGGATCTTCGGGTGCCAGTGGCACGGTGGAACTGCTGCGCAAGCTGCTGCCCGAAGACGAGATAGTGGCACCGGACATTCCCGTTGATCCGCTGGAGGCAATGCCGTACCTTACGGAGCTGTGCCAGACGGAGCAGCCGGACATAATCCTCGGCACCAGCATGGGCGGCATGTATGCACATCAGATGCACGGCTTCAAGCGCATCTGCGTCAACCCCGCCGTCAACATGTCAACAATGTCGGGCGTTATGAAGACCGGTGAACATAAGTTCTATAACGGCAGAAAGGACCACGCAAAGACCTTCCGCATAACACGCGACATCATTCAGCACCACAACCAGGTGGAGCGTATGCAGTTCAAGAACCTCACCAAGGAGGACAAGGAGAACGTATGGGGACTCTTCGGCATCAACGATAAGACCTGCAACACCTACGGACTCTTCTCGAAGCACTATCCGCAGTGCCAGCGCTTCGAGGGTGAGCACCAGCTGAACGAGAAGGTTCTAAAGAAGGTTGTGCTGCCGCTGATAGCGGAGATAATGGCATGATAAGGAAATTCCGTCGATACCTGCGCCTTCAACGTGGACTCTCAGAGAATACGTTGGAGGCGTATATGCATGATGTAGGGAAGCTCATGGCGTGGTGTGAGGCGGAGGAAAAGGATATTGTGCAGCTATCCCTGGATGACCTGCAGACCTTCTCCTCGTCACTCTTCGACCTTGGCATCGCCCCGTCAACCCACGCAAGAATTCTGTGTGGGGTGAGGTCGCTGTACCAGTTTCTGGAGCTCGACGGATACATAGAGCAGGATCCTACCGAACTGCTTGAGTCGCCGATACAGAACAAGCACCTGCCCGAGGTGCTATCAACGGCGGAGGTCGATAAACTTGAGGAGGCTATAGACCTCTCGAAATGGGAGGGCCATCGCAACCGCGCTATCATTGAGGTGCTCTTCTCTTGCGGATTGCGAGTGTCGGAACTCGTTGCGCTCACCCTCTCGCAGATATACGAGGAGGAGGGTTTCGTAAGGGTTATGGGAAAGGGCAGCAAGGAGAGGCTCGTCCCTATCGGCAAGAAGGCTATCAGGGAACTGCACCTATGGTACGACGACCGCTGCCACATGAAGATAAAGAAGGGCGAGGAGGATTATGTCTTCCTCAACCGCAGAGGCGCACACCTCACGCGCACCATGATTCTGATAATGATAAAGCAGTATGCCCTCGATGCAGGAATACAGAAGACCATCAGTCCCCACACACTGCGTCACTCCTTCGCCACCGCACTGCTCGAAGGTGGTGCGTCGCTTCGCGCCATTCAGGCGATGCTGGGTCATGAGAAAATCGGTACAACGGAAATATACACACACATAGACATGAGCACGCTACGCACCGAAATCCTCGAACATCATCCACGAAACATTAAGTGAAGAGCAAATTTATTCCACATTTTTTTCATCAAAGGGGTCTGACCCTTCTGCTGAAAAAATGTGGAATAAAATTCACTCTCCACTCTATTATATAAGTCTTATTATATAAGGCTTGCGAGGAAGACCGTGAGGCAGCAGATGATGGCTACGGGGAACAGTCCCAGACCGTACCATGCCGCTATAACACCCAGCACCAGTGCCATGATGCCTGCAAACGGCGTCGATGCAGCATCGACGATGGCAGGAACCGTCATCACCGCCAGCGTAACGTAAGGCACGTAATACAGGAAAGAGCGCACGAACCTGTTGCGTATCTTCCCGCGGATCAGCGTTACGGGAATGACGCGGATGAGGTTCGTCACCACTATCATCAGTATTATATATATAAGGAGGTTACTGTTCATCGGGAACCTCCTTTCTTGTTATTGTTTCCGTCTTCGTTTTCGTCTTCGTAGCGCAGCGTTCCGTCTTCGTTTTCGTCTTCGTAGTGCAACGTTTCGTTTTCGTAGCGCAGCGTTTCGTCTTCGTTTTCGTCTTCATCCCCTATCGGCTTCAGCCATGCCGCTGCGGCAGCAATGATGATGGTGAGAACGATGGTGCGGGTGCCTACGCTCATGTCAGACACTACCGGCATTCGGGAACAAGCCCAGCTCAACATGAAGCTGGCAGCAACGGCAAGGAGCACTGCACGGTTCTGGCGTGCCGGCGGTATGATGATGGCGAGGAACATTCCGTAGAGCGCTACGCCCAGAGCCACCACGATGTTGTCGGGCAATACGCCGCTGGCAATGATGCCGGACATCGTGCCCGATGCCCAGAACACCGTCGAGATGAGTGCTGCACCGAACGTGTATGCCGGTGCCAGCTTGCCGGGGTACGCTATGGAGATGCCGAACACCTCGTCCGTTACGCAGCAAGCCACGAGGATGCGCTTCCATAGTGGCGTGTCAGGGCGGAACTTCTGCGTCAGTGCCGCACTCATAAGCAGATACCTGAGGTTTGTGATGAGGCTCATCGCCACCACCTCCACATACGTCGCCGCTGCCGCCACAAGCGTATAGACACCGTATTCGCCGGCAGAGGCTCGAGTGAAGAAACTGCCCAGCCAGCCCGTCAGTGCATCGATGCCGGCACTGCGGGCTATGAAGCCAAGCGAGAACGCAACGGCATAATACCCCAAGGCTATAGGGATGCCATCGCGAACACCGCGCAGAAATATCGTCTTCGTATTCTCCAATTCTCTTCGTTTTAACTATATTGTAATGCTACAATTTCCTTCGATTGGTACTTTGCAAATTCGCAGTATGCACAATCAGTGTGCAAAATTACTAATAATTTTTGATATAACAAAAAAATGTACTGCTAATCTTCACGATCTGCAGTACATTTGAAATTATGTTTAACTTAAATCTTTTCTCTGATAAAGAAGCATCATCACGATGCCTCAGTACTGTCCAAGAGTCAAACAATCTTTTCTAACCTAATAACTAAAACCTAAATCTATTATATCTACTAACCTAAACAATCTTTGCTATACGTCTCTTGCGAGGCGCTCACCGTTTTACCGATGATATTACTTTTTGATGTCTTAGAAACCTTGTTGTTTTCTTTTGACACTGCAAAGGTACTCACATTTTTCGAACCCCGCAATACTTTTGCTATTCTTTTTTCTTAAAAAAACTATTAAATTGACTTATATCAACGACTGTGTGCGCACACAACACATTTTTACACTAATTTTAATGATTTTAAGACATACAAAAAAATGTTGCTTTTCACTATCCTCAAAACACTATATTTCCCATTTTTCTACAATTTCTTTCAACTTTTCTTGCATAGCCAAAAAAATATTCGTACCTTTGCACTTGCAAACTGCTAACGCACCGTGCGCCAGCCTTACGGCAGACATGCACTGTTTGCTGCGTGCGAGCCAGAGTTTGCACTTGCAAACTGCTAACGCACCGTGCGCCAGCCTTACGGCAGACATGCACTGTTTGCTGCGTGCGAGCCAGAGTTTGCACTTGCAAAGACTAAAAAGAGAGCTTTCTTGCTCTGCTTTCGTCGCCCTGATAGTTAAATGGATATAACAAATCTCTCCTAAAGATTAGTTCCGCGTTCGATTCGCGGTCGGGGTACCAGAATAGTCAGATCTTAATTTCACCAGTAGGTATGATTTGGAGTGACCCCGAAGGTTAGACTAAATACTTTCGGAGTCAATTTATGCGTGTGCGGTGCTTACACATTATTTATATAATGCATGCACGTGTTGGTGGT
Source organism: uncultured Prevotellaceae bacterium (assembly GCA_945831805.1). GTDB lineage: Bacteria > Bacteroidota > Bacteroidia > Bacteroidales > Bacteroidaceae > Prevotella. Next base: position 16,343 of record CAMADY010000028.1, read on the forward strand.
TTTAAAAAACTGGCAGTGTTGGTTTTGTGGGGATATTGCTGTTTTCTGCGAAAAGATTTGGTGTTTTGAAAGATAATTTATATCTTTGCAGAAACTTTCGACGAAATGCCATCTTTCAATGGTATGGGAAATTAGAAGAATAAAGAGAAAATATTATTGAAGATATACTAACTAACAAAACAAAATAACAGATGAAAAGACTACTAACACTCTCACTCTTGCTTATTGCTGCACTCGGGGCAATGGCACAGAAGAATGTTTCGGCCGTATGGTCGCTCAGTGACCTCAGCAACCTCTCTGCCGCTACGGGTGACGCAAAGCCTCTCGGCAGAGGACTCATGTCTCTCTCACTCACCGGCGCTGGCATGGGTAGCGGCAACCTTGTATCATGGCGCGCCTTCGCAAACGACGGTCGTCAGTATAAGTATAAGCTCTTCCGTGGAACTAATGCCACCACTCAGACAACGAAGCTCAACTCCGGCAACTTCATCAGCGGAAAGACGAACTTCCTCGACACTGGCGGCAACGCTTCAAGCTACTACAAGCTGGAGGTTTATGACGAGGGCAACAAGCTCATCGACACACAGATAAGCGAGAAGACATGGGGTAACCAGACGAAGGTCATAAGCCTCGAAGGCGGTGCTCCTACAGACATCTGGGGACGTGGTGCCACATACTCTCCTAACGATGCCAGCATCTGCGATATGGATGGTGACGGCGAGTACGAGATAATCCTCAAGTGGAGTCCTTCAAACGAGAAGGACGCTGCAAAGTCCGGTACTACCTCTCCTGAGTACTACGGCTGCTACAAGCTCGACGGCAGGCGTCTGTGGATTCTCACAGGCGGACCAAACATGTTCTCTTCTGCACACACCTCACCATTCGTGGCATGGGACCTCGACGGCGACGGATTTGGTGAGTTCATGATAAAGACTGCTCCGGGTGCCATCGACGGTGAGGGAAACTACCTCAGTGTTGACACAAACCCTAAGGCGAACCACCTCAGCGGTCGTGGCAAGCAGGACAACGGACCGGAGTGGATAACAGTCTTCGACGGACGCACCGGTGCTGAGCTGAAGACCATCAACTACCACACCAAGTACGCTGACGAGACAACAGGCTTCTGGGGCGACAGCAACCAGAACCGTTCTGAGCGCTATCTTGCCTGCATAGCATGGCTCGACGGCGAAGACAAGAACCCTTCAGCTATCTTCGCACGCGGTTACTATGCCGGAGCAAAGATAGGTGCATACGACTGGGACGGCGAGAACATCACGCTGCGCTGGCTCCACCGCGCGGTAAGCGGCACAAGCGGTACGGTGAAGTATGCTGACGGAACGGTCAAGAACCTCACGAAGACTGTCTATGGCGACGGTGCCCACTGGATCAGCGTCTGTGATGTTGACGGCGACGGCAAGCAGGAGATAACCTACGGCTCCAGCGCTATCGACCATGACGGTACTACACTCTATCGCACCGGTCTCGGACATGGTGACGCACTGCACATCTCCGACTTCGACCCAGAGCGCCCTGGACTGGAGTGCTTCATGGTACACGAGCACAGCCCATACGGCGTTGACTACCGCGATGCTAAAACAGGAAAGATGCTTCTCCGCAAGACTGACAGCAGTGATACAGGCCGTGGCTTCATGGCTAACTTCGACCCAGAGCGCGAGGGTCCTATATGGCAGGCAAGTGCATGGGGTAACCTCTTCGATAAGGATGGCAATTCCGTCGTGGAGAACATGACCCATGGCGGTGGTGCTGGCATACAGGACCGTGTATATTGGACCGGCACGCTGGCTGACGACTTCTGGGGAAAGGGAGTCATAGAGTCATGGAACGGTTCTACACTCGGACGTGTGCTTCCAGCCGTCAATGGTGCCAACTACACCTCTGGCAACACCAACAACGCTTCGAAGAACAACGCTTGCCTCATTGCCGACATCCTCGGCGACTGGCGTGAGGAGATTCTTCTCTGGGGAGCAGGTGGCTCGACAGGTTTCCAACTCATCATCAACGCTACGAACCACCAGACGGCCTACACCGTGCCGCACCTCATGGACGATTATGGCTACCGTGCTCAGGTGATAGGACAGAACGACTGCTACAACCAGCCTCCTCACCTCTCGTATAACCTCCGTCACTCAAAGAAGATCACCCGCAAGCCTGTTGCCGTTGAGTCAACTAACGAGAAGGTAGGCAAGAACTGGGACTGCTTCTACACCACATACCCGGTAATCATTCCTGAGGGCGTCACCGCATACTCTGTTACCGGACGTCAGTATCTCAACGGTGTCGATACGATGAAGGTGACAGTACTGAAGGCTGGTGCCGTGATGCCTGCAAACTCAGGTATCATCTACCATACAAACCTCGATGAGGTAACCTTCGTACCAACGGCGAAGAGTGCTGCATCAGTGAACACTACATACCTCAAGGGTTCCTACTGCGACTCAACGATGGTGGCAGAGACCGCAACAAAGGCGTTCTATGAATTCCGCAACGGCGACCGTGGTCTCGGCTTCTACAAGGCAAGCGGCAAGACCATTGCCGGCGGAACAGGCTTCGCTGTACTCACGGGATCGTCTGTTAATCCTTTGGCTGACTCATACATCCTCGGTGGTGCCATACAGCCAAATCCAACAGGTGTCGTTGTCACCACTGCTGACGATGAGGCTCCTGCCGACAATGCCATATACAGCATCACCGGCGTGCGTCTCAACGGTATCCCTGAGAGCGGACTTTACATAAGGAACGGAAAGAAGTTTGCGGTGGAAAACAAGTAAAATCCTTGTAACCGCAAAACCGTATGACCGCCCAACCATAAAACCGTACAACCCACCCTAACCATAAAACCGTACAACCGCCCAACCATAAAACCGTACGACCGCCTAACCATAAAACCGTACGACCGCCTAACCATAAAACCGTACGACCGCCTAACCATAAAACCGTAAAACCCACCCTAACCGTAAAACCGTAAAATGACGGAGTATCTACAATCCCGACCTTTATTGCGTATCAGCATTCTCATGATTGCCGGCATAGCAGTTGGTGGGATGGCAGATACTCCGTCTGCTTTTGTTGACGGTGCACTGCTGTTGAAGGTTAGCGGAATAGCCGTTGTGCTACTGGCATTCGCCATCGTGCTGCTGAGGCGGCATGAGCTGCTTACATCGGTGCTGACAACGCTCATGGCATTCCTCTTCGGCGTATTCCTTATTACTAATAGCAAAACCCAATCTACAACCACCCTATATTCATCACATGCATCACATAACAGTACTATCCAGCAATCTTCAACAATTGCAGAATGGATGGAGCAACAACGCGAGAAACTCTCTAAGACCTACCGTCAGCAGGGTATCACGGGCGATGAATATGCCGTCGTTGCTGCCATGACGCTTGGCGAGAAGCAGCGCGTGAGTCGTGAGCTGAAGGAGGTTTATTCAAAGAGTGGTGCGGCGCATGTCTTCGCATTGTCTGGACTTCACATGGGCATACTCTTCATGCTCCTCAGTTTCATACTTCCTACGAAACGCTTCCCGAAAGTCTGCATCGTAGTGGAGCTGATAGCACTGTGGATGTTCGTGATGCTCGTCGGAATGCATGCCTCGGTGGTGAGGGCTGCCGTGATGCTCTCCATCTATAGCGTCTGCCGTATGCTGTCGCGCCATACCGACAACGTCAGTGTGCTGGTGCTGACAGCCACGCTGCTGCTTCTTGTCTGTCCGCAGTGGCTCTTCGACATAGGCTTCCAGATGTCGTTCCTCGCCGTGCTGAGCATCGTGGTGCTTGCCGTGCTGCTGATACAGCAGCTGCCGATGCTGGAATACGGCGATGCGCTGCCTCGAAGGCTCTGCCGCTTCGCTCTGCAGTATGTCTATGGTGTGGTGATAGTGTCGATGGTGGCGCAATTAGGCGTAGCACCGCTCATAGCCCACTACTTCGGCCGTGCCTCCACCTACTTCCTGCTGACGAACATCGTGGTGTCTCCCTTGGCATTCTTCATCATTGCCCTCGCATTGCTGCTCTTCATAGTACTGTCAGCAGCAACGCTTCTCGGTATGCCTGCTGTCTTGTCATATATAATAAAAGGTGTGGCGTGGCTCCTGTCAACCGTAACATCATACCTTAATGAATATCTTTCATGGATAGCCTCGCTGCCATACGCCTCCATCGAGGGCATACGCCTGAACACCCCACAGACATTCCTCGTATATCTTCTTATATGCAGCATACTCCTCCTTCTGCATCTGCTGACGAGAAAGAGGAGCATGTTCGATATGAAAAACTATTCGTAGGCTATCCTTATAACCCTTAACCTTATAACCCTTAACCCTTAACCCTTATAACCTTATAACCTTATAACCCTTAACCTTATAACCTTTAACCCTTAACCCTTAACCGTTAACCCTTAACCGTAACCCCTTTTTACCTACTGTACTTTGCTTTCACGGCTTCGGTCTTTGCCTTTTCCACGAACTCGCTGCGTGGAATCTTCACCGGCTCTGACATGAACTCCGGACGGTTGTAGGACATGAGGAAGAGGGTGTAGTACTCCGGGTCTTTCTGTGGCAGCTCGAACGGCTTGCGACACTTGCCCTGCTTGTCGAAGTATGCGATGTACGGACGGGTGTAGTTGCCGTCGTCGCGGCGTGAGGCGGTCATCACCCAGCGGCCGTTGCTGGAGAACGATGGGTAGCTCTCGGAGCGATTGCTGTTGATGCCTGCGAGAGGAGCTGCCTTGCCCGTGGCGAGGTCCATGAGGTAGATGTCTGCCTCGGGATGCCACACGTGGAAGCAGCCGTAGTTGCCGAGAGAGAATACCATGTACCTGCCGTCAGGAGAGACGCGGTAGAGCGTAGCACTCTTGCCGAGGGCAGCGGCATCGAAGACGAGCTGCGGACTGCTGAAACGGCGTGTCTTCTCGTCGAAGGTGCGGGAGTAGATGTTGTACTTCAGCTCTTCGTAGCGTGCCATGACCTGCGACTCGTGCGATGCGGTGTCGTTGGGGTTGAAGGCGAAGTGCGCCGAACCGTAGTAGAGCGTCTTGCCGTCGGCACTCCAGCATGGGAATATCTCGAACTCGTCGGGCTCCTGGCTGACGGTCATCACCTCGTTCTTATCGACGTCGTAGAGTATGAGGTCTGACTCCTGGTCGAACACCTCGATTTTAGCGTTGCTCTTGGTGAAGAATATCTGGCCCGTCTTGTTGGTGGAGAAGGCTACGAGGTTCTTCGTAGGATGCCATGAGGGATATACTCCGGCGCTGATGGTGCTGTCGGTCTTGAGGTCAACCTTCTTCACCTTGCCGTTGCTGACGAACATCGTGCCGCCGTCCATCTGACGCATGTGGAAGAGCATGTTGTCCGTCTTGTAGTTCTGGTAGGAGTGGCAGTTGATGCACTGTCCGCCCTTCTCTTCATCGTCGGCATATTCTTCGTTGTCGTAGATGGTGGTCTCCTCGAACGTTGTGATGTCGCGCTGGTTGATGTAGAGGTTATGGTAGGTCACGTAGCCCGGCTGTATGTTACGGTAGGAGAGGTATGGGTCGATCTCCTCCTCTGCCACATAGACCTTGAAAGGCTTGTAGGCAGTCCACGTGCCGTTCTTCATTCCGAAGACCTCAACGGTGATATCCTTGCCCTTTGCGAGGGTACGCAGCTCTGCCCACTCCGCCTCGTCGATGTATATCTTATGGCCTTCGCCATATACGAACGACTTGTCGCCTACGCTGAGTCGTGCCACGGCTTCTGCTGATCCGTCGTTGAGCATGAAGTTCAGCGGACAGATGTTCGATGGCACGGTCACCTCGGTGTAGTCGGGGAATATCTTCGGCATAGCGGAAGACTGCACTGCGTCGGTTGGTACGGAAGGGTTGCTGCAGGCGGTGATTACCAGTGCTGCAATTATGGCGATGATTGTATGTTTCATGTTAGTATGTTTTAGAACCACGGTTGAAGTAATAAGCCCACCAGAAGGTGTTGCCGAACTCTGAGCGCATAGCCTCGGCGAGAGCCTTTTCCTGAAGGCCTGACTGCATCAGCTGCTGCGCACGCTGGTTGAAAGCCTCATAGCGGTCGATGATCTTCTCCTTGTCGAACGGCATGTGCGAGATGTCCATCGACTGAGGCTCCAGCTTGCCGTAGAGGTAGGCTGCCTCCTGATAGTGCGTCGGCATCTCGTCGTGATAGTGCGCATAGAGCATGAACTGCGGCCAGAAGGTCTGTATGTCCTTCGAGACGAGGGCATAGAGCATGCACACCTTCTGCATGTAGTCGGAGTCGATGCGGCGAGTCTTGCTGAAGTAGTTTATGAGGTAGTTCTCGCACTTGCCGCCATCGGAGTCAACCTGGTTGCCACGGTGCGAGTAGAGCTCGCGGATGTTGCGGAACTCCGGATATTTTGCGATGAGCTTCGGGTTCTTCGTGATTGGGCGGTACTTCTCTGCCCACTCCTTAATAATACATCGTGTGCGAGAAGATGTTGATGTACTTCTCTGCAACGTCGAGGTCGCCGTCAGCAAGCGATGCCATGAGCATCACCTTCATGAATGCGAAGTTCATGCTGTAGCGCACGCTATTCTCCATTGCCCAGCGCTTGGCAAAGTTCGTCATGCCGTGGTGCAGGTAGATCAGTGGTCCGCTGGTCTCCACCATCGGTATCACCTTCGCCGTGTCGCCGGTGTTTGGCAGTACGCCGAAGTCGTCGTAGTGGTACATCTGGTCACCGCTGGTACCGTTGTTCAGCAGTGCTATGTTCTTCATGATGACGAGTTCGCGGGTAGCATCGCAGCGTATCGTGCCGATGATATCCAGCGCATCGTCCCATCGCTGTTCGTCGATGCAGCGATAGACCTTACACTCCGCATGGTATGCCTCGTCCTTGAAGTTCTTATTATCGAGATAGAACCATCCGCCTATGCCCACCATGGCGAGCAGCACGATGCCAAGCGGCAGGCGCAGCTTCTCCGGCAGTTTGCCGACGATGGACAGCTGAGGCTTGAAGAACATTCCAACGATTGCTGACAGCAGCCACACTACGAGCGATGCGAAGAGCAGCACGAAGGAGTCCTTGAACATATAGCCTGTTGCGGGCAGCGTGTATATGTCGTAACCCTTGCAGATGTCCTCGCCGAGCAGCCAGATGAAAGGCAGCAGCGCGAGTGGTGCGAGGTATCCGCTGAGGCGCAGTCCCTGCTTCAGTGCAATGAACGTTATTGCCCATATTGCAGCGAGGAACATGCAACCCGTCGATGGTTCATAGAACAGCTGTGTAGCCCAGCAGCCCATCCACGTGAATAGTCCCAGCGGTTTCCTCATGCATTCATGGAAGAACTCCGGTGTGTCGTTAAAATAGCTGCGCAGCTGTGCCGTAAACATCACGTCGCTGTTCTCTGCATAGAGGAACCGGTATGTACCCGCTGCTATGAGCATGAGGCACAGCAGCGTGACAATGATTGACTGTTTAGGTCTCTGTATTTTCATTTTTCGTTGATTATTCTTAATATGTCTGCAAAATTACAAAAAACATTTTACACTGGCAAATTATATCGGCAAAAACTTAACAAAGCCGTTAAAAGCAGAAAAGCGATTACAGGGCAGTGCGCCTTGTAATCGCTTGATTATTTGTAGATATAGTATAGTCTTTATTACGCGTTTTACCGTAATCCTACTCCCTCCCTGGCGAAGCGTAACGGGAGGGTGGGGGTGGGTCTTTACTTTACCTCCCAGATGTTGTTGGTCTCAAGGAGCTCTGCGAAGGTGTGGTACTTCTTGGCTGCCTTAACCTCCTCAATCTGTGCAGTTACGGAGTCGTCGTATGTAGGCGCGTCAACATCGCGGATGACACCGAGAGCAACAGGGAAGCCGTCGCCGTTGCCCATGAGGGCGAGCTTCAGCTGGAGGGTGTTGTCCTCACAGTGTGCATCGTGAACGAGGATGTCCTTCTCTGTGATGCCGTTCTCGCCGATCTTCACGATCTTGAGGCCGAAGCCCTCCTGCATGAGACCGAACTCGCGGTCCTTACCGAAGATCAATGGCTTGCCGTGCTCTACGTAGATGGCGTTCTCTGCACGACCAGCGCTGTTATATACGCTTGCGTGGGTACCGTCGTTGAAGATGACGCAGTTCTGGAGAACCTCCGTTACGCTGGCACCCTTGTGTGCGTTGGCAGCCTTCAGCACCTCTACGGTGTGCTTGCCGTCAGTAGCTACGGTACGAGCGAAGAAGTGTCCGCGAGCACCGAAGCAGAGCTCTGCTGGGCGGAATGGATCCTCTACTGTTCCGTAAGGGCTTGACTTGGAGACGAAGCCACGTGGAGAGGTAGGCGAGTACTGACCCTTTGTAAGACCGTAGATACGGTTGTTGAGGAGGATCATGTTGAGGTTGATGTTACGGCGGTTTGCGTGGATGAAGTGGTTACCACCGATAGCGAGACCGTCGCCGTCACCGCTGATCTGCCATACGGTGAGGTCTGGGTTTGCTACCTTACAACCGGTAGCGATGGCAGCGGCACGTCCGTGGATGGTGTTCATGCCGTAGGTTGCCATATAGTGAGGCAGACGGCTTGAGCAGCCGATACCTGATATTACTGCGTTGTTCCAAGGCTCCTTGCCAATCTCTGCCATTGCCTTGTGAAGTGAAGCGAGGAAGAAGTGGTCGCCGCATCCAGGACACCAGCGTGGCTGACCTTTCTTAAAATCGTTTGCTGTAAATTCCATATTATATTTACAATTTACTGATTTACAATTTACTGTTGATTACTTGAGGAGTGCAGAGAAAGTCTCTACGAGCTCGTTGACAACGAATGGCTGACCCTTTACCTGATTGAACTGTGCAGGAACGAAGTTGTCAACCTTCATGCGGAGATAGCCAGCGAGCTGACCCATGTTCTGCTCTGCAACGACAACCTTTGGATACTTCTTAAGTACCTCGGCAGTGTTCTTTGGCAGTGGGCTGATGTAGCGGAACTGTGCGAGAGCAACCTTCTTGCCCTGAGCACGCATCTCGTCCATTGCAGCGTGGAGGTGTCCGTATGTAGAACCGAAGCCAACGATGAGGAGCTCTGCATCGTCCTTGTCGCCGAGAACCTCAAGGTCCGGAACCTGGATGTTGTCGATCTTCTGCTGACGCTTGCGGGTCATGAGGTCGTGGTTCTCTGGTGCAGTAGAGATGGCACCTGTCTTGTCGTCCTTCTCAAGACCGCCGAGGATGTGCTCGAAGCCCTGACGTCCAGGAACAGCCCAGTAGCGTGTACCGTTCTCAGCACGCATGTATGGAGTCCAGGTACCCTTCATCTCCTCTGGAACGTATGGAGGGTTGATAGCATCCATCTGTGCGAGGTCAGGAAGCTTGAATGCGCCTGAGCCGTTAGCGATGTATGCATCGGTGAGGAGCACTACAGGAGTCATGTGCTCAAGAGCTATCTTCGCTGCGTCGAAGGCTGCATAGAAGCAGTCTGTTGGCGATGTAGCAGCGATGACAGGCAGTGGAGACTCACCGTTACGTCCGTAGAGACACTGCAGGAGGTCTGTCTGCTCAGACTTTGTTGGAAGACCAGTAGCAGGACCGCCGCGCTGTACGTCGAGCACAACGAGTGGGAGCTCCATGATTACAGCGAGGTTCATTGCCTCTGACTTCAGACAGATACCAGGACCTGACGTAGAAGTTACGGCAAGAGCGCCGGCGAATGCAGCACCAACAGATGATGCGCAACCTGCGATCTCGTCCTCACACTGTACGGTTGTAACGCCGAGAGACTTATGCTTGGAGAGCTCGTGGAGCACGTCGGTAGCAGGAGTGATAGGGTAAGAACCGAGGAAGAGCTTCAGTCCTGCCTTCTCAGCAGCGGCGATGAAGCCGTATGCCGTAGCCTTGTTACCTGTGATGTCCATGTAACGGCCCGGAGTCTTTACCTTTGACTCAATGCGGCGAACGTTTGTTGCGCTTGAGTGAGTATTGTGTCCGTAGTCGTAGCCAGCCTGTATAACCTTGATGTTTGCCTCTGCAATGGCAGGCTTCTTTGCGAACTTCTCGCGGAGGAAGTTGGCAACGAGGTTGAGGTCACGGTCGAAGAGCCAGCAGACGAGTCCGAGGGCGAACATGTTACGGCACTTCAGCATTGCCTTGTTGTCCATGCCGGTGTCAGCGAGGGTGTCCTTCACGATAGTCGTAACAGGGCACTGGATGACGCGGTCCGGGTCAACATTCATCTCGCCGAGGTAGTCCTCTGTCTGGAACTGAGCCTTGTCGAGGTCTGACTTCTTGAAGGAGTCGGTGTCGATGATGATGGTGGCATCAGACTTAGCGTACTTCAGCTGTGTCTTCAGCGCTGCTGCGTTCATAGCAACGAGCACGTCGCACTGGTCGCCAGGAGTGTAAACCTGTCCGGCACCGATGTGTACCTGGAAACCTGACACACCAGTCAGTGAGCCTTGTGGGGCGCGGATGTCGGCTGGATAGTCTGGGAATGTAGAAATACTGTTACCTACGGTAGCGGATACCGTAGAGAAGATGTTACCGGCGAGCTGCATACCGTCGCCAGAGTCACCAGAGAAGCGAACTACTACCTGGTCTAACTCCTTAATGTCTAATTCTTCTGCCATAATAGAAATGTATTATTGTGAAATATGTGTCCTGATAAATACAATTTTTTGTCACAAAATCCAGAAATGGTGGTTTTGCGACTGCAAAATTACTAATAATTTGCCATATATCAAAACATTTTGACAGAAAAATTACTGTTTTTGCAACAATTTGCTAATTTTTCTACTTCTTTGGCTCGAAATCAACATTTTAACACGAAAAACTTGCGTAATTCAGAAAAAAGTAGTACCTTTGCACCCGCTTTCGAGTATGCGTACCTCAAAATACGCCGCTACCGGGCATTGACAAATTTTATTAACTCATTAAAAATTAAAGACAAAGCAATGATTATTGTACCTGTTAAGGAAGGCGAGAACATCGAGCGCGCCCTGAAGAAGTTTAAGAGAAAGTTTGAGAAGACTGGTGTAGTGAAGGAACTCCGTGCACGTCAGCAGTTCAACAAGCCTTCTGTACTTAAGCGCCTCAAGATGGAGCACGCTATTTATGTACAGCAGCTGCGCGACAACGAGGAGAAGTAATTATCGCTCCTCGGAAGGTTCTGGTTTTGAGGCGCTTGCGCAGTAGTGAGGCTATGGCCTCGTAAAAGCATAGCGATTACAGTGTAAAAGCATAGTGATTACATCCTAATTGCATAGCTATTACAACGTAAAAGCATAGCTATTACAAAGCTACCATCAAGAACCGCTAAAAAACCTTAAAACCTTACGGAAAATTTGGTAGTCTGAATTTTTTTCCGTAAATTCGCAACATGATTGTTGAAGAGTTCCTAAGATACATGCAGGCGGAGCGGGAGGCATCACCACTGACGGTGACAACCTACAGTGATGCCCTCGAAGACTTCACACTGTTCGTCAAAGGACTCGACGGCAACATGAACCTCGAAGATGCCGACAGCGACATCATACGCGACTGGGTGGAGGACATGATGGACCGCGGCTATAGAGCCACCAACACATGCAAGAAGCTGTCAGCCGTAAAGTCGCTCTTCAGATATGCACTGAGGAAAGGCATCGTAACGAAGGATCCTGCACACAACGTCCAGGGACCGAAGAAGGAGAAGACACTGCCGGTGTTTCTCAAGGAGGCGGAAGCCAACGAACTCTTCGACGGACTCACGTGGGACTATAATAATATAAAGGATGTGCGCGCACGTACATTATTATTATTATTATATAGCACGGGAATCAGACGGGCAGAAGTCATAGCACTGAGAGATCAGGACGTGAGTCTGACCAACTGCGAGATGAAGGTGACAGGAAAGAGACGCAAGCAGAGGATAGTGCCTCTCGGCAAGGAAATCGTTGAAGCGCTGAGGCTTTATGCCGACATGCGTGACAGGGACATCCCCGCCGCCGACACTACCGGGGCATTCTTCCGCAACGACAAGGGATTGCAGATGACCGACGCGCAAGTCTATGCACTTGTGAGGAAGTATCTGTCGATGGTCACGACGCAGAAGAAACGCTCGCCGCACGTCCTGCGACACTCCTTCGCTACCGCCATGCTCAACCATGACGCCAAGCTGGGAAGCGTACAGAAACTGCTGGGGCACGAAAGCCTCAATACTACGCAGATCTATACGCACGTCACGTTCGAGGAGCTCAGGAAGTCATATACCAAGGCTCACCCGAGAGCCTGATGCGAGTTTACTAATCATTTAATCTTACACACTATGGAAATTAAAATTCAGGCCGTCCATTTTGACGCAACAGAGAAATTACAGGAGTTTGCCACCAGGAAAGTGGAGAAGCTCGCTAAGTCTTACGAAGATATACAGAAAGTAGAGGTGTCATTAAAAGTTGTCAAGCCTGCTACCGCTCTCAACAAGGAGACGAGCATCAGCGTGACGATACCTGGCGGAACACAGTTTGTCGATAAGACATGCGACACATTCGAAGAAGGCATAGACCTTTGTGTTGACGCTTTAAAGGTGAAACTTACGAAATTAAAGGAAAAATCAAGAAATCATTAAAAAACTTGCAAAAAAGTTTGGTGGTTTGAAAAATTATGTGTACCTTTGCATCCGAAATCAAAACGACCGTCTTTAAATGGGCGGTTGCCGGACGCAAGGAAATGCCTCTTTAGCTCAGTTGGCCAGAGCACGTGATTTGTAATCTCGGGGTCGT